>CAYOLY010000007.1:39041-50203 GCA_964404945.1 uncultured Candidatus Saccharibacteria bacterium | reverse complement strand
TTGCGACGCCGGTGTCGAAGTCGGAAGTGACGATGGATAATGATGCGTATCAAGAGGTAACAGATCCGTCAGCTTATGTAAAGTTTAGGTTGGCGGAGTCGTCCATTCAAGTCGAAAATTCAGATACGAATGTTTATCTGTTGGCGTGGACGACGACGCCGTGGACATTGCCGGGGAATATGGCGTTAGCAGTGAGTCCAAAGTTGAAATATGCGGCTTACGATGCGGGGGAAGGGCGAATTTTCGTGGTGGCGGAGAGCCGCGCGGTGGAGCTGCAGAAGAAATTGGAACAGGATTGGCAGAAATTGGCGGAGTTTGACGGAAAAGAGCTAGTCGGGCTAGAATATGTACCGTTGTTCCTGGGTGAGCCAGAGAAGAAACTAGTTGATTGGCAGAAGTTCGAGAAGAATTATTATCCAGCAAAAGGCGAGAATGCGCATAAAGTTTGGGGGGCGGAGTTTGTGTCGGATAGTGACGGTACTGGGATCGTGCATATTGCGCCGGCCTATGGTGAGGATGATTATAATCTGGGGCGCGAAAATGGCGTGCCAGTGGTGGATGTGCTGGACGAATATGGCTGTTATTTGCCGGGAGCGGACGAGGGTTTGAAGGCAGCGGGGGTGCGGCCAAACGAGGAGGGGCAGATTCAGATTTGGGAAGCGAACAAGTTTATTGCGAAGTGTCTTGAAGCGGCAGGACCGATCGAGAAAATTGAATACATTAAGCACGAGTATCCATTTAATCCGCGTTCGAAGCAGCGAATCATGTATCGGGCGTTCCCGAGCTGGTTCTTTGATGTGCAAGGTCAGAAGGATTTGATGATCGCGCAGAATGAGAATGTTAATTGGTTCCCAGAATATCTGAAACATGGGCGATTTGAGAAAAATATCGAGCAAGCGCCGGATTGGAATTTGTCGCGCGATCGCTTTTGGGCGACGGCGATGCCGGTCTGGAAGGGCGACAAGGGTACGGTGAAAGTGGTGGGGAGCTATGATGAACTGGAGAAGTTGAGCGGGGTAAGACTTGAGGACTATCACCGACCATGGGTGGATGAGATTGAGTTTGATATTGATGGCGAACATTTTAAGCGGATCGAGAAGGTCTTAGACTGTTGGTTTGAAAGTGGTTCGATGCCATTCGCGCAGCTACATTATCCGTTTGAGAATAAGGAAAAGTTTGAGCGGAATTATCCGGCGGACTTCATTGTCGAGTATGTGGGGCAGGTGCGAGCTTGGTTCTACTATGTGCATGTGGTGAATACGGCGCTAGCGGAAGCAGGAGGGTTTGGCAAGGTAGCGCAGGAGCGAGCAGAGAAAAATGCCTTTAAGAATGTGATCACGACGGGAACGTTGGCGGGGAACGATGGGCGAAAGATGTCGAAGTCGCTGGGGAATTATACCGATCCGAACGTTTTGATGGATCAATATTCGGCGGACGCACTGAGGTTCTTACTGCTTAGCTCGCCGGTGTTAAGTGGGGAGGATTTCGCGCTGACTGATAAAGATGTTTCGGACGTGCAGCGGAAGCTGGCGATGATCTGGAATGTGTATGATTTCTTTGTGACGTATGCGGAGGTGGACGGATGGGATTTTGAGACGGCTTGGAAGCCGGAAGGCAAAGCAGTAGCTGATCTTAAGAGTCCGCTTGACCGATGGATTATGAGTCGCTGGCATGAAACGAAGCAGCAGATCATTGATGGAATGGAAGAATATAATATCCCGAAGGCGCTAGCGGGGGTGTTGCCATTTGTAGACGATTTGAGTAACTGGTTCGTGCGTAGAAGCCGACGGCGTTTCTGGAAGTCGGAGGACGATAACGATAAAAACGAAGCTTACTTTACGTTGTACGTCGTTCTTGTAAAGATGGCGGAGGCTTTGGCGCCGTTTATTCCGTTCCTGGCGGAAGAACTATATCAGAATATGACGGGGAGCGGTGAGAGTGTACATTTGCGTAATTATCCGATGACTTGCGATGTTGATGAGGAAGTACTTAGAGAAATGGCGCGGGCGCGGGCGGTTATTAACGAAGGTTTGGCGCTAAGGATGCAGAAATCGGACTCGGAAGAGCAGGTGAAAGTACGGCAGCCGTTGGCGAAGCTAGTCTATGCTGGCGAGAAATTGCCGGAGTGGGCGGAGGAAATTGTGCGCGACGAAGTGAATGTAAAGACGGTCGAGAATGGAAAAGAAACCTGGCTGGATAAGGATATTACGGAAGAGCTGGCGAAGGAAGGTTGGACGCGAGAATTGATTCGAGCAGTGCAGAGCGCGCGCAAGAAAGCAGGGCTGAACGTTGATGATCGAATTAAGCTGAGCGTAGGCACGGAGATTCCGGAAGAGTGGGTCGAGACGTTGAAAAATGAAGTCTTGGCAACAGAATTAGTCGAAGATGGAAACTTCGCATATGATGAAATTGCAAAAGTGAATGGGGAGAATGTAACGATTAGCCTAGAGAAGGATTCTTAAACCTGTAGTCGTTCCATCCTCTCTTGATTACTCTATGTTATAATGGAGAGAGGAAAAGGAGGTAGTGTGCGCATCGGGGTAGATATTGACGGAGTTTTGAACTATCGGCAGGAATTTATGCTGGCTTATGGGGCGAAGTTTTGTTTTGAGGAAGGGTTGCCTGGTTTGCAGCGCCCGGAGGAACACGGTACCCGGGCGATGTGGGGCCTTACGAAAGAACAGCGCGATGAGTTTTGGCGGCGTTACGCTAAATACCAGATGTGGATTTGGCCGGCGCAGTGTTTTGCGGCGGAAGTAATCCATAAGTTGCGCGCAGATGGGCACGAGATTTTTATTGTTACGGGGCGAAATAATGATGATCCGCCAGTGCTTGGGATGCCGGAAGGGAAGAATTGGGAGGAAATCACGGTTGACTGGCTAGCGCAGAACAAGATTGAGTATGATAAGATTGAATTTCATCGCGGTCGACCAGCTCCGAACGATAAGGGAACTTATTGTGCGGAGCAGGATATTGATGTGATGGTTGAGGATTTGCCGGAATATTTAGAGACTTTGGTTGGAAAGACGCGGATTTTTGTGTTTGACCAGCCATATAACAAGGATATGGAATTGCCAAATATGCAACGGGTGTACAGCTGGTATGATATTTATAGCAAAATTAAGAGGATAGAAGCGTGAAAGTTTTGTGGACGGATGGGAGTGCAAGCCCGAACCCAGGTCCGGGTGGATATGCAGTAATTGAAAAAGGCCAGCCGGTAGCTTTGGGAGCAGAAAAGGACTCGACTAATATTCGAATGGAAGGCTTGGCGATGATTGCGGCGATCAAGTATGCAGCGGGAGAGCCTTGTGAGATTCACAGTGATTCGGAATTTTGGATTAATGTGGTGACGAAGTGGGCGCCAGGCTGGGCGCGCAACGGCTGGAAAAAGAAGTCGGGCGAAATTAAGAATTTGGACATTGTAAAGGAGCTTTATCAGCTATATCTGGACAATCCAGTGGAGTTAGTATGGGTGCGTGGACACGTTGGGACGGAGCTAAACGAACTGGCCGACGAATGGGCGAACCGGGCGCGCAAAGGTGAGAAAATTTGACGTTGGCTATAACTTCTGGAAAGTAGATTGACTTGGTAGGTGAATTGGCGAGATAATATTGACTCGAACTCCCTAATCTGATAGACTGAAAATAGAGGTAAGAGTAAAACTAATTTTTGGGAGAAGAGAGTGAAAAAGGCGCAGATTTTGGGCGTGTTGACAGTGGTAGGTGTTCTGGGGATGGCAATGCCGGGTAGAGCCTTGGCGCTAGAAGGCGCAGGTATTGCCGAAACAAAAACTAGTCAAGTAGCGAAGCCGAGCATGGCGATATTAATTAACGCTACTAACGATGCCGAGATCGCTGCAATGGAAGCGCGCCAGGCTGGTGAGGCTGGGTATACAACTTATTTGAATGGTTTGGTCGAACAGAGCATAAAAGCACAAAATGAATATGCGAAACGCACAGCCGAAGACATTACGGAATTGGTAGATGCCTTGTTGGACGGAGCGTATGTGACTCGCTTGATGATTCAGACTAATAGCCAGGCGGTAGCACAAAATGCCGTGGCAGCGGTAGTAGCGGAAGCCGCAGCTCCGGTCCCTGCGAAGCAGGCGATTGCGAAGCCGAATCAGACAGCAAAAGTGGTTTTGACGACGCCAAAGGTAGTTGCTGCGACGACGATAAAGCAGGTCTCGGCGCCGAATACGAGCGCGGGTAAGCCGGCGATAGCGGCGACTTCGGCGCGAAGTACAATGAGCGTGACTGGTTCGCTAGCGGCGATCGTACTGGTCGCAGGAGTGGTGGCGAAATTAATAAGTAAGATTTTGCCAAAAAGAGTAAAGGCGATAGAAGATGTTGAGAATTAAAGTTGTGGCGCGAACGAGCCGAGGCGTAAATGTCGCCGTGGCGGTGCGTCGTCGGATATAAGATATAGGGCACCGCTGTCGTCTCGAAAAGGTTAGCTTTTGAATAGCTAGGCTGGACTAGCGGAGATGAACTTTGTCGGTGAGGTCTGTTGGCAGGAGAATAACGGTCTTTTGCGACGGGTCAGTGCTGATTTTCTCGAGAGTTTGGAGCGTGCGGATATTAATGCCGCCAGGAGTTTGTGCAAGCATGCGTGCGGCTTCGGCAACAGCGGCAGCCGAAGCTTTTTCGCCCTCTGCGGAGATAATCGCGGCACGACGTTCGCGTTCAGCTTCGGCTTGTTTGGCCATGGCGCGTTTCATGTCGGCTGGTAATTCAATGTTCTGGAGGCGAACGCTTTCAATATCGATGCCCCACTTGTCAGTCTGAGCGTCAACGATTTCGCGGATTTGAGCGGAAATCTCATCACGTTTACTGAGGATTTCATCGAGGTCAAAATTGCCAGTGATATCACGGAGTGCGGTCTGGGCAAAAGTGCTAGTAGCGTAACGAAAACTAGTCGTCTCGAGGACGGCTTTGCTAGCGTCAATGACACGGGCGTAGACCACGGCGTCGACGTTGACCGTGACGTTGTCGCGAGTGATGACCTCTTGTTTCGGGATGTCCATAGGTGTAGTGCGGATATCGACTTTGGTCATATGGTCAATATAGGGAATGATAATCCGAAAGCCTGGGTCGAGCGTGCGTGAATAGCGACCAAGACGCAGAACGACACCCCGCTCATATTGGTTAATAATACGGATGCCAGGAATCATGATTAACACGATAATGGCAAGGATGACAGCGACAATGATCATAAGACCTCCCAATTATTTGAAACCATTATAGCATAGGTAGAGATTAATGTGAGAAGTTCGAGTCGGTGGGTAAGTATTTGGCAAAGGGAAGCCGTTTGTGCTATAATGAAGGCATGAAGAAGTTGATCGTGAAGAGTCGGTTAGCGGATCGAGAACGATTTGATCAGCAGATCGCGGGGATTGGCATGGAGCTATCGCCGGTGATTTGGCAGCATGAGCGGATCTATTTGCCACATGACTATCGGCCAGCGATGAATTTCCCGCGCTTAGTAATGCGCACGGAAGTACAAACGACAGAGCAGCCGGCGATCTATGTGATGTATTTAAAGCGGCATATTGAGGATAGCGGGATTGACTGGGTGAATTATACTAAAGTGCAGGATTACACTGAGGCGTCTGGGATCGTACATCAACTGGGATTTCGGAAAGTGGCTGAAGTGAGTCGACAGCGCCAAGAGCTACGGCTAGACGAGCGCACGGTGATCTATGTTGATACGGTAGACGGGATTGACGGGCAGTATATCAAGCTTGAGGCGGAGTTGGACGATAATGAGTCGGTCGATGCGCTGAGGGCGGATTTGTTTACGATTTTGGTGATGCTTGGACAGGAGACGTTTACGATGCAACCATATTTTGATCTAGTGCAGAACATGGAGCAACCGTATCTCATTCCGAGGTAAGAGCTCGTTCTCTGGGCGGGATATGTGGAGAACTTGCTTCTTCATCCTCCCTTGATTACTCTATGGCTAGACAACGGAGGGAAGAACCCGTGGAACGTTCACCATTTTTACGATCGTTGTCGACATCGTAACCTTGGACATATAGATACCGTACAGAAAAGACGTCCTCGCCCTTAGCTATTGTAGTTCCGATATGATAATACATTGCGTGGGACGAATTCCAAACTGTCCCGCCATAATAATTGGCATTATGTGCCACGGCTCCGCTGCGGACGAGATACAATCAGTCAATCGTATTCTAAACTTTTTATAAAACCCACAAAATAGCCACCAGAGCACCAGCAGTTGATATTACTCGACCTTTTGGCTCTTGCTTTCCTTTGTAGGAGGAGCTTGAACTGCGGTAGGAGTACGAGAGGAAAGAAAGTAAACTTTCTTTTCCGAGTCTACGCCCCGCAGCAAGCTTTCCGTTAGGAAAGCTTGACTCGCTATTCAGTTAGTGTTAGACTGAGGATATAAAAGTTTAGATTGCTATTTCCGCTTCTTCGCAGAGATAGCAATTTTTAGTGTGACGCGAATACGCCAGAGACTAAAAGTACACTTCATACCTCAAATCCTTTCCTATTAAAATACTTTGGCTCTGGTGGCTTACTCCTAAGCTAGCACAAAATGAAAAACTTTAGCAAGCACAAGCATGACCAAAAAATGCATTTCGTCGTAAAGGGCTCAACAAGGAAGCAAAATTTTTGTAAAAATGTAGTTTTGTTGTATAAAGTACAACGGTTTAGAAGCTATAATTTACAGAACGACCCCTGTTTATTTGACTTTAAGAAAAATATAAGCATAAAAGGTATTGACTTTTTGCATGATGTGTGCTAAGATGAAGACAGTTAGATAATAAACAAACACATCTAACAAACATATAAATAAAATAATCGTAGCAAAAGGTAAAGCTACAACCAGACAAAAGCTTCCAAAAACTTTGACAAAAAGAAATATAAAGAAAGGAAATAAAGAGTTGAGGAAGCAAACATAAACAAAAACGGTGACCAACATGAGTGAAAAAATTAAAGCCAGTGGTAAATTCAACGGAAAATATATGGACTATTGCGATGAGTTTGACCCAAGTGAAGCTAACGTTAACGACTCTATGGACAATGGGCGAGCATGGAACGCTTTCGAAGTTCCGAACAACGAAGCGGAGCACATTGCCAAACCAAACAGCGATGTAGACTTAAATAGAGTCTTGGCAAGGGCGAAAGCCAAAAAGCTGGGCGTAGGAATTTTGAACATGAATGTTTGGGCCTAATGAGGAGGAGAAATGTATAGGATCGCAGTAAGAGACCTGTCCGCGAAAAAGAGTATGCCGGTCAAGGTTGTCCGAATTCGTAAGTAAAACAATGTATAACACTAGCGTGAAACATTAACTAATAATTACAATAACAGGAGTGTTCCGATGTAAAAGTATGAAGTGAGCGAGATAATAACTTTAAAACTGGAGGTAAAGGACAAAACAAGCATAAGCTTGTTAGTGATAGATACGAAAAACGTATCAAGATAATAGTAAAAATCATAGTCCGACAACCAAATAATAACTTTAATCTATAAGTGTCTAGAGAAAAGAGGCAATCATGAAAAGAGCAGAAAAACCGAACAAATGTTCGGTTTTTCTGTATGCTAATGCTTGTTGTAAAAAATACACGATAAGACATAAAGAGTTTGACAGGCGATAATGCTTGCGGTAGAATGAAGGCAGGATAGTCATGTATTGGCCGTTTTGTTCAGGTTAGGCGTCGCTAAATCATCCGGGCGAAGTGTAACCTGAAAAGCTATAGCTTGAAAGCCATAGGCAAAACAGAAGACGGACGGCCACAAAACCAAATAAGCAACGGAAAGGTTTTAGGGTAACAAAAATGCCAGACAGAAAATACAATGATCAGCGAATGTTATCAACGTATGTAGATGCGATGATTATGGAGCGTGGCGACGCGAAAAAACTAAGCATGGAAATGCGTGGCGCGCTAAAGCGGGCGTTGCTGGAGGGGCTAAATGATGCTATTGAGAAAGCGATTTTGGCGGCGTTACCAGATAGTAAACTGCTTGAGCTTGAAAAGATTTTGGATAATGACGGTTCGGATGAGGAATTGGATAAGTTTTTTGCGGGAGTGGAGGATGTGGATGCGACTCCGGCCATTAAACAGGCGATGGAAAAATTTCGGGCGGATTATTTGGCGGGTGGAGTGCCAGATAATTTCGAGACGGAAATTGAGCGGACGCAGATTATGCAGATTGAGGCTGAGAACGAAGATGATCTGGAAGGTGTAGTGCAAAGTCCAGGGGACGAGCCGTTGACTGAAGAGGAGTATGAACGGCTGATAGCAGCTAATGGAGAGGAGGCGTAGCGATGGCGGGAGAAAAGATGAACTTTGGCGGGGCGAGCGGGGAGAGGCAACAACCGAGCGCTGAGACCGCGGCAGAGAAGCGACGACAACAAGAGGAGCTGCTGGGGAAGGATGTCCAAAAGACCGTGGAGGACGAGAGTAAGGCGCGGCACGAGCTAGCGGTGAAGACCTATGGCAAAGAGGAAGCGGAGAGGCTGGAACAAGCGCGCGAAGATTTGATGCAGAGAATCGAGGGCTTACGTAGGTATCAATATCGGGATTTGCGGGCGAAGGAGAAGAATGACAAGCGGATTCTGAGTAGTATCCGAAAACTGAACGAGGTCTTGAGCAAGCTGGGCGAGCCGGATTGGGAGCTGGAGGCGAACTCGATGCCGCTCAAGGGTTCAGAAGAAGATAAACGGATGAAGGCAGAGCAGGCGGAAGAGGCTAGGCGGGCGGCTTTGACGGAGGAAGAGCGCGCGGCCGAGGATGCGGCGAAGGCAGAGGTAGAACAGAAGGCGGCCGAAGAAAAGGCGGCAGCGGAGGCTGAGCGTAAGGCGGCGGAGGAAAAATTGGCGGCAGACCGGCGGTTGAAAGAGAAGATGCAGACTTGGCTAGTGGACGACACGCCGGAACTGGGGACGGTAGTAGAAATGTCGAATGAGCACTGGGTTAAGGAAGTTGATCCGGAAACTGGCAAGGTGACACACAAAGCTATGCACCCAGATCGGAAAGAGTTTTTTGAGATTGTTGACGGAAAGATGCGCCGGATTGCGGACCCAACGCGCTTGCGAGACGGGCAGATTGTGACCGACGAGGACGGAAATAAGCTGATTTATCGCTTAGTGAAAGATAAGAAAACGGGTAAAGTAAAAGAGTTTTATCTTAATACAGCTCCAGATGATGACGACACGCCGGAAGAGTATGCGGAGTTTGTGCGCAATGCTCGAAAGCGGCATGCGGAAGCGGTGGGGATGGAAGAAGAGGAACTGACGAGAGGGGAGATTGACCAGGCGGAACTAGAAAAGCGGCGCGAAGAATATCGCGAGATGCTGACGAATGCGAAAGACCGGATGGGGAATCAGATGTTCTCGGAGGCGACCATAAAAAATATCGTCGAGAATTATGACGGTAAGGGCATGATGCTGAACCCGGTGGAGGAGGAGCGACGTAAGGCGCTGGAGCTGGCGCGTGATGCGCAGCGTCAGGGTGAGAAAGAAGAAGCTGAGCGGATTTTGAACGGGCGCGATTTGAAGACCTATGTAGAACAAGCGAAGGCGGATATGGCGAAGCTGCAGAAGGAAATCGCGGAGTTATCTGGGAAAGACCCAGGAGTGGTCGAGGGCGTGGGGTTCCGCGGCAGAATAACGACAATCGGTAGTGACCCGCGAGCAGAGGAGCGCGCAAACGAAGCGCGGCGAGACCTGTTATCGATGCGACGAAAGTTCCGTTTTGTTACCCGAACAATGATGGGGAAAGAGTGGGACGAGGAGAAAGATGGTAAGTGGTTTGGGATGGCGAACTTGGATGACATTGATTTGATTGGCCCTGACCCGGAGAAAGTAAAAGCCGCGCAAGCGGAGCAAGAGGCGAACGAGGGTGAAGAGAATCCAGAGATTGTGGTTGACTTGACGGAAGCAGCGGCAGGGGGCGAAGCTGACTTTAATAGTCCGGAACGGATTACGTTGGATGAACTAAAGCAGGCGACGGCGGAGTCAGTTCTTAAGTTTGCACAAGATGATCCGGAATATGCAAATAGACTAGGTGTGCTCTTGGCTGCGATTAATAAGATGGAGTCGTCTAGGGGCGAGAGGAATCCGGCAAACGGCAAGGAAGATATTTTGACGCCAGAAAACAAAGCAGAGGTTGTCAATAATGTCCATGAAAATCTGAAAGGTAGAAGACCGTGGCGAAGGCAGGCGAAGAGAGCTTTGCTTGCGGCAGGGATTACGATTATGGCCTTGGTGTTGTCGGCGTGCTCGTCGATTATGCCGGGGTTTGCAGCTAATGCAACGGGCTCGGAAGCGGATCCAGGTGCGGGCGCTGCGTCGGCGGTAGTGGGCGGCGTAAGCGATCTTGGCGACGGCGGGAGTGAAGCTGGTGCTGCGGAGGGAGAGCGGGCTGGTGGCGGGGGTGCTGGCGAAGCAACGCCGGATGCGGCGCCGGAGGAGCTGCCAGATACGCGCGAAAGCCTGCCGAATGGCTTGAGGTATGATTTTTCGCAGACTTTTGGAAATCCTGATAAAATTTGGTACGATGCATCGGGTAATGCGCGAGGCATTCATAGCTTTGGCGTAGATAAGACGGAATTTTATGAAGATGTGGATGGGACGCGTGAATCAATATTGAATGATTGTTATAACGATCCGATAATGCTGGCGGCGACGGTTTCGGCATATCCGAGTGTGCTGAAAGCGAGTGGGCTAACCGGAACAGAGACGGCAGACGAAGTACGGGATCTGCTAGTAAACGGGGAAGATGTAGCGGCGTTGCAGAACGCGTTGTATGAAAATTTGGCAGAAGCGTTCCAACAAGAGTCGACAGAGTATGAATATTATATTGAGAATGAAGCGGAGAAATCATTTTGGATAGAGAACTTGCTAGGGGCAGGGGCGGCGAATTTACCAGGAAATCTCGTTTTGCGTTTGACGCCGATTCAGCGTAATGGGCAGAAGCAGGTGCGAATCACGCTTCGGTATATCGATGAGAACGGGAACTTGGTTGAAGAGACGGGCGATTACAATATGCATTGTGGCTGGCAGCGGAATGTTGAGGATAGGGTAGCGACTCCAGAGACTCCACCTGAAACTCCTCCAGAGACTCCACCTGAAACTCCTCCAGAGACTCCACCTGAAACTCCTCCAGAGACTCCACCTGAAACTCCTC
>CAYOLY010000007.1:0-38941 GCA_964404945.1 uncultured Candidatus Saccharibacteria bacterium | reverse complement strand
ACTCCTCCAGAGACTCCACCTGAAACTCCTCCAGAGACTCCTCCAGAGACTCCTCCAGAGCCGGAGGTTCCACAGGTGAAGAATCCGGAGCTTGAGCAGAAGCGAGTCGACGAAGCTCCGTTAGGGGCGGAAGTAAAAGGAACTCCGGATGTAACGGAGACGGCGCCAGAAGCAAAAACTCCAGAAGTGGCACCACCGTCGATTACGGAGATCATGAATGGCGCGCCAGGAACGACTACAATGGTTGGCGGGGCTGAAGAAGCCGGCGAAGGTCAAGAAGCTCAGGAAGGTCAAGAAGGTCAAGAAGTTGAAGTTGTGGTAGGCGGCGGCCAGCAGAATAATGAGAATGAACAGCAGATTCAGGGCACTATTAAAGAGAATCAGCAAGCTGATCAGAATCAGACTCCAGAGCAGCAACAACAGGCTCAGGAAGAACAAGCAAAGGCTGACCAAAACGAGATTCTTGAGGGGCCGACCGATGATGAATTTGAGGCCTATATCAATAGTATTTTAGGTGAGCTATAGAAAGTTAGCGAAAACAAATAGGAGGAATAAAATGAAAAGAAAACAACTTTTGGCAGGAGTAGCGGCGGGGGCGCTATTCCTGGGGCAGGTAGCGATGGCACCGGCTGTGATGGCGTGGGGGCCAGAGCGACCAACCTTCACTAATAATACACCAGCAGATTACCCGGTCTTTAATTCGATTACGGACAATGCGGCTGTACAAGATGAGCGGGACTTTGTGCGGATTGCCGAGAAGAATGTCGGCGCGACCTATTCAAGTGATATTACGATTGAGGCAGGAAAACAATACGAAGTATATATTTATTATCACAATGATGCTTCGGAAACTTATAACGATAAAGCGCACGGCTATAAGGGTGTAGCGCGTGATGTACGAGTTTCGAGTGGTTTTCCGCAGGAACTTGCGAAAGGCGAACGCGGAAAAGTGGTTGGAATTATCTCGGCCTCAAACACGAATCCGTTACAAGTTTGGGATGAGGCATATATTACGGCGAAGGAAGCTGTGACTTTGCATTATGTAACCGGTTCGGCAAAAATTTATAACGGTTATGCAACAAATGGATCAACCTTGTCGACGAACTTGTTTACAGATACGGGGACGTTCATCGGTGTAAATGCTTTGAACGGGGTGGTTCTAGGGTGCGCGGACTATTCTGGGCAGGTCGTTTATACGATCCAGACGCAAGCTATCGAAACTTCGGTAGAACCGGAAGAACCACCAGTAGAGCCGCCGGTAGACCCGGAAGAGCCGACGCCGAAGCCGGAGTTGCCGGAGCCAGAACCCGAGCCGGAGCCAGAACCAGAAACTCCGAAAGAATTGCCGAATACGGGTCCAGCGGAGATTATTTTGGCGGTGGCGATTGTTATAGTAATTATTGCCGGACTAGTTTATTGGTTCAAGACGCATAAGGCAGTGAAGCACGTGACGAAGAAAGCGCGTGGCCGAAAGTAGCTGGAAGCTTGACTTTTGGGCGGAAGTTTGATAAAATGGCGGGAGACAATAATATTTAAGGGAAAAATATGAAGAAAGCAGTTGTGCTCATCGGCGGTAAGCAATATCTCGTCGAAGAGAAAGAGACCCTCCGGGTGGACCTCCTTCCGGCAGGAACCAAAGAGCTCGAAACTGGTGCTTTGCTTGTAATTGATGGCGACAAGGTTACGGTTGGTACGCCAGAAGTGAAAGGCGTGAAGGTTTCGGCAAAAGTTGTGGACGAAAAAGTCGCAGGTGAAAAGATTCGCGTCATTCGTTACCACTCAAAGAAGCGCGTCCATAAAGAGACTGGCCATCGCCAAAAATATAGCTTGATTGAAATCGTTTCGATTAAGTAGCCCAAAAGCTGAAAATGAACTCCCCCGTCTGGGGGAGTTTTTGGTGAGGATGACCAGATGTGCTATACTGGAGGTGATGAAGCAGGCTTGGAAAAAAGTTAAAAAATCAAAAGTCTTTTGGCTAGCGTTAATTATTATTTTACAAAGTGTGGTTTATGTGGTGGCGGGCATGAACAAGGCCTATATCCATATGGACGAGGCATATTCTTATGGTTTAACGAACTATGACCGAGTAGAATTAATTGACGCGCCGGATTTTTACGACCATTGGCACAGTGGGGAATATTACGAGGATTATTTGGCGGTACAAGAAGAGGAAAAATGGGATTTTACGCCGGTATATAATAATCAACGTGACGACGTACATCCGCCGTTCTATTATTTGTTCCTGAGGCTCGCGATGGAGATAGGTGGGAATGGGAACTATTCGAGATGGCCGGGTATAGTGTTGAATATCGTAATCATGGCGCTGACGACGGTGTTTGTATTTTTGATAGCTGAGCGGTTAATGCGGCAGGAGAAGCACGCACTAGTAAAAGCTTTGATTTTGACATTGTGCGTAGGGCTGACGGTGGCGACGCTGGACACAGTGCTATATATTCGGATGTATGCGCTGCTGACCTTGATGGTGACGGTGACGGCATGGTTACACTTGAGGCTGCTCGACGCAAAGAAAATAGAGCCAAAGTTGTTGGTGGCAATTGGGATAGTGGCATTGCTAGGAGTACTGACACAGTATTATTATCTGTTCTTCTTAGTGCCGTTATTCGTAGTAGTGGTGGTGCGATATTGGCGGGCGAAGGATTGGAAAAAGCTAGGATGGTATACCGGAGCGCTAGTAGCGGCGGGAGTTTTATCACTGGTGATTTGGCCGTACTCGATTCAGCATATGTTCTTTGGCTACCGCGGACAGGGCGTGATTGAAAATCTGCTAGACGTTTCGAGTTTAGTGCTACATCTCGGGATTTTTATTTGGCTGCTGGGTCAGTACGCGTTTAATGGAGTGCTACCGGTGATTTTGATCGCGGTTCTAGTGATGGGGGTGCTAGGATTGAGGAAAGGTAAGAAGATCGAGACTACACCAGGAGAACGAAGTAGATACGGCATGATTTTTGCGGCTACGTTGGTGTACTTCCTGATTGCGGCGGTGGCTTCGCCATATCAGGACTTGCGTTACATTATGGCGATCTGTGGGCTAAGTTTTATTCTAGGGATGTTTGGACTGTATAAAATAATAGGGGCGTTATGGTCGGAAAAAGTGCGAGACATTGTTATGGTGATATTTTTGGCGATAGTGATGGTCTTGCCGCTAGTGACGAAGAACTATCCGCCGATGATGTATCAAGAGCGGGCGGAACTGGTGGCAAAAGTCGAGGAGAAACGTGAGGTGCCGGCAGTGTATGTAGCTAATATGGGCAATCAGAGATTTTTGGATGATATTTTGCTCTTTACGATGATTGAAGAGAGCTATATTGCGAAAGATTCTGAGATAACAGAAGAGAAAGTACGGCAGATTGTGCGTGGGAAAGATTTGTCGCAGGGGTTAATTATATTCGTGAACGACCAACCGGGACACGAAGCGATCATGGAAGCGGTTCGTGAGGCGACGGGATTAGAAAAACAAGAATGGATGGGAGGAACATTCTTGTGTCAGGTGTATTATTTAAGTAAGTAGCGGACCATCCTGTGGTATAATGGTAATAGCTATGGCGAGGGTTATTTGTATTACAAATCAAAAGGGTGGCGTGGGGAAGACAACGACGTCGGTGAATTTGTCATATTTCTTGGCGAAGGATAAGAATCGGGTCTTACTAGTAGATCTGGATCCGCAAGGAAATGCAACGTCAGGGCTCGGAGTACAGAAGTCAGAGCTGGACGCGAGCATGACAGAGGTGATGCTAGGGGCGACGGAGCTAACGGATGTGATTTTGTCGACTAGCTTTAAAAACTTTGATTTGGCGCCGACTACGCCACAGCTCGCGAATGCAGAAGTCGAAATGGCAAAAATGAAGCAGAAATTTGTGGTATTGAAGAAAGCGCTGGCGAGCGTGCGCGACAATTACGATTATATTATTATCGATTCGCCGCCGAGTTTGTCGCTTTTGACGGTGAATGGAATGATCGCGTCGGATTATTTAATCCTGCCGGTACAGACAGAGTTCTACGCGCTTGAGGGAGTGGCACAATTACTCGAAAGTATGGCGATGGTGAAGAAGGCGATGAACCCAGATTTGAAATTGCTCGGGGTGCTCGCGACAATGTACGACAAGCGGACGAGTTTAAGCGTGGAAGTTTTGGCGGAAGTAAAGAAATACTTTAAAGATAAGGTTTTCCGGACAACGATTCCGCGGAATGTGCGGGTGGCGGAGGCGCCGAGCCATGGCGTGCCGGTGGGAGATTATGACAAGTTTAGCAAGGGGGCGAAAGCGTATCGGGATTTTGCGCGTGAGGTAGAGGAAAGGACTGGACGGTAATGTTGCGAGTGAGCTGGAAAGAAAGGGAAGGGCGATGGCGCTAGGAAAGAAAGGCAAAGGTTTAGGTCGGGGGTTTGAAAGTTTAATCCCGACAGATTTAGTAGACGAGGCGTTCGATCCTACTAGTAGTGAAGACGCAAAGGTGAGCAAACTGGTTGAGCTGAAACTAACAGAGGTGGTGCGCGATGAGGATCAGCCGCGCAAAGAGTTTGCCAAAGAGGCGCTAGAAGAGCTGGCGGATTCGATTCGCGAACATGGCGTATTGCAGCCGATCGTGGTGGTGAAAAAAGGCAACAAGTATCAGATCGTGGCGGGTGAGCGGCGTTGGCGAGCTTCACAGCTAGCCGAGAAAGAGACGATTCCAGCGATCGTACGGACTTTGGACGGGCAAAGTAGGCTAGAGATGGCGATCGTAGAAAATGCGCAGCGTGAAGATTTGAGCCCGATCGAGTTAGCGACGGCCTATGCGAAGTTGAAGGAGCAGTTTAATCTAAAGAACGAAGAAATTGGCCGCCGGGTGGGCAAAAGTAGCGCAAGCATTACGAACACGATGCGGTTATTGCGGCTGCCGGAGGAGGCAAAGAAAGCGATGCAGGAGCATCACTTGATGGAAGGACCAATGCGTCCGTTGATTTCGATGGAGCCGGAGGTGATTCACGAGATCTTGCCGAAGATGATTGAGGAAGGCTGGTCGGCGCGACGGGTAGAGCAGTATATCGCGGACCGGAAGAAAAAGAGCTCGGCAAAAGCTGTAAAAGTAAATGAATATCTGAAAGAGGAAAAGCGGCTCGGGGAGAAGTATGACTGCGTGGCAAAAGTGCGGGGGCGAAGTATTACTTTGAGTGCAAAGAGCGATACAGAGTTTAAGGAATTGCTTGGGCGGCTGTAACTCAGTCCGAAGAGTCGATTCTGCGAAAAGCGTAAGCGTGCCTGGAAGGCGATTTTGGAGAGGATCCTTTCTTAGCGATAGCTCGCTGGAGTCGGAGAGAAGAAAAGGCAAAAGCTGCTAGCGCTAGGGAAAAGATGAGCATGATGGGGATGATATCGGGCGTAAAGGCAGTAAGGATAAAAAGCAAGATACTTACAACGCGACCGGAAACGTAGTATCGCTCGGTAGTGATCCAATATTCCATTTTGTAGTTGCGGCGGATTTTAGGGCTGTTACAGAGGTTGCCGCCGTTAGCTTCGTTGATAACATGGGCGACACGTTTGTAAACGGTTTGGCAGAAGTTGAAGACGATAATGGTGATAGCGTTGCAGTTAAGGATCATGACGAAGAGGGTAATGATAGTAGCGATGGCGGAGGTCGCTATGAGCGGGGGATAGTGTCTTTTCTTAAAGAGTTTGGCGAAAGCGATACCGATTAGACTGCTAATGATGCCAAATATGGATGTAAAAATACCCAAGCTAAAGCTGGTCGAGAATACTTGAACGATATAGATAGTGACGACATAGGAGAAAGCGCTAGCCGAAAAAGTAATACCGTCAAAGAAATGCGCAAGATTCATCCAGTAAAAACGGCGATCTTTGTGAGTGGGCTCGCGATATTTCTTGAGATCGGCATGCTTAATGCGGGGCAGGTTGGTATCCCGAAAAACAAAAGAAAGTAAAAGACGGACTCCGACGATGGCTAGAATGATAGAGAGTGTCGGGATAAAACCGTTGGACTGGATGACGCTGCCGAAAATAGCAGGAAAAGCGATAGCTGCCAGGGAACTAACTGCAAGGTAAGAACCAACATAGTGGTTGCGTTCGGTATTGCTAATTCCGTCATTTTCGACCATATTAAAGACACTGTAATAAAAACCTTCCTCTAGGCCGCGGAGAAGCCCTACGAAATAGGCATAGTTGGCTATTTCGCCTTTAAGAATCATGATAGACACGAAGAAAAGTATATCAAGGATCATTGCTATACGCATAAGCGTGATGCGATGTCTGGTCTTGGCAAAGTTGCGACAGGCATAGATTATTAGGTAAACTACGGCGACATAGACTAGCTGATAAGAGCCTAAAGCGATAATATTATCATTGGAAACCTCAAGAAAATAGAGTACCAAAAAGGTATCGACGAAACTGTCGATGAGGCTTTTTAGGAGGCGCATAAGGAAAAGAGTTTTGTAATTTGACATTGTTTGTTTTCTTTTACTTAAGATAAGTTTAACATGTTTTTAGCAAAAAGGCTTGAATTTTGAAGGCGGTTTTGCTATAATAGATGCAGTTGATAATGACTTTGGGGGATTAACTGAGGAAAAATATGAACAATAAAGAAGCTGAGCGCCGTGCGCGCTTGATGAAAATGCGTAATGAGCGCTTGCCCGACATTAAAAAACAATTTGAGGAAGCGCAAAAACGGAATTTTAATAGTAACTTTGAGGCTGGTGGCAAGGATGCTGGCTTAGTAAAACATGCTCATAAAAAGGCTGAAACAGGGCGGAAAACTGCTGGAAGTGCCGCAAATAGCACGAAACAAGCCTCTCAGAAGGCCGGTAATGGTCATGTAAAGGCGGAGAGCCGTAGTAAGGCGGGTAGCACAAAAGGCGCCGCTAAAGGGGCAAAGAACGCCGGAAACGGGGGAAATAAGGCGCAAAGTAGCGCAACGAGCAAGAAAGTTGGTCTCGGGGTCTCGGTGCGTAAGGGTGAGATGGTCCATCACCAGCGGATGCTTTCGCAAGACGTAAATGCACAAGCAACCCAGCATATTATCGGTATCCCGGTAAATAAGAGCCGTTATAACGGTTATGGTGGTCAACAGGTAACGAGTGCGCAGCTGAAAGCGGCACGACCGGATCCGGAGGCGGTGCGAGTGATCCCGATGGGCGGGGTAGGAGAGTTTGGCATTGGTAAGAATATGACGATTATCGAGTACAAAAACGAGATGATCGTGGTAGATATGGGGTCGTTATTCGCGGGAGCGGACTATCCGGGCGTGAACTATATGGTGCCGGATATCCAATATCTTGAAGATAATAAGGATAATGTAAAGGCAATTTGTTTTACGCATGCGCATTTGGACCATATTGGGGCGTGTCGGCACCTTTTGCCGAAGTTTAACCATACGACACCGATCTACGCAACGGCTTTTACGATTGGAATGATCCAGAAACAGATGTCGGAATTAGACGACGTGCCGGAGCTGAATTATCAGCCGGTGGATCCGTTCAAGCATGAAGTGATTAAAGTGAGTGAACACTTTAGCGTGGAGTTTATCCATACGCTACATTCGATCCCGGGGAATACAGCGATCGTAGTGCGGACGCCGAACGGAGTGATTTACCTCTCGGGCGACTGGCGGCACGAAGAGCGACCGCTAGGAGTGCAGACGGATTATGAGCGGGTGGACGAGATTGTAAAGAAAGAAGGTATCGCCTTGATGTTGAACGAGTCGACGAATATCGATTCGCCGGGGCGACATCCGCATTCGGAATATGACGTTGGTGAGAATCTCGGGCGAGTGATGGACCACTATGCGAACGGGCGGGTGATCGTGAGCTGTTTTTCGAGCCAGATTAAGCGGATTGAGTTGATTCTAAATGAGGCAGCGAAGCGTGGCCGGAAAGTGGCTTTTGCTGGTTTTTCGATGATTAATAACGTCGAAGTAGCTCTGCGTACCGGCGTGATTAAAATCCCGAAAGACACCATTATGAAGATGGAGGATATTATTAAGCTACCAGATGACAAAGTTACGGTAGTTTGTACGGGGTCGCAAGGGGAACTTAACGCCGTATTAAACCGGATGGTGAGCGGTGCGCATAAGTATATTAAGATCAAGAGTAGCGACGTGATCGTGTTCTCGAGTAACCCGATCCCAGGGAACGAGCCGCATGTGGTGAACACGGTGGACGGGCTACTGCGCGAGGGGGCGGAGGTGATTCAGAATGGCAAAACGCACCTCTCTGGTCTAGGGCCATTGCACTTATCGGGGCATGCATATTACGAGGATCACGTGCAGTTTGTGGAGCGTCTGAAGCCGCTGAACTATGTGCCATATCACGGTGAATTCTATATGTTGGAGCACAATGCGGAAATGGCTGAGAACGTGATCGGGATGAAGCGCGAGCGGATTCTAGTGACGGATGATGGCGATGTGATAGAGTTGATGCCGGACAAAACGATTCGTAAGAACGGCCGGGTAACGGTAGGAAACAAGCTGTTTGATGATGCGGACAAGCCAGTACACGAAGCGGTGGTAAAAGACCGGATTCATATTTCGCGTGAAGGGATTTTTGTGATTGTCCTGACGCTGAGTAAGAAGAATAATCGGCTAGTAAAGACGCCGGATATTGTGTCACGGGCATTTATTTACTTGGATAATTCGGAAGAGTTGGTGGCGAAGATTCGGCATTATCTCCGGGTGCGGAGTGAGAAGCTGAGCGGAGACGATATGAAGGCGTTTAAGGAAGAAATCAAAGAAGATGTGACGCATATCTTGTTTGATGCGACTGGGCATACGCCGATCGTGATCCCGGTGATTAATCGAGTATAAGCGAAAGCGACAAAAAACTGGCTTTTTATGGTAAAAGTATTGACTTTTTCTGAATAGTGTGCTATAATGGAATGGTAGGCAGGTCATAGCCTACGAATACTGAGTGTCTGTAAAACTGAGAGACTGAGAAGGGGGAAGAAAAATGATGTACTTTATCAATCTGCTTGTTGTTCTGGTGATTCCGCTGCTGGGATATCTTTGCAGCAATCGGTGCTACGTGGCGAGGGGTCGGCGGCTGAAGAGGCGCTGGAAAGGGCACGAGATTGCGCAATTCCTGTTGGTGACAGGAGTGCTGGCGCTGATGTCGCTGGCGATGCTCCTCAGTGGATCGTTTTACCGCTTTGGGCGGCAGATAGGGATGGTACCGGGTCTGGCCGTTTTTATCACGGTGATCTGTATACTGATTCTGTTTGTGCTCTACGAACGGTTCCTGGTTTATTTGATAGGAGTGGGCAACCACAATAGCCGCCTGCGGGCGCAGATTGCGGCGAAGAGCTATGTTGAGCGTCAACGGCGCCAACAGATAAAAGCAGCTTCGAAAGAGCAAACTCGCTGGACGGCGCCTCTAGAGACGGAGCCCGTCCATACACATGTTCCTATGGAACAGCCGAAGGCGAAAACATCCAGTATCGGTAACCGACCGGGTAAAATAATTCCGTTTCCAAAAACTACGGTTGGGAATGCGCCGACCGAACCGGAAACCAAGACGAGTCGTAAGATGTTTGCGACAACAGATGACGAACCAGCGACAACCGAGAATATGCCGCTGGCAGAGCTGAAGGTTTTGGCTTTCAACCTGGGAGGCTGCAGAATCAAAGCAAAGGATTGCGGTGAAACGGTTTCATTGCAGCTGGCGTGGGTCGATGAAAAAGGCCGGAAACGCTCGGGGAAATGGCGGTTGGATAAAAATTCGCCGGACTATCTCTGGGTGGTCGAGCAGGCGACGACGATCGATGTTGAAGTAGCACAAGAGCTGCTGAACATGTCGGCGCAGACGCATCAAGGCTAAGGGGGTCAGAATAACAAGAGATTAAGAGAACCCGCCGTACAAAAACGGCGGGATTTTCATATTTTGGTTTTGCAAAGAAAAGTGCACAAAATATGGTTAGCACTCTTGACGAAAGAGTGCTAATTTGCTACAATAGGGAGAGAAATGATTTTGGATGAATTTTGAGCAGCGAATTGTGAGATAATGATAAAGTTTTAAGGTTATTTTAAGGTTGTTATGGAAAGTGATTTTAGCGAAATGATGAACCGGCTTTCGGAGAACGCGCGTTTTGCGCTCCAGAAGGCGGATTTATATAGTAAGAAATACAATAATGGTTACATGGGGACCGAGCATATTTTGCTAGGGATTCTCGCACAGGATATGTCGACGGCGGCGCGGATTTTAGCGAAACACGACGTGAATCTAGAGCGGGCCGAGAAGGCGTTAGGCCAGGATGCGGCCGAGGTGAATGTGAACAACTCGATGGCGATGATGTCGCTTTCGGAATCGGCGGTGCTAACGATTCGGATGGCGGATCATTATGCGATGGAAAAAGGCGCAAGGACGGTAGGGACGGAACATCTACTCTATGCGTTGCTTTGTCAGCATAATTCGCGAGGCGGGGTGCTACTGGCGAAGATGGGGGTAAATGATGAGAAGCTGCTGGACGAACTCGAAGAAGAGATGGACCGGCAACTTGAAAATGAGCATAAACAAGAAGAGAAGCAAAAATACCGTAAGAATTCGCAGCTAAAATGGTTGAAACGCTATGGCCAAGACCTGACGGAAATGGCGAAGGAAAATAAGCTGGACGCAGTGATTGGACGAGAGCGGGAGATTGAGCGGGTGGTGACGGTGCTGAGCCGCCGCACGAAGTCGAATCCGGTCTTGATCGGTGAGGCGGGGGTAGGGAAGACAGCGATTGTCGAAGGCCTAGCCGAGCGGATGATTAAGAATGATGTGCCGGGCGCGTTGGTGGGTAAGCGAATTTTCCAGGTAGATCTCTCGAACTTGGTGGCAGGGACAAAGTTTCGTGGAGAATTCGAGGAACGGATTAAAGGTGTGATCGACGAAGCGGTTCAAAACGATGATATTATTTTGTTTATTGATGAGTTGCATTTGTTGACTGGTGCGGGAGCGGGCGAAGGGTCGATGGATGCGGCAAATATTTTGAAGCCGGCTTTGGCGCGAGGAAGTATCCAGTTAATCGGCGCAACGACGATGGATGAATACCGAAAAAATATCGAGAAAGATAAGGCGCTGAGCCGACGCTTCCAGACCGTGATGGTAGAAGAGCCGAGCGCAGAGGTAACGCTGAAGATCTTGAAGGGGATTAAAGCGCACTACGAAAAGCACCATGGGGTAGAGATCCCGGATGAAATGCTCGAGACGGCAATTAATATGTCGGGGCGTTATATCAACGACCGGTTTATGCCGGACAAAGTGATTGATGTAGTGGATGAAGCGGCGGCGATCGCAAAGGTGGCGGCGGACAAGAAGGGCGGCTCGGAGTATAAGAAATTAAAAGTCGAGCAGACTGAACTGGAAGAGAAAATGCAAGAAGCGGCCGAGGGGGAAGATTTTGAAAAAGCGGCAAATTTGAAAGTTGAGTCGGAGAAAATTAAACAGAAACTGAAAGAACTGAAAAAGAAGGGAGTAGAGAAACGGCCGGTGCTTTCGGAGGACGATCTTGCGATGGCAGTATCACTGAAGACTGGGATACCGGTGGCGAAGGTGCACGGGTCGGAACTGGCGCTACTGAGCGACCTCGAGAAACATTTGCGTAAAAGCGTGGTGGGGCAGAACGAGGCAATTGAGAGCGTAGCGAAGGCGATTCGCCGCGGGCGGAGCGGGATTGCTGATCCGCGTCGCCCAATCGGAAGTTTTCTCTTCATGGGTCCGACTGGGGTCGGTAAGACCGAGCTGGCGAGAGTGATTGCGCGAGAAGTTTTTGGTGGCGAGAATGCACTGATTAAGATCGATATGTCGGAGTTTGGCGAGAAACACAATGTTTCGCGACTAGTAGGTGCACCGGCGGGATACGTAGGTTATGAAGACGGCGGAAAGTTGACCGAGGCAGTGCGCCGAAAGCCATATGCGGTAGTGTTGTTTGATGAGATTGAGAAGGCGCACCCAGATGTTTTTAATATGCTATTGCAGATTTTAGAAGATGGAATGTTGACAGATGGCCAGGGCAATAAGGTAAAGTTTAACAATACGATCGTGGTTTTGACTTCGAACTTGGGGGCGGATGAAATGTATCGTGAGTCGGAAATGGGCTTTGCGGCGAGCAACCTAAAAGAAAAACGTGAATTGCGACAAGAATACGAAGAGAGCAAAGAAGTAGCGATGAAAGCGCTCAAGAAGGCTATGAAGCCAGAGCTGATTAATCGGCTTGATGCAATCTTAGTCTTCCATCCGTTGACACGTGAGAACGTGGAGAAGATTTTCGATAACTTGCTGGAAGAGCTGAAGAAGCGCTTGGCGACGAAGGGGATCGGCTTGAAGGTATCAGAAGAGGTGAAGAAGAAGCTAATCGAGGAAGGTTACGATCCGAAAAATGGAGCAAGGCCTTTACGAAGGGTACTGGAAGACCAGCTGGAAACTTTGGTGGCGGAGGGAATTATCGACGATAAGCTCGAACCGGGCGATATAGCGACGATTAGCCTGCCTCGGGGAAAAGCAGCAGAGACGAAAAAGTTAACTTTGAAAGTGACGAACGGATAAATGCCAGCACGCGCTGAACGAAAAGTAAAATGGCTGTGCCAGGGACTGGGGATGGTGCTGGGTGTGGCAGTGGCGCTGTTGATTGTGGAGCTTTTTCAGCAGCCCTTAGTGCAAGACACTTGGCGGGGGCTGTGGTACGAGCCGGATGAAAAAGTGCAAGCGATTGAAGAGGACTTGGAGTTGACGGGGGCCGGAAAACGGATTTTTGCGGCGACGCACCCGGCACTGGAGGATAAAGATTCGTTTAACGAACATTGCGAAAGCTATAATCGGGAAGTCTCGTTGTTGGGGTGCTATGTGGATGGCGAAATACATGTTTATGAGGTGACGCGAGAGAATTTGACCGATTCGAACAAAGTGACGATGGCGCACGAGTTGTTGCACGCGGCGTGGGAGCGAACAAACGCAAACGAGAAGGAAGAGATTAAAAAATTGCTTGAGGGGGTGCGACAAGAAAATGAAGCGTGGTTTGAGGAAGAGTTAAAAGCCTATACCGATGAATCAAAAATGGAAGAAATATGGACGCGAGCGGGGACGAAGCTACGAAATTTGCCGGAAGAACTGGAGAAAGCGTACGGGAAATATTTCCAAGACCGCGCGCGGATTGTAGGATTTTACGAAAGCTACCAGGCACCGTTTAAAGAGTTGCAAGCTCGAAACGAACAGCTAAAGACAGAAATTTTGACGACAAAAGATCAGATCGCGACAGAGCGTGAAGAATATTTAGCGGCAATGGCAGAACTAGACACGGCGATTGATGATTTTAATGCGTGTGCGGATGAAACAGGTTGTTTTACAACAAGTGAATTTCAGCGTGAGCGAGAACGTCTGGTGACGGAAAGAGAAAGATTAGAACAAGTACGAGAGGAGCTGAATGCAAGAATTGACGAGAATAACGCGAAAGTGGTGGAATATCAAGAGAACCAGCTAGCGTTAGGCGAATTGGCTGATGCGATGAATTCAAAAGTAGAAGGAATAAAGTAAAGGAGAAAATATGAATAAAGTAAAGAATTATTTGGTGCCGACAGTGGTCGAAGAGACGAACAAGGGCGAGCGAGCGTATGATATTTATTCGCGGCTTTTAACTGACCGAATTGTGTTTTTGGGCGATGAAGTAAATTCAACAACGGCAAACTTGGTGGTGGCGCAGTTGCTGTTCCTTGCGAATGAGGACCCGAAACGGGATATTAAACTGTATATTAACTCGCCAGGGGGTTCGGTCTACGATGGTCTTGCGATTATTGATACGATGAACTATGTCAAGCCGGATGTGCAGACGATCGGGATTGGTTTGCAAGCCTCAATGGGAGCGATGTTGTTAAGTTGTGGCGCAAAAGGGAAACGGTTTGTTTTGCCGAATTCGCGGATTATGATTCACCAACCGAGCTCGGGAACGCAAGGGAAAGTAACGGACCAAGAAATTACTTTGCGTGAAAGCATTTTTGTGAAACAACGCTTAGCGGAGATCTTTGCGGAGAATACCGGGAAAGACGTAAAACAAGTAATTAAGGATATGGACCGGGACAATTGGATGAGCGCGGAAGAAGCAAAGGAGTATGGAATTATCGATGAGATTATAAAGAAATAAGGCAAAGATAAATAAATCTACCCAAAACCAGTAATAAGGACTTAGGCTAGCTCTCAATCGAAGGTGGAACTACCAAAATCGAGCCCTTTGGGCCGTGATTTTGGAAGTTTCCAGCCTTAGGCGTCGGAGTGCCACGATTTCTAGCTAGCCTAAGTCCTTATTACTCTTCTCAAGTTAGTTTTATTATCCTTCCCCTTATCTCTTGTTGGTTTGTAAGTTTGCTAGCAATACGCTCTTCTACATAGTCTTAGCATATTGTTCGCCAATCCTTATATTTGTAGAGCCCCAGGCTACACCACAACCGAATGATTTTGGCATGATTTTTCTCTAAAACTCTAGACATAATCGTTATGATAAGGTACAATAAAATTGTAGTTAGGTGACGTTACTTGAAGTCGATCTTGATCGAAATCACAGTAACGTCATTTTTTGATTGTTGGGATCCTAAACGATCAATCAGGATTTTCAACAACTTGCAAAGCAGAGTTTTCACCATGAGATGCTCTTTCCTGCCAATCCTACTCCACACCCTACCTTAAATGTCTAGCCTGCCCGAGGCTCTAGGGGTATTATATAGCAGATTTTGCTTCAGATACAAGCATAGCCGTGTTAAAAATCACATTTCGCATCAAAAAGGAGCCTAAGCGCGCTGTGTTCTACGAGCATTTTGCTTCTTCATCCTCTCCTTGTATTACTCATATGGCTAGACAACGGAGGGAGAAGCCAAAAGCACGTGGATCGGTTGGATAATATACCATAAGCCAAAAGTCCAGCTTGTTGGCTAAGCTCATATCTTCAGGCGCATCCAATGTCCATATATAGCCCCCGTGTCCAATAATTGTCAAAGAATCCGTAAGAGGCTTCTGCCCGCTGCGGACGAAGCTCTACAGATATTTATTTTCTTTTTTACTCACTATCCAGCGCTCGCGACGCTCACTTTGTGAGCGGGCGTCACTTCGGATAACCAAAATAAATTTTGGTTATCTCTCAGTTCCTACGCTCCTCGGGGCGGTATCACGTCTACGACGTTCCCGCCCCTGCGTCGTTCGTAAAAAGAAAACCAGTTTTCTTTTTACTCACTATCCTCGGGGCGGTTCGCCTTCGGGTTCGGAAAGGAGCTTTTTGGATTTGATTTCGTAGCGGCGACCGTTGACTGGGGAAATGAAATAATCTTCGGCGAGGAGGTTGACGAACATAGTGAGGTCTTTATCATCCATGATGATAATCGAGCCGTCGTCGTCGGTCATGAGCTCAAGCTGCATATCGTCGGCGTAGTCGATGAGCTTTTCTTGAGGCATTTCTTCGGCGATGTCGAGTGACTGGAGTTTCTTGACGAGCGGCTTACGGTCCTGAAGAAGGGAATTGAGCGTAAGGCCTTCAGCAAAGGAGAGTTTATACTTGTCGGTAATCTCTTTAGCTTTGGCATCGGCGATAACCTGAGATTTGTAATCGTATTGGAAGAGGCTCTCGAACTTTGATTGATTAAAGATAATGACATTGCCGTCGATGATGGCGACCTGGTTATCGTCAGGCATTTTGAGGGCAACTTCGGCCGAGAAGGGCTCGAAGCTTTCGCCGTTAAGTTCCCAGCTAGTACCGCCTTTGAGTGCAGAGCTAGGCGAAATGCCTTTGGCGATGTAGAAAACTTTGGTCTCGCCGTTGTTGCTAGGATAAGAGAATTTTGCGAGAATACCTTTGACTTTTTTGAACTCGTCGACATGGTCGTTCCAGGAGTCAATATTGCGATACTCGTGCTCGATCAGATGAATAAGGGTTTCGGCGCGACCGACATTGCTAAGTTTAGTACGATAGATGACTTTATCCTCACCGTCGGATTTTTCGTACTCGCGACACTCAAGACCCTTATCGGCCTCCTTAATGATGTAGCCAGTAGCCTCCTGCATAAACATGGCCTTGACGCTGGCGGTGAGAGCGTCTGAATAGCGGACGCGGAAAGGAGTGTAGTTCTTATTGAAGAGGAAAAGCTCAACTGAGACATTGTTCTTGACTTCATCGATTTCGTTGGCCCAGTGGAAGACATCGAAAGAGCTATCATCGGCGCGGTGGTATTCGCGATCGTCGGAAAGGTCATCCGCTGTGCGCGCGGCATCGGTAGTGTTCGCGCCCCGAGAAAGATCGACTGGAACTTCGGTTGGCTCGTTAGCATTATCCTCGGCGGAAAGGTCATCAGACGCGGTATTGAGCTCGTCGACGATGTCGGAGATTTTAGTAGCGTCCACTGCGTCAGGAGCCGGATTGGTTTGTGGTTCATCATTGTTCATAGTATTACCTCGTTTTGTTTATTGTAACACAGATGTTGAAAAACTAGTATAGATAAGATATTTCGGTTGTGTGATTTTAGGCAGGGGCTTGAACAGAGGCTTGAGTAGGAGGTTTTATCATAAACCGAACAAAAGTGCGATAGCTATAACATTATTTTATGATATTGGTCGGGAGATGTTGAAGATATTATAAAAGGATTTATCAAAAATGGGCAATATATATTATGTCATGGAAATATGGTTTATGACAATGAGAGTTATGACAGAAAAAGACAGGTAAGGGAAGGGTGTAAAACGCTTGACAAAATTAAAAATCTGTGCTAGAATGCTGAGTAGGAGTGCGAAAGACTCCGGAAAACCGCCCTGGTCTGCAAGCGGAAATAGTTTTGTTTGCATACAGAGAGGAGGGCAGAAATGGGCGGGAGTAACTTAAGATCGACAATGAAAAATACTGAGGTGACTGAAAAATGATGAGGAAGATTTATGTAGTGACAGGAATTCCGAGCGCTGAAGAAATCTTGGCGGCGCTGCGAGGCAAGCTATCGGTGGCGATGGGCGTACAGAAGTATGTGGCCGAAGGGTGCCACGGCAAGTATGAGCCGATTTGGAGCGAGCCTCTGACTATGAGAATGAAGCCCGATATGATTGCCAATGATGCGGCTATCGACGAGGCTTGCGTATTGACGGTGTCGGGCAAGATTGTGGAGATCTGCCTGCCAGGGGCGCCAACGGGCGGGGCGGCGTCAATGGAACTCTGCGGAACGAACGCGATGATCATGTTTGATGAAGCATGGCATATCGGCGCCATCATTGACGCTCATGACTATACGCCCCGATTGCCGAGGCAGGTGGTTGCTTACCCGCAGCTACCCATTCTGAGTAGAAGCGATGAGTTGCTGGAGGGCGGAGAACTGTGGCTGACGGGATTGCCCGCGGAATTGATCGCGCGCCGGGAGCTGCTGACGGAATTAGCGCAGCACGGTTGAGTCATGGATGGTAAGACTGAAATTGGCTGATTGATTATCGACGGCGGCGTTAGCAAATCTCAGAGTATCAGCAAGTCGAATTCAAGCTCCCCCTGATGACAGGGGGAGTTATTTTTATGTTTAAGAAATAAAACTAGGGGAAGATACTAGAGTTGTGGAAAAGATTCTACTCTAGACAAACAGGGGGAGAGAGTTGGCTAGTTGTGGAAAACTTGTGCAAAAGTGCGAAAAAATGTGGCGGAATTATGCTTGCGTTTTTTAGAAATTTCACTTATACTAAGGTCAGTGGACGAACACCCACACAAACAAGTGAAAAACTACAAAAATCAAACATAAAAACGTAGCAAACACTAAAGCGGGGATGTACCACAAACAAACATATCAAATAGATAAGTATATTAACAGAGTTTGAGATCGATCAACTAGGAGTTTTTGCGCGCGTTTAGGATACGCGAAACCGAAACCAATACGCACATCCAACAAACACCTCCCAAATTAACTCTATTGGTCGACATCATTATGGTGAAGACCCAACCCACTCACAATACGCTATAAGTCTCTCAACGGCTACGATTATATGGTTAGCTTCGGCTGGCCGGGGATCGTAGTAGATTAAGTGTATTACAAAAATTAAACAAACAATCATCAAACACAAAAACGCGGAAATTTCTAGTTGAGCGGTCTCAAACGAAGGTAGCTATGGTTAGAAGAGGAACTGGCGCAAAATAGGCCAGGGAATGCTATAATCATAACATGGAAGAACTTCATAAGCCTGTATTGTTATCGGAAGTGCTTGAGGTTTTGCAACCGCGACCGGGCGAATCGTATATGGATTTGACGGCGGGATATGCAGGACATGCAAGCGAGATTTTGGATGTAACACAGAATTATAAGGGCTCGGTCTTGGTCGACCGGGATGTGAACGCTATTCGGGTTCTAGAAGAAAAATTCTCGGGAAAGGGAATTAGAATCGTAAAAGCGGACTTTTATAATGCGGTGCTACAGGAAATTGAGTGTGGAAACGCTTTCGATATGATATTAATGGATTTTGGAGTATCTTCTCCGCAGCTAGATCGAGCAGAACGAGGGTTCTCCTTTGCGAAAGATGGTCCGCTAGATATGCGAATGGACCAGAGCCAAGAGCTGAGTGCTGAGGTGGTCGTGAATCATTATAACGAGCGACACTTGGCGGAGATTCTGGAAAAATACGGTGAGGAAAAACCGGGTTTTGCGAGGCTGATCGCGCGCGAGATTGTGCACGGGCGACCTTGGCGGTCGACGGCACAACTTGGCGAAGCGCTGAGAAAGTACGGTCGAGGAGGAAAGATCCATCCGGCGACGAGGACTTTTCAGGCGATTCGGATCGCGGTGAACGATGAGTTGGGGTTGATTGAAAAGACTTTGCAACTTTTGCCGAAGGTTTTGAAACCGGGCGGTAGAGTGGCGGCGATTACTTTTCATAGCCTAGAGGATCGGTTGGTGAAGGAATGGCTGAAAGAAGCGTCGGCGTACGGCGAGGAATCGGAGCTTAGAGTATTGACGAAAAAGCCAATCACTGCGGAAAATGAGGAGTTGTTTATCAACCCAAGGGCAAGAAGTGCGAAACTGCGCGCAGCCGTAAAACTTTAGTAGAGTGTGGAGATTCTGCGGGTTTAGGTGAGGCGGAGCGAGCGAATTGCGCTTGGACTGGCTTGAGAAATTGGGCCAGTCGGACTGGTGTTGTAAAAAACATAACAGCTGTCCGGATGATAAAATGAGCATTTGAGTGAAAAACTTGTTTACAAGTTTTTCCGAGAATGCGAGGTTTTATCGAAGCCGTAAGGCGAGATAAAAATAAAAACAATAAACAAAAAATAAAGGAGGCAATATTATGCCACGTCAAATCATCATCACTAGCAACCGTTCTCGCGCACAGAAGGTGAAAGTGAAATTCTGCTAATCGAAAAATAACGATTAGTTAAGTAGTATATTCTCTCAAATCGCGGGGGCCGGGAAACCGGTGCCCTGCGCCATGGGCCGAATGGCTCACCCAAGGTTGAAGAGTTAAACCAAGAGTGTGGACCCAAAATACATGACCTTCCCGGAGCGAGCAAAAGATTACTTATGGCTCTGTCTTTTGCCTAGCTCCGGTCTAAGATTTCTATGAGAAATTTCGGGACGAGTCTTTCGTTTAGCGTCTTCGGCGTCTTTTTGGCGTCAAGAAATTGAAATTATTATGTAAAAAAACAAAACAAAAACAGCGAGGAAATTAATGCGAACACAGTCATATGCGACTTCACGGCGCGGAGCTTCGGCGAGCGTGAACGGATGGTCAAGGAATTATAATATGGTACGGCATCAGCCGAAAAGCTTGGGTTCGGGGGCAATGGCGGTGATTGTGGGATTTTTGGTGCTGTGTGTGGGGATGATTTATGTGTCGCAAGGGACGCAAGCGACAAATTATGATTATGAGTTGTCGGCAATTGAGGATGAGATTGCAGAATTGGAAGCGAAGCGAGAAGATCTGGCGGTGGAAAAGGCGAGGTTGACTTCGGTGGCTTCGACGGAGAATAGCTCGGTAGCATCGACGATGGAGAATGCGACGGCTGGCGGATACGCCGAATAGTGCTATAATGTGGCCATGGAGTTCGTAGAACTATCGGAAGCAGAGTTCGAGAGAGCGCAGTTTGACTGCGATAACTTTTTGCAGAGCGTAGAGATGTATCGTCGGCATAAAGCGCTGGGACGGGAGACTTATCTGGTGGGGGTGCGTGACACAATGACACAGAAGATTCTAGCAAAAGGCGTCATCATGACGCATAAATGGTATTTAGGGAGGAAACTTTGCCGGGTGCCGGGGGGCTGGGTGATGGACTATGAGGCGAAGAACTGGCGAGAAGTGTTGGATTTTTTGACGGAACAGGCGAAAGAATTCTGCGCGCAGCGAGGTGGGATCGTGATCGAGATTGCCCCGAATATTGTGATGCAAGCACGGGATGGTGAAAATAACGTAGTGGGGGGAGAAGATCACCTAGCGGTGAAGGATGAACTAGTGAGTTTGGGCTATAAGTATCTTGGTGAATATGAGTGTACGAAATGGACTTATGCTTTGGACTTGAAAGATAAAGAGGAAGAGGAAATCTTCCGGAACTTCCGTGAGGGGCACCGACGGGTGATGAAGAAGGGGCTAAAAGTGGGGGTGAAAGTGCGTGGGCTGAGTAATGGTGAGCTGGGGGTTCTGAACGAGATCGTGGCGGATACGGCGAAACGGCGTGGGTTTCACGATTCGGGAATGGATTATTATCGGACGATGAAAGAATATTTTGGCGATAAAGTGTGGCACATGGTGGCGGAGGCGCCACGGTATGTTCTCGCGGGAAAACCGGAGCCGGAGAATGAAGCTGATAAGAAAATGATGCCGATTGCGGCGGCGATGTTCGTCGGGTCGGGCGAGGAAGTGATTTATCTCTGCGGTGGTTCAAAGACGGAATATCGTAAGCTAGGCGCGCCGCATTTGATTCAATGGGAGATGATCCAGCGGGCGAAAGAAGCGGGTTATACGCGGCATAATTTTTATGGTATGAAACCGGTGAAGGGTAGCGGTGTGTATATGTTCAAACAAGGGTTCCATGGCTATGTGCGAGAAATGTTGGGGATGTTCGCGCTACCAATCGGCATGCTAGGAAAGATTTATACGGCAAGGCTGAAAGAAATTACCTATGCCTGTATCAAGGGCGAAGAGGGGAATTAAGGCCCTTAGGCAACGACTTATGATATAATATAACCATGAGCAGAAATCAAGTTTTGCGGATGGGGCTCTTGGCCGTGATGGCGGTGATCGTGACGCGCTTGTTTTTTATTCAGATTATTCAGCATGATGAATGGGTGGAAAAAGCCGCAGCTCAGCAGACGAAGCAGAACGTGCTGAAGGCAAAGCGGGGCGAAATCTACATGATGGACGGTGATGAGCCGGTGGCAGTAGTGATGAACGCGACGGTCTATATGGTGATTATAGATCCGATGGTGGCGGATCAAGAAGAATTACAAACAAAATTGACGCCGATCATCGCAACTCATCAGCAGGCGACTTGGGATGAGGTATTTGCGGACAAAACACGGCGCTATTATGTGGTTGCGCGCGACGTTGAGCGTTCGACGGCGGAAGCGGTGGCGGAAGCGGATCTGACGGGAGTTTGGCTACAGGCGAACACGAAGCGGGTTTATCCGGAAAAGACGCTCGGGTCAACGCTGTTAGGATTCGTGAACGCGGATGGGATTGGGCAATACGGCGTCGAGGGGGCATTAAATGAACAGCTGTCGGGTAAAGATGGATTGCTGAAGACGGTAAAGGATATCAATAACGTTTCGCTCTCAATCGGCGATGACAATATCAAAGAACCGGCGGTTAACGGCGAAGATGTGGTACTGACGATTGATAAAAATATTCAATATAACGTTGAGAAGATTTTGGAAGCAAAAACGAAAGAGCTCGGAGTGGCAAACATTAGCGCAATTGTGATGGATCCTCGAAACGGGAAGGTGTTGGCGATGGCAAATGCGCCGGGATATGATCCGGCAGATTATGGTAATGTAGAGAGTGCGGAGAGTTATATCAACCACGTAACAGAAGATCCGTACGAGCCGGCAAGTACTTGTAAACCGTTGACGTTTGCGGCAGGGCTGGAGTTAGGAGTTTTTACGCCGGAGTCGACATATTTTAATGAGCATGTAACGCATATTGACGGTTGGCCGATCGAGAACGCGTCGAAGAATGATCAGATTTACGGAGAGATTTCGATGCGAACGGCGCTGATTTGGTCGCTGAATACGGGGTCGATCCAAGTTTTGCGGTGGCTAGGTGGGAGCCAAACGGAGATTACTCAGTTGGGTCGAGAGCGGCTGTATGACTATTATTACAATAAGTTTGGGCTGGGGCGACCGACCGGAATTGAACTGATGGAGGCGTCAGGATTTCTAATCGAACCAAATGCGAACGCTTATGGCTTAGCCTCGACCTACGCAAACATGACTTTTGGCCAGAACTTGCAAGTAACAATGCTGCAAATGGCGGCGGCTTTTTCATCGATTGTGAACGGAGGGGATTATTATACGCCCACGGTGATAGCGGGGAAAATGGAGAACGGGAAGTTTGTAGAAGAAGCGGAAAAAGCGCCAGTTCGGCAGACGATCTCGGCGGAGACTAGTGCAACGCTAAGGGAAATGTTGTATAATGTACGTACAGCATTTAACAAAACGATTGATCCGCCAGGCTATTATGTAGGAGGGAAGACTGGTACGGCGCAGGCGATCGAGAATGGGGCTTATACCTTTGATGAGATGGTGGGAAGCTACCTGGGTTTTGGCGGTGCGGCAGGCGAAATGCCGGAGTATGTAGTGATGACGCGAGCCTGGGAAGATGGTAAAGAAGTCCAGGGTGAGAAACAAGCGCAAGTTGTTTTTAACGCGATTAGTGACTACTTGCTAGATTATCTACAAATTAAGCCAGGAGTGACAGAATAATGGAAGATACGTTGAACAATGAAGCTTTTTATGGGTTGATTTTGGCGTTATCGGCGTTTTTCTTGGCGACTTTTTTGACGCCGATTTATACGTTTTTTGCCTATAAATACAAATTCTGGAAGAAACAGAAAAAAGAGGCGATGACTGGCGAAAAGCTAGAAGTAGTCGCGAAGTTGCACGCGAAGAAGATTGCACGCCATTTTCCGACGATGGCGGGAATTATTGGGGTGATGACGGTCTTAATTGTGACTTGGATCTGCAATCTTAACCGTGAGCAGACGTGGCTGCCGCTAGTAGGGTTCATTGGGGGGAGTGTGGTGGGTTTGATTGATGATTTAATCAACGTGTTTGGGAGTGGTAAGGGGGCGGCGGGATTGCGCGCGCCGGTGAAGTTCGCAATGATCACGGCGATTGGTGTGCTGCTAGGGTGGTGGTTTGCGGTGAAGTTGGGCTGGACGAGTATCGAAGTGCCATTTATCGGAGCTTGGGAAGTTGGTACGGTGGGAATGATCGTGATTTTCGCCTTTGCGGTGGTGGCGACGTCAAACGCGGTAAACATCTCAGATGGACTAGACGGTCTGGCTGGAGGATTATCGATGATGGCGTACGGGGCATATGGTGTGATCGCGCTGTTTCAGGGACAGTGGATGTTGACAGGATTTTGCTTAACGGTGGTCGGGTGGCTACTGTCGTATATTTGGTTTAATGTGCCGCCAGCGCGGTTTATGATGGGAGACACAGGGTCGTTTGCATTAGGAGCGGGACTAGGTGTGGTAGCGATGATGACAAATTCGTTTTTCTTGTTACCGATTATTGGGATTATGTTCGTGGTTGAAGCGGGTTCGTCGCTATTACAAATTTTTTGGAAGAAGGTGTTCCACAAGAAGTTGTTTATCTCAGCGCCGGTACATCATCACTTAGAGGCGCAGGGTTGGGGCGAAGCGAAGATTGTGATGCGGTTTTGGGTGATTGCGGGCGTGTTTGCAATTTTGGGTGTATTCTTGGCGGTGCAGGGCGGAGTTGTGAATGAAGCGAAGCAGGGAATTGAGGCGCGACGCGATCAAGGAATAGAAACGCAAAGGGCGGACGATGCGGAAGCATAAAAGTGATCGGACGTTAGGTGCACTAACAATTGTTTTGCTAGGAATTGGATTGATTGTGATTTATATGGTGGGACCAATGCGGGTGAACGTCTTGAATACAACCTACGGAACCGAATATAGTGAAAATTATTTTACGATACGACAGTTGATAAATGCAGTGTTGTCGTTGATCGTGTTCATTGCGGCGTTCAAATTGCCGTATCCGATTGTAAAAAAGGCCGGGAAATGGGTGATGTTCGGCGGATTGGCGCTATGCGCGTTGTTGGCGATTTTGGCGGCGGTGGGGAGCGGATTGGCGCGGTGCGAACTTGGCGCGTGTCGGTGGTTTAACTTTGGCGGGCTAAGTTTGCAGCCGGCAGAGATTTTGAAGATTGGGCTGGTATTGTACCTGGCTGGGTTGATGTCAGAACGAAAAAAGGAAGGAAAGCTGGAGAGCTGGAGCGATTTTTGGATTCCGTTTATTGTGGTTTGCGGGCTGTCGTTGTTCTTCGTGGTGATTTTACAGAAGGACCTTGGCACGGGTGTAAGCTTGATGGCGATCATGCTAGCGATGTTGTTTATGAGCGGGGTAAAGATGCGATACTTCGTGATTACGGTGGCGGTGGTGCTAGTGGGGGGAGTGGTGGCGATCTTTAGTTCGCCGCATCGAGTAGAGCGGTTGTTGACATTCCAGAGTAGCGAATCAAGCGACACTTATCATATTGACAATGCGATGATTGCGATCGGCACGGGTGGGCTGTTTGGCGTTGGCCCAGGTAATAGCGTACAGGCGACGGGATATTTGCCGGAGTCGATTAACGACTCGGTGTTTGCGGTGATTGGTGAGACTTTTGGCTTTATGGGGCTGCTATTAATCGTGGGTTGTTTTACAGTCTTACTAATGCGGCTGCTCAAGACGGCAAATTATCTGCAAGATGATGAACAATCGCTGATAGTGGTAGGGATTTTTGCTTGGGCGGCGGCACACGTGGTGATTAATATCGCTGCGATGACGGGATTATTACCACTTACGGGGATTACGTTACCGCTGCTAAGCTATGGCGGGACGAGTATGCTATTTATGACGGGGGCTTTGGGGCTAGCATTACAACTTTCGTGTTATACTAGTAGAGAACCGAGGGTGGAGACGGGGGCACGAAGAGTGAGTAGGAGAACGGAGACGAGATTATGAAAGTGTTAGTAGTCGGTGGCGGATCAGGGGGGCATATTACTCCGGCGGTGGCGGTAGTACGGGAGCTTTTGGAGAAAAAACCGCGGACGAAGGTGGAGTTTTGGACAGATCGAAAATATTATAAAAATGTTGTAAAAATTACAACAGAAATTGGTGTGCGATGGGGATCGCAAGCGGGAACGACGCGCGGAAAGGTGCCGTATATCCGAGTACGAAAGGTCTGTGCGGGGAAGTTTCGCCGTTACGCGGGCTGGAAATGGTATGATTGGTTCCGAAACTGGTGGATCGTGTTGAAGGACTTAGTATTTGGTAATATTGTTGGATTCTTTGGGTTTGTGGGGGGTATTATTCAGAGTTTTTGGCGGTTGTTGTTGCCAAGTAAACGGCCGGATGTGATTTTCCTGAAGGGTGGATTTGTGGGGTTACCAGTCGGGATAGTGGCAAGAAAGCTAGGGATTCCGTATATCGTGCATGAATCGGATGCAGTGCCGGGGCTAGCGAACCGGATTTTGATGGAACATGCAACTGTAATTACGAGTGGCTGGAGTGTAAAGGGCGATGGGCCGAATGATAACATTATATGTGTGGGTATTCCAGTAGCACCGGAGTTTCGTGAAGTGAGCGAAGCGCAGCAACGTAATCTAAAAAAAGATTTTGGTTTCGATCCGGAACAGCCGTTAGTGGTGGTAACGGGAGGAAGCCAAGGGGCGCAGCATATTAATGAGGCGATGGTGACAATTTTGCCAGAGATTTTGAAGTTTGCGAGCGTGGGGCTGGTGGCGGGGCGAAAACATTATGAAAACATGGTGGAGTTGAAGCGTTACGAAGAGTGGGATAAGGCGAAGCTAAAGTCGAATTTTCGGATGTGGGAGTTTAATTCGGCAATGCATGAGCTGATGGGGGCGGCGGACGTCGTGGTGAGCCGAGCCGGCGCAACAACAATCGCGGAGCTGGCAGCGCTGGGTAAGGCAGTGATCTTAGTGCCGTTTGGTCGGCTACCGGGGGCTCACCAGACGAAGAATGCCGAAAAATTGGAAGAGATGGGGGCAGTGACGGTAGTTTCGGACGACCAAATGGTGAGAAAACCAGCGGAGCTGCTGGAGGCGGTGAGGCATCTAGTGCGGGCGCCAAGAGAACGTGAAGCGCTGGCAAAGAAACTTCATGCGGAAGCGAAACCGGATGCGGCGGGCAGGTTGGCGGAAATCTTGATCGAAGTGGGTGAGAATACGGAAAAAGAACGAGTAGAGAAAAAGAAAGGCGATGCAAAGCCGGTGAAAGTTGAGCCGAAATTGCCAGAAGAGGTAGAGGCGAAACTTAAGGCGGAGCGAAAAGAGGCGGCGCGTGAGGCTAAAGAGCTTGACGAAGCCATGAAGCGGTGGAAGAATGAGAAACAAGAGTAAAGAGCGGGGGTTACGGCGGGGGCAAACAATCGTTGCGGCGCGAGAGCATGCGGAGTCGGAATCGGAGCGGATGCTGGCGCGCAAGAAAGTTCAGCGGAAACATGTGATTTCGGTGTTGATAGTTTTGGTATTGTTTTTGGCGATTGGTGGACTGATTTATGTAGGAATTATGAGTATGGTGCGCGAAAAAGTGGAAATGAGAACTTCGACGGAAGAATATGAAATAGCGGCAGAAATTGTTGATGAAACAGGCGGCGGGCAAGTCTCAGCGCGGGTGAAAGAGTATATCGGCCGAATCGAACGGGATTTTGCAATGCTAGGGTTTAAAGTGAAACGCGTAGTTTTGCCGACTGGGATGAGTCGAACGCTTTATGTAGATCTAGAAGGAATGACGACTTATTTTAAAGTGAGTCTGGACCGAGGGACGGCAGTGTCGGCGGAAGATGCGAAGCGGATGATTGATTATCTCAAAGAGCATGATTTGCAACCTGAATATGTAGACGTACGGGTGCAGGGTAAAGGATATTATAAATAGCTAGGGGATAGGTACTGAAGATTAGGCGGATTGACTTTTGGTGGGTTTTGCGTTAGAATAGACATGTTACGCACGATTAATAATCGTCACCGGGAGCTTCACCCGGAAAGGGAAAATATGGCAGGAAAACAAGTTATTGGCAACCTTAAGTTGCGCATTCCTGGCGGTAAGGCTACGGCCGGACCTCCAGTTGGTTCCACGCTTGGTCAGTGGGGCCTTAATATGATGGATTTTATCAATCCGTTTAACGAGAAGACCAAAGAATATAATGGCAAGAATGTCATTGTGCATATCAAGGTTTATGACGACCGTACTTTCGACTGGGTTTGCCTTGGTCAGCCAGTGGATGATTTGATCCGCGAAAAGATCAAAATCGAAAAAGGTAGCGGCAAGCCGAACCTTGAAAAAGTTGGCAAGATTTCGCGTGCTGATCTTGAAGAGATCGCAAAAGTGAAGATGGGCCAGCTCAACGCTATCGACATGGACGGTGCAGTAAAAGTCATTGCTGGCACGGCGCGCTCGATGGGCGTAGTGGTCGAAGACTAATAGAAATATAGAAAGAGTCTGTTTGGTGGGGCAGGCTCTTTTTTGTGGGAAATAATACCAGAAGATGTGGCGGGAGAGTGATATAATATAACCCAAAAGGAGATGTATGGAAGAAAAAATCAAAAAGGTTAACCTATGGTATTTGTTGGGATATATCTTCATCCCGATTATTATTTGTGCGCTAGGGTATACCTTGTGCTATTTTTGTTTTCGCGACGGTGGAACCGGTGCGGTTTTGACGACGATGGTGCCGTCGATTCTGGCAGTGGTCTGGTGGATTTTTGGCGGAAGTTTGATTTTTAAGAAAAAGACAAAAGAGTTAGAGAAACGTTTTAATGCAGAGGGTTACAAGCGGAACCAGACTTTTTATGGCCGTGGTAAGACGGTGGTACTGGATATCGAAAAAGGCATGTTAGGGATTTGTTTCTTTTGGAATCCTTGCCAAACTTATATTTTGCCGGCGACGCGGGTGGAAAAAGCCTGGGTCGATGATGGCAAAATGGGTTCAGGTTTCATGGAGGGCAGTAGCCGGGTGAGTTTTCTGTTCGTGATCGATGGGATTAAAATTCGGGTTGATACTTTTACGTCGAACCAGCGTTTTCGCATGGATGACAAGCGAATTCTGACCGGTATTTCGAAGGCTGACATGATGGTACAAAACATTAACGAGGCGAAGGCGCATTCAGGGAAGTCGAGCGCAAAGAAAACTGAGAAGTAAGGCATGGGGTTCTTTCAGAAACTGAAAGCGGCGTTAAAGGATGATTGGTGCAGTGGATGCGCGGTCCAGATGGACGAGATAGGGAAGCAGCTTTATGCGCTGCCAAGTATGACAGTGGGGCATTTTCAGGATATTGAAGATCCGAATTATTATGTACAGAATTTGGTAAAGGTTCAGGAAAAAGCGGAAATTCCGGCGGGGGTGTATGCTTGCAAAACTTACCTTTACCATTGTCCGCAGTGCGGAAAAACAGTGGCGAAGCTGGTAGTTATCTTGCCGGTGCGGGACCAAGAACAGGTTGACGGGGCGCATTTGTTTGAGGATCGGGCGCTAATCGAGTTCTTGCAAAATACGCGATAATTTGCTATAATGTAGATAATATTTAATATTGTGGGAGGCTGGGACGCCGTTATAACCACAGAAAGGGAATCATGGCAGAAGAAAAAACTGCGAAAGATCTTCAAGACAGCGAAGTAATCGCTGAGACTGTCGAACAAGAGGTAGTCGAAGCGGAGGAGAAGTTCGCTAAGTCGGGCAAGAAGTCGAAAAAACATATTGAGGAAGTTAAGGCTGAAGAAGAGCGCCAAGCGCGCAAGGCTGAGAATAAGGCGCTTGAAGAAGCTGGCGAGAAGCCAAAAGGCGCAGCGCCGATTGCTCGTCCAAAGATTGAACGCCGCGGTAAAAAGTACCAAGAAAAGGCAAAGTTGGTTGAGGCTGGGAAAGTTTATACCTTGAAAGAGGCGTTAGAACTGGCTCAGAAGACCAACCCGTCGAAGTTTGACGCGACGGTCGAAGCACACGTGCGTCTCGGGGTTGACCCGCGCCAGGCTGATCAAAATATCCGGGCGACAGTAGTTTTGCCGCATGGTAACGGTAAGACAGTGCGGGTGGCGGTTTTTGCGCCGCTTGATGAGGCGAAAAAAGCGGCAGCAGCCGGGGCAGATATTGCTGAAGACGAGGAGTTCTTGAAACGACTTGAAAAAGGCGAAATTGACTTTGATGTGTTGATTTCGACTCCAGCCTATATGCCAAAGCTTGGTAAGTTTGCGCGTTTGCTGGGCCCGAAAGGTTTGATGCCAAATCCGAAGGCTGGTACCGTGACTACGGATATTGAAAAGGCTGTCAAGGAATCGAAAGCTGGTAAAGTTGAATATCGTGTTGATAAGCAAGCGATTATCCATATCGGTCTTGGTAAAACTAGCTTTGATGCGGCTAAGTTGTTGGAAAATGCGGAGACCTTCTTTGAATCGTTGAAGAGCCATCGCCCAGCTTCGCTCAAGGGTAGCTACGTGAAGTCGATCTTTGTAACGACTTCGCAAGGTCCTTCGATTACAGTTGAGAATTTGTACAACTAGGATTAAGACTAGTAACAAGCGGGGTTCTAGGGAACTGGAACCCCGTTTTTGACAGGGGTGATAAAATTCTATTGACTTTTAGTCTAATCTGTGATACAATAGAAAGATGTAGTCATTTTTGGCTATGTTCCAGCTATCTTTGATAGAGTATATTTTGGTACAGAAAAGGAGAGAGCCCGATATGGTAAACTACGAAGCTTATGATCTGAATGCTCGCTCCACCGTCAACTCGGCCAAGATTTCGGCTGCTTCGGCTTCGGCCAGCGCTTACATCTTTTTGAACGGGCCGAAAGTTGCGGTGGGTAGAAATTGGCTGAATTTTGCGGAAGAGCTGAGTAAACAACCACGGTTGGATTGCAAGATCCAGAGGTATCATCGCCTGGACGACGGCACTTTTCACCCGACTTTTTCTCAACCAGCCACTGTAACGATCGAATTCGATATGGTCCTGCCCAGCGTGGACTTGTATTCGACGTTTCAGGCGCAGCTGGTTGGGCGTCCGATTGCGGTTTGCGATTTGGATGCAGTTGCCACCAACGACAAGTTCTTGGCAAGTTTTGACCTGGGAGAGTTCGATGTGACGTTTGATTACATCATCGAACGTGGGATTGGCTTGTTCCAGAAGCTTGAGGCTCGTCACGATTGGGCGCAGCAGCACAATGCTCTGCCGCATTTAATTTCCAGCGTTAATATTGAGCTTATGCGGTCGGAGTTGAAGGTCGTTGACATGAAGAGCGGTAGAACCGTAAACTTGGAGACGACTGCAACCTTGCCTCGCAGCGGACGGAGAACGCCCTTGTCGGGCAAAATTGCGGCCAAACTTTGATCTTTTTCTGCGATTTGGCCCGTCCAGGTTTGGACGGTCCGCACTTTTAGCTTGATAATCTTGACTAGACGTGCTACAATACTATTGACAGTCTGGTAACAGACTTTTTTTGTTAGGTAGAGCGGTCGGCTGAGAGTTCGAATCCCTTCTGCCCCACCAAAAGTTACCAGACGGACACGAGAAAGGAGTCGTATGTCGAATCGCACTAAAAAAGCTCGCGCCGATGCCTTGAGAAAGGCAACCGGTTCTAGCGCATTCGCCAACACCAAAACCAGTCAACATATTACTAAAATTTCCGCCAAATCGACTAACCGCAGCCAGGAAGCGGAGGTTGAAGTGACCGAGCGCCCAGTTGTGACGAGCGTTAAGGCGGGCAGCCAGCCAAGCAAGGTCGAGAAAAAGGCGCCGAAACTTAAAAAAGTGAAGGGCGAAAAGAGCGAAAAACCGCTAAAAGAAGTTTTTATTCTGGCGCGGCCGTTCGTAGCTTTGGGGCGTTATTTGCGGGATTCTTGGCGGGAGATTCGGCAGGTGCGTTGGCCAAACCGTAAAAACACTTGGAAGATGACTTTGGCCGTTTTGGCGTATTGTGCAGTTTTCATTGTGTTTATTATGTTGCTTGACACCTTCTTTACTTTCTTGTTCAAAACTTTTGTCAAGTAGCCGTTAATTTATAAAAAGAGGAGAAAAATATGGCAGTAAATCGTTATGATGATACCCGGGCATGGTATGCGATTAGTACCTACAGCGGCTATGAAGACAAGGTCGCAAATGGGATTAAGGAACGAGTTGATACTCCCGAGCTGGAAGGGAAGATTTTTGATGCAATTGTTCCGAAAGAGAAACGGATTGAGATCAAAAACGGTAAGCGCAAGGTCGTCGATCGGAAGATTTTTCAGGGTTATGTTTTGATTGAGATGTGCCTTTCCGACGAGACATGGTATATTGTGCGTAATACGCCGGGAGTGACTGGATTTATCGGTAACGGTACCCAGCCGACGCCGGTTTCGGACAAAGAAATCGCAAAGATTAAGAAGCGCATGGGGGTGGAAGATCCAAAATATTCGGTCAACTACGAGATTGGCGAGGTGGTTTCGATTATTGATGGGCCGTTCAAGGGATTTGAAGGCGCGGTGGCGGAAATCGATACGCAGAAGGGCAAGCTGAAAGTCATGGTTTCGATGTTTGGCCGCGAAACGCCGGTTGAACTTGACGCGCTACAAGTGAAGCAGCTCTAAAAAGGTTGGGACCAAAAAGGAAGAGCCTCTCGTCTCGAGGGGCTCTTTTGGGTGATAATAAGATGCACTAATTGGAACTGGTGCGATGATAGATAAAGCTAACCTCGCAGTTTTCATGAAGGTTAATACCCAAGAAAGGCTTATCCGGCCACCAGCCAGGGATTTTGAGTGGTTCTACATAATAGAGCAGGCCTTCGATACAGCTTTTGCGTCGTGATGGCGCTAAAGATTTGCCTGATTCGTTGATGTAGGATATCCGTAAGGTCCAACGCTTTTCGTCTGTTTTGTCCATTCTTGCCCTCCCAAAGACTAGATTTGTTCTAATTATAACACCTAGATAGATAAAATGCAACTTAAAGAAGGTTCAAGGCGGTTTGGAGAGTTTATGCTATAATGCTCTTATGGATTTGTCGGCATCAGTGGAGACAGTAAAAGGCGTGGGACCGAGGACGGCGGCGGCGCTAAAAAATGTGAATATCAATACTGTGGGCGACCTAGTCTATTGTTTGCCGCGGATTTATGAGAATTATCAGACGACGGTAAACATTGAGGATCTGCGGCCGGGGAAAGTAATCGTGCGGGGGAAGATCGACGGACTACATATTATTCGGACGAGCCGAAAAAAACTAACAATTACAGAGGGAGTGATTCGGGATGCGACGGGGGCGATTCGGACGGTATGGTTTAATCAGCCGTACCGGGCGAAGCAGTTTGACTCGGAGCGAGAGTATTATTTCACAGGGAAGTATGAGCTAAAAAATGGGCGTTATGTATTGACCTCGCCATCGGCGACTTTGGTGCAAGATGTCGAGAAAGATGGCGAAGCGGCTGGCTTTCAGCCAATTTATTCAGCAAAGAGCGCGATAAAGCCGCAAACTTTCCATAAAATTATCTCAGGGATGCGGTCGGATTTCGCAAAAATACCAGATTTGTTGCCGCTGACGGAAGGTAAACCAGATTTTGTGACACCAGGAGCTCGGGCGGAGGCGCTATTCTATTCGCATTTTCCGGAATCGCCAGAAGATGCAGAGAAGGGGCGGCGTTATCTGGCGTACGAGGAGCTTTTTGAGCTGATCTTAGCGGCGAAGCTGAACAAGCTAGAGAATCAGCGTTTACGATCAATCCCGTTAAAGTTTGATGCAAAATTTACCCAGAGTATTGTGAAAAGTTTACCTTTTAAGCTGACAGAAGCGCAGCGCCGAGCGACTTGGGAAATTTTGCAGGCGCTAGGACGGACTACGCCGATGAACCGCTTGCTCCAGGGGGATGTGGGGTCAGGTAAGACGATTGTAGCGGCGATCGCAGCGGCACAGGCGGCGCACAATGGGCGGCAAATTGCGCTGCTAGCACCGACAGCGATTTTGGCAACCCAGCACTATGAGAGTTTGGTTAAGCTGTTTCAGGATATTGAAGCGAAGAATCCGGGGATTACAATGCCGCGGACGGCATTGTTGACCGGAGCGACATTTAACAAACCGATGCTGAAACGCTTGATTAAAGCAGGGGAAATTGATTTTGTGATCGGGACACATGCACTGCTGACCGATACGACGGCGTTTCAGGACCTGGCTTTTTGTATTATCGATGAGCAGCACCGGTTTGGCGTGGGGCAACGGCAGAAGCTATTACTAAAATCGCCGAAAGATACGGCGCCACATCTGTTGTCAATGACGGCAACGCCAATTCCGCGATCATTACAGCTAACGGCGTTTGGGGATCTGGACGTATCACTGCTAAACGAATTGCCGCCGGGGCGTCAGCCGATTGAGACGCGGATTCTAAACGAGACGGAGCAAAGAGATGAACTTTATCCGCAGATGCGAGAACTTTTGGCGAAAAACCAGCAGATTTATTGGATATGCCAGGTAATTGAAGAAAAAAATAGCAATACGGCAACGCCGGTAAAGAAGCAGGCGAAAAAGTTGGCAGAACTATTTCCGAAGGCTAGAGTAGGGCTACTACACGGTAAAATGAAGCCGGAGGAAAAAGATCGTATAATGACGGAATTTGCGGAAAATAAAATTCAGATTCTGGTATCGACGACGGTGGTCGAGGTGGGGGTAAACGTACCGAATGCAAACATGATGATTATTCAGGATTCGGAGAACTATGGCTTGGCACAGTTGCATCAGCTGCGTGGTCGGGTGGGGCGTGGCGATCAGCCGGCGTATTGTTTCTTGTTGACGACTGGCGAAGGAAAACCGTCAAAGCGTTTGCGCGAAATGGAAAAATCGACCGATGGTTTTCATTTGGCGGAGGTGGATTTGCAGATTCGCGGTCCAGGTGAAATTTATGGATCGATGCAACACGGTGAGCTGAACTTGCAAGTGGCGAATTTGAGCGATACGGAGCTGATCGCATGGGCGAGCCATCATGCCGAGGAGTTTGCGCAACATGCAGAAGAGATGAAGAACTATCCTGAGCTAGCAACGCGGATTAAAAAGTATCAGCAGCTAACGACTTTGAACTAAGGAATTTAGCCATTTTGGAGCCGAATCAAGTATAATAGGTAGGTAAATGTATTCTACTACTACTATTGTCAAGAATTCGAAGCTTTCGGGCAAGATTGTGGGGACGCATCAGAGAATTGACCAAGCGGCGCGGAAGGCTCTTAGCCGGTATTTGCCACGGGGGAAGTATTTTCCAACCAGTAAAGAGATTATCCATTTTGAGGGGACACGGGGGCCGGACGGGTTGAAACGCAAGAGCCCAGGGATTGATGAGCCTTCACACATGATGGCAGAAGGTGCGGAGGAGTCGGCGGAATTAGCGCAAAGGCCGTCGGACCAAGATCATAGTTCGCTAGATACGCGTTCGGTCACGGAGATGATTCGTGACCACCATTGGAATCTGGTACGAGCGTTAAAGAATGGTGACCACGTGCGAGCTTCGTTTGAGGCGGCGTGGATGGCGCATATGATTACGGATGGATTGACGCCGGCACACCATTTTCCGCTTTCGAGCGTAAAAGATGAATTGATGACAGATAAAGAATTGGTAAAGGTGTTTGGAAGCCCACTAAAGGGAATTATGCACGGGCGGAATATGCTCGAAACCCTAAGGAATAACTGGCTCTATTGGGGCGCGGGCGGGCATATGTCGAAACATATTGCTTATGAATATGGAGTTTTGATGATCGTAGCGGCAACGCCGACAAAACGCATGCTACCACGGTTAGGACGTTCGGAGTTTAAGGACGTTAATGTCGATCAGATGTTCCAGGAGGCGCTTGAGAAAGTACAAAAGTATGCGATGTTTGATCGGTTTCGGACGGACGGTTGGACCACGGAGCTAGCCATGGAAACGCGCGACGTTTTGATTCCGGAGATTGTGCGAGCGGTAGCGCTAGGTTGGTATTCGGCGGTGGAAGAAGCGTATGGGAAGCGAAAGTAGTTTTCGGGTAGGATCAGGGGAATTTAAGGGGATGAAATTGGATTTCCCGAAAGATAGCCGAACGCACCCGATGGGCGCGCGCGAAAAATTGGCTTTATTCAACATGGTTAGCACTAGCGGTATGAGAGTGCTAGATGTCTATGCGGGTTCGGGAGCGTTAGGGATCGAAGCGCTGAGCCGGGGGGCAAGAGAGGTGGTGTTTGTCGAAAAAGTACCGAAGGTGGCAGCAACAATCCGGGAAAATTTACGTAAAATAGGTCTAGAAGGGGCGGAGAAGGGTGCTAGCGCAGAGGAAGGTGCAAAGGGCCGTCTAGTGAAGGTTTTTGCGGAAAGTGCTCAGAAATTCGCGGAAAGAGGCGAGTTTCAAGGCGAATTTGACTATATTTTGGCAGATCCGCCGTATGAGAGCTTTCGTGAGGGGGCGAGGGTAGAAGAGGAGTTAGTGAGCTTGGTTGGGTTATTGGCGCCAGGTGGTCGGTTAGTTTTGTCCTCGCCGGCGAGTATGATAGCGCTGGAGCTGGAGGGGCTAGAAATAATGACAACGCGGACTTATGCGGGGGCGCGGATTACGATCTATTATAAGATATAGCGGATTAGTTCGCGGTTAGGTCGGAAGTGCCATGAGCACCTACCTTGGACCGACCTAAGCTTTGAGCAAGCAGTCATGGGTTGGTGCGAAGCCAGCGGATGGCGACTTGCGGATTCCTGCTAAACGGCGACTCCAATATACGCGAGGGAGCGGCAGTTTAGGGTTGCGCGACATGGAGATCGGGCACAACGAAAGGCACCGGACGGAAAAGCCGTTGGCGCGATTGTTGCTGTTGGACGGGTTGACATTCGCCGCATTGAAGTTGAGGTTGCGGGCGTTGGTAGCCGAAGAGGCAACAGATGACCAGTAGTTGCCGTTGCCACCAACATTCCGGACCTGCTGGTTGCTAGCCCAAGGATTGACGTTCCCGGCGCGTGACAATAGGCTGGGTAGGAGGGAATCACTTTAGGTTTGGTGACGGCCTTGGCCGAAAACAAACATAGGTAACCTTTGGCCAACGTCAGAAGCGGAAGGCCAGAGGGGATCCCACGATCTCCACTGATAAGGAACTTTGGCAAAACCGGAGCTGAAGCTCAAGGGCTTTGCGGCAGAATCCATGGAACAAGTGCTCCATGGAATTATTTTAGCATAATCAAAATTCCCAGCCAAAGCTATCAAAGACTTTATGAAAGAAATGACGACTGTTAATATGGGCAACGGAGCCAATCCGAGAGATGATTCCGTCAATATCGCCAGTGCCGTTAGTGGCGAGACTATAAGCGGCAGCGAAGCATTTGCGGCGACTGCGAGCACCGAGAGTAATAAAACGTGGATAAATGACAGCACCAACAAAGGGAATGCCATGGTCGGTGGATTGGCAAAGACGCTTCTTAGGGTGAAGCGTAAGGTCGAGATTTTCTTTGAGGAAATGGTCGATAACATCGATATCACGAAGAAGCTGAGTACGTTTGGCGGCGGGAACAATAATGAAAAAGTCGTCAACGTAGCGACCGTAGTGATGATAGCCGAGCTCGTGAACGACGAAGCGATCGAGCTGATCGAGTAGGATATTAGAGAGAAGCTGGGAAGTGAGGTTGCCAATGACGATGCCACGGCCTTTGGGTTGATTAAAGAGACTTTTAGTATAGGGCAGGTCGTCCCAGTCGGAGCGGAGACCACGAATGACGATATCACGCATGGGGTCGTCGTGGATGATTTGGTGCCAAAGGAATTGGAGAGTTTGGCGGAGATTGTCGCGATCGTCGGGATGACAAATGATATGATTTTTGGGGTTTTCGGGATGAGCGAATTGACGGTCGAGTCCCCAAAGTACGCGTTTATAGAGGAGATCATGGCGCATGCTCATGAAATAACTTTGGACGTCGAGCTTTACGCAAAAAGCGGGTTCGCTGTAGTTTTTGGTAACGCGGCGAATGTGGGTAGCGAGGCGCTGTTGAGCATAAAGAGTACCTTTGTTGACGCGGCAAGAATAAGAATCGACGATAAAATGACGGTCCCACCAGTCGCCACAAATATTGAAAAGTAAATGATGAATTACGCGGTCGCAAAATGGCGCGGCGACGATTTCGCGGATAACCGGGTCGCGTACGATAAAGGCGACGCCACGGCTCGGACGGTAGGTGCGATTCAGAATTCGGTCGCGCAGAAGATGGAGACTTTCGATATCGCAAAGCTCGAAACGGTGTTCGTCGACGGTATGGCGCTTGCCACGCCGGGCGTCTTGGTAGGCGATCCAGAGTTCGTCGAGCAGATATTGAGCAAAACGGTGATTATGCATGGTTAATGATCTCCGGGTTTTGAAGAAGTTTTGACAGTACGACGATAAGCGGCGGTAGAGAGGCGTTCGACGGTCGTAAGTTGGTCGAGGATTTTGTAGACGTCGCGATGATGCATAATGCCGAGGCGGCTAAGGTAGGCCATGCTATGTCGGAGATCGCGAGAAAGTTCGACGATACGAGCGAGTTGGGGCAAAGAGCGGGATTTAGGAGTATTAGCATAAGTAAGGTAGGTGGTGACGAGCTGATAGGATTGGTTCACAATACTGCGACTAACGGTTTCGCGAGCAAAGGAATCCGGAAGATGCTTGAAGCGGTAGTAGATAAGGTGGGCGGATTTTACGATAGCATCGTAAAGGACTGGCATTGGCGAGCTGGGCATAACCATAGCAGCAATGCGTTCAGATTCGCGCGAGATACGGTCGCGCAGGCTGGCGATTTGCTCGTCGGTGTAGACTTTAGTAAGCTTGAAGAAATGTAAGTCGGGCGCGGAAAGTTCGGGATCGGGTAGGATTTGGATTTCGGCGAGCTGCGTAACGAGATTTTCGAAAGAACGGATAGAGATAATGCCGTCTTCGGAGGGGGAGTAGTGATCGGTATCGACCTTGATGGAAAAGCGCCAGTGTAGTCGTGGCGAAACACTAGTGGCAAAGAAAAGGACGGAGTTTCCGGCCATTTTGACGAAACCAGCAGTGGATTCATAGAAAAGGAGATGGTGGGAATTGGTTTTCTCGAAGTTCATGACATCGGCCTTAAGATCGCGCTGGCGTTGGCTAAGGGCTTGGCGAGCGGCGCGGTAAGCGAGGCGCGCATCCGGCGATGCGTCAGTGCGGAGTTTCTCGGCAAGAGCTTCGATTTCGCGTAGGGGTAGGTTATGGTACTCGGCGACTTCTGAGGGTTTAAGTGGCTTTTTGTTGGTCATAGTGTTTGTGTTTTATGTTATTTTAACCATATTGTATTATGATTTTTTATGGTGTCAAGCATAAACTTATAGTTTTTTCTAAAAAACTAGTATTGTCAGAAGCGGAATAGGCTGTTATACTGAAGTTGTCTAGTTTTTTCAGATTGTGTAAGCTCTAATTTTTGAGCGTTCCGTTTTTGCCGCGCGACGTCGTAGCGTAAAAACGGCACCGCAAACATTTTGACGAGCGTTAGGCATGACTTATGCTCTGAGCTTACTCAATGAAAGGACTAGACACCCTTGCGGTGTCGTTTTTAGTCCGAGCCTCAAGGGGAGAGAATAAGTACTACAAAAGGAGGGCCACGATGCTACAAAAACAAACCAACTTTAAGACTGGGAGAAAGAGAAGGTGGCAGATAGTGCCGGCTTTGTCGAGTGTGGCCCTCCTTTTGCTGCTGTTTGTAGCCGTAGCTCCCATGCAGACGCCTACCGCCAGCGCCGAAGGCGATGGCGGCATCGCCACCTTCTCCGGTTGGCTCTCCTCGTCAGTTA
>CAYOLY010000006.1:0-52461 GCA_964404945.1 uncultured Candidatus Saccharibacteria bacterium | reverse complement strand
GGACGCGGGCCGAGAAAAGAGCTAGCGGTAGGCCACTAGACCAGAATTTGAATATCATCTTTTCCTTATCTATGCTATAATATTCTCATGACGGAGGTAACCAAGGGCGACGAGCCGCTAAAAGTTAGCGATTTTGTTCATTTGCATAACCATACTCATTATTCTTTGCTGGACGGTTTGACTAAGATTCCGGAGCTAGTTGATTTTGTTAAGAGCCAGGGTATGGAGGCGGTCGCCGTGACTGATCACGGCACGATGAGCGGCTTGGTTGAACTCTATAAAACTTGCAATGATGCTGGGATTAAACCAATCCTCGGGTTGGAAGCTTATGTCGCGGCGCGACGCAAAGAAGACCACGATCCGGCTCATGATAAGCAACGTTTTCATATTACATTGCTTGCAATGAATAATCAGGGTTTTCAGAATCTTTGCCATATGATGTCAGAAGCGGAAATTCACGGTCGCTACTATCGCCCGCGTATTGATCATGCTCTGATGGAAGAGTCGAGCGAAGGCGTAATCTGTTTGAGCGGTTGTGCTGGTTCAGAGATCTCGGAGGCGATTCGGGCAAACGATCTAAAACGTGCCCGAGAGTTGATTGATTGGTACCACGGTGTCTATGGTGACCGTTTTTACCTTGAGATGCAAGACCATGGCCACCCTGATTCGCCAACACATTGGGACGTTCAGAACCAAATTAACCAACAGTTAATGAAATTTTCAGAAGAAACTGGAATTCCACTAGTGGTGACTTGCGATGCACATTATCTAAGACACGATCAGCAGGATACTCACGAAGTTCTGCTTTGTGTCGGTACGGCTTCAAATTTGTCGAATCCGAACCGGATGTCCTTGAAAGATTTTGAACTTCACGTGATCCCGCCACAAGAGATCATCGAACGTTGGGGTAAGACCTGCCCAGAAGCCGTGCGTAACTCGCGTCGAATCGCCGATCGGTGTAATGTTGATTTGCAACTTGGCCGTATTTTGATTCCAAAGTTCCCGGTGCCAGAAGGTGAGGACGAAAAATCTTACCTTGATAAGCTGGTTTTTCAAGGACTAGTTTATCGCTACTGTGGTTACAAGCTAGAAGATACCGTAAATTTGACCGTGTCGGAATGCCGGAAGTTGCTAGAAGAAGCCGACAAGGCAGAAGAGCGTAAAGACGAATCCAAGAAAATCCTTCCGCGCATTGATTACGAGCTTGGCGTGGTTGATAAAATGGGCTACAACGGGTACTTCTTAATCGTGCAAGACTTCATTAACTGGGGCAAGAGTCAGCGCATCGTTTTCGGTCCAGGTCGTGGCTCGGCGGCTGGTAGCATTTTGGCATTTGCGTTGAGGATCACCGAGCTAGATCCGCTCAAATACGATCTACTGTTCGAACGTTTCTTGAATCCAGACCGTATCTCGATGCCGGATATTGATACTGATATTCAGGATACTCGACGTGATGAGGTGATTCAATATTGTACCGAAAAGTACGGCGCTGCGCGAGTTTCGAATATTGCGACCTTTGGTAAGATGATGGCGAAAAACGCTGTGCGCGATGTGGCGCGGGTGCTAGAAGTACCATATGCGGAGGCGGATAAGCTTGCTAAGCTGGTGCCGGACCCGGTACAGGGTCATCACGTTCATCTCGACGACGCCATTAAAGATGTTCCCGAATTGAAACAAGAATATGAGACTAATCCGACTTCAAAGGAGGTGTTAGATTTTGCGCGCCAGCTTGAAGGCACGATTCGTAACCACGGCGTTCACGCTTGTGGCGTAATCATCGCGCCGGATGACCTGGAAAAATTCCTCCCGCTCGAAGTTTCTGCTAAAGGTCCGATCGCGGCGCAGTTCCCGATGGGCCAAGTTGAGGAAATGGGATTGCTCAAGATGGACTTTTTAGGCCTTTCCAACTTAAGCGTGATTAACAATGCGCTCCGGATGATTCGCAAGGTTTATAAGGATGATGTTGACCTCGTCCACTTGCCGCTTGACGATCCGAAGACTTATGAACTTTTGCAGCGAGCTGAGACCACTGGTGTCTTCCAGTTGGAGTCGGCCGGCATGAAGCGTTACCTCAAAGATCTTCAGGCGAACCGTTTTGAGGATATCATCGCTATGGTGGCCCTCTATCGTCCGGGTCCAATGCAGTTTATCGATCAGTTCATTCGTCGCAAGCACGGCGAAGAACCGATTACCTATCTACATCCGGGCTTGGAGAACTCGCTCAAGGACACTTATGGCATCATGATTTACCAAGAGCAGTTCATGCAGATTTCGCGCGAATGGTGCGGGTTTACGGGCGGCCAGGCCGATACGTTGCGTAAGGCGGTCGGTAAGAAGAAGGTTGACCTCATGAATAAGGTAAAGCCGCAGTTTATTGAGGGTGCCGTGAAGATTGGTGGGGCGACCGAAGAGATTGCTGAAGAATTTTGGCGCGAGCTGCTTGACTTTGCGAACTACTGTTTCAACAAATCTCACGCGGCGTGTTATGGGCTAGTGGCGTACTGGACAGCGTATCTTAAGGCACATTATCCTGACGCTTTCATGGCGGCACTGATGACCGCTGATATGCGCTGGACCGACCGCCTCGCAATCGAGATTTCTGAGTGTAAACGCATGGGGATTCCGGTGCTCGGCCCCGATATTAACGAATCTTATGGCGACTTCGGTATTGTTGGTACTGAGCGGAAGATCCGTTTCGGACTATCGGGCATCAAGTCAATGGGTAAAGCTCTGGTTGAAGAATTTGTTATCCCGGAGCGTGATAAAAACGGACCGTTCAAGTCGGTTTGCGATTTTGCGGCGCGGGTTAACTCCAGTAAGTTTAATAAAAAATCTTGGGAAGCAGCCATTAAGACTGGCGCGTTCGACAGCTTTGCTAGCCGAAGCGACCTTTTGTTTAATCTTGAGCAGATCCAAGCTTATGGTGCTAAACGGCAAAAGGACGCCGCCTCGGGGCAGACTGACCTTTTTGGTGCAATGGGCGACGCGGGGGCGATTCCAGAGCCAGAAATTAAGAAAGCACCCGGCGTAATCCCTGAGAAGGAGCAGCTGCTCTGGGAGCGTGATCTGATGGGGCTATATATTTCTAGCCACCCGCTTGATAAATACGAGACATATTTTGACGAGCAAACTCACCCGTACGATCTAGTAACGGCCGAGAATGATGGCCGTGTCGTTACCGTGGGCGGAATCATTAGTGCTGTCCGCACGATTATGACCAAGAGTAATACTCGGATGGCTTTCGTAAAGATTGAAAACAAGGTGGCTGAGCAAGAATTCATCGTTTTTCCAAGTCTTTACGAGACGGTAGGGGCAAAGCTAGAGCAAGATAATGTCATCAAAGTCACTGGTCGTGTTAATGCGCGCGATAAGGAAGGGAACATTTCGAGTGAAGTTAAAATCATCGCCGACACCGTAGAAATCATTCCGGACACGGTACTCGAGAGCTATCAGTCGACCGGACAAAAACTCCCTCTGCCAAAGGCGGCGGCGCCTCGTCCGGCTCGCCGCAGCCGTGCCTCAAACGTAAGCGAAGGCGGCCTGCGTGGCGGCGGTAGCTACCACAATCCGGCGCCCATCATCGACGATGCTCCGCGCCGTATTGTGACCCCGCCAAAAGATCCGCGTCGTGAAAAACTTTACGTCCTCGTCGAAAACCCGAACGATGTCGACACTCTTAATGAAATTCGGCATCTTTGTGAACTGAACCCGGGCGTGCAGGAAATTATTATGGTCCTGAAAGATGCTTCGGGCAAACGTCCAGTACGGCTACCTTTTAAGGTGGAAATCGACGAAGAACTCACTAAACCCTTAACTGACCTGCTGGGGGAGCAGTGCGTAAAAGTGCAATAGATATGCTATAATGAGGAATATAAATATTAGAGTAGGGAATAAATAGTTAAGACTTAGTAGACGGGAAGTTGTTACTAAGGCAAGGAAAACCGCTAATTTATTCTCGCATTCCGCTAATAAAGAAAGCTTGTTTTTTGTAGAACTCCTTTCTTTGTTTTGTGGAAAGGAGGAAATATGAATAAACGAAAAAAGATTATTTTAGTTGCTAGCCTACTGGCGATGCTAATCGTATTGTCGCGCTTCTTATCAGTAAAAACGCCGATTATGAAGATTAGTTTTGCCTTCTTGCCAACTATGCTCTGTGCATTTTGGCTAGGCCCCAAGTGGACTATCTTGCTGAACGTTTTAGGTGATCTTATCGGGGCTATGTTGTTTCCGACCGGTGCCTTTTTCATCGGCTATACCCTTAGCACAGCAATCGCGGCTGCTATCTATGGCGGTTTACTTTATCAGGGCTATTTTGGCCAAAAATGGCTGACATTTCGGGCGATTGTTGCAACGGTTCTGGTCGCAGTAATCGTAAATATGGGCCTAAATACACTTTGGACCAGTATTACAGCGGGGCAGGCCTTTTGGCCGCTACTCGGTACACGGATCGTTAAACAGCTCATTATGATCCCGATTCATGTGGGTACTTTTCTGATTGCCGAACGAGCCTTACGCCGCCCGTACCAGAGATATCTTTGCTCGTCTGCGTCGACGACGGATAAAGAGACAAAATAGTTATGCTCCAAGTTTCCAATTTAAGTTATCGGTACCCCGGCAGTGCAGATGAGATACTTAAAAGTGCCAGCTTAACGGTCAATAAAGGTGAAATCGTGGCTCTAGTAGGGCAAAATGGCTCAGGAAAATCAACATTAGGCCGAGTAATCGCTGGAATTTTAGCCTTGCAAGCTGGTACGGTAAGTATCGACGGGTCGGTCTATACTAAGCATGGTAAGGGTATACGCAACGATTTAGGAATCGTTTTCCAGAATCCGGAAAATCAATTACTTTTTGAAAATTACGACGAAGAAGTTAGATTTGCCTTGTCAGAGCTTAGCCCAGACGACTTAGATGAACGCATTCAGGAATCGTTAGCCGCGGTCGGAATGAGCAAATTCCGACACCGAGGGCTAGACGAGCTTTCGCTGGGTCAGAAACAGCGTCTAGTTATAGCGGAAACCTTAGCGCGCGAATCACACTATCTAATTCTTGACGAACCAACCACGATGATTGATAGCGCCGGTAAGCGCGAAATCGCTAAGCTAGTTACGCACCTAAAAAGGGCTGGTTATGCCATCCTCTATATCACAAACCTGGCCGACGAGATTTTATTAGCTGACCGGATTCTCGTCCTAGCGGATGGCAAAATCGCTGCAGAAGTTAAACGTACGGAACTACTGGAAAAGGCTAAAGTTTTGCAGCGCTACCATATTGAGCTACCGACCATGTTGCGGTTGCTGCTTGATCTGCGTCAGCAAGGCGTAGAAATATCCTCAGCAGCTCTAGAAATCCCGCTGTTCGTAAGCGAAATCAAGGCGAAAATCCATGGCTGAGTTGGGGCTTCTTATGTTTCTGCTTAGCGTCTCGGCACTTTTCTTTCTGCCGAATGGACCTTTGGTATTGGCTGTCGGGGTGTCTATAATTAGCATTTACGTCATGTTGAGCCTGAAACGTTGCGGACACGTTTCATCCCATAAGGCGCTAAGGTCGCTAACGAGATTTTTGCCATTTATATTTTTTGTCGTAGTTTGCAATGGCCTACTTGATAGTTGGGTCGAAGCTGGTTGGATCGGTTTTAAACTCCTAGTAGTTTGCGTTATGACGTTAACTTATCTCACCATAGTATCGAAATTTAAAATTGCTTACATGATTGCAAACCTGCTTCGTCCCTTGCGGAGATTTGGCTTAACTTTTGATGACACCTATCTATTAATAGTGGTCTCATTAATGCTGATACCAATCTTGCGGCGGACTTTGTCCGAAATTCGCGACGCTTGCTGCGGCAAAGGTCTTCGCTGGGGCTTACGGACAGCGAAAGCGGTTTTATTATGCTTGGGCCGGCAAATTCTAGAGCGGGTTGAGCAGATTGATCAAGCAATAACCGCCAAGGGTAAGTAGATAGAGCATAAAAACTATTGACTTTTTCTAAAAAATGTGCTACAATGGTAGTATGTGTATGATTATTTTCGCACACCAGTATCAGCTTACTACAGAAGCCAATAATTTTGGCTCTGGTTTGCCATCTCTGAGAAAATGTGCGGGAATTATCATGTAATATCTTTTAACTATTTCAATAACTAGATAACTCCCGAAGGTCGAACTTTCGGGAGTTTTCTAGCCGCAGATTCAAAAAATGTGGCTAGTTGACCGTAGGCTCGGACCCTAGGTACCTTAAAAACTCTTTTCAGAAAGGAAGAAAAAACATGTCTAAAAAGCTCGCTTGCGCTCCAAATCCCCGGCGCAGCCTCCGTCTCGTAATGCTCGAATCGGCTCTGACTCATGGCTCAATTTCGGTCGCTATCATGACGCCATTTTTTAAGTCAATTGGACTCAATCAGGCTGAAATTGCCTCTGTCCAAGCTATTTTTACCATTGCTGTTATACTCCTCAATTTTCCAACGGGCTGGCTCGCTGATCGCTTCGGCCGCAAATGGGCAAACGTCCTGGGCGATCTCGGCTGCGCCATAAGCTACCTTTGCTACGCTAGAGCTGAGACTTTTCTCGCCGTTGTTGTTTGCGAAACTTTGCTTGGATTCTTTATGGCTTTTAGCCAGGGTGTCGACTTTAGTCTGTTGAAGCACTTTGCCGAACAGCTCGTCAATCCTGGCGCAAAAACATCTGAGAGTCGGGAGCAATCATTTCGCCGTCACAGCGCTAATCTTGCAACTTATCAATATCTCGCATCAATCATACTTTGTCTGCTCGGCGGGCCGATTGGCGCAATTAGCTTCCGGCTAGCGATTGCGGCGAATGGCTTGATCTATCTTATCGGTGCAACCATTAGTCTGTTTATCCTAGATGACAGCGAGAGGCTGATTGCCGCTAAAGCTAATCCGCTGGCCGATATGCTTCGTGTTGCGAAGGGTAGTTTTACTAACTTTCGTCTTTGTCGCCGTCTTATAGCTTTTGCTATTGTTCGCGAAATGACGCACGGTATCATCTGGGTCTTTACCCCAATGCTGCTCGCCGCGGGTGTCCCGCTGGCGGTCGTATCGGTCGCTTGGGCGTTCAGCTCTTGCGCTAGCACCATCGGTGCTCGGATCGCTCGGCGTTTTGCGGTCAATCTTCCGACTTGGCAAATTCTGCTTGTTCCGCTCGTTACGCTTACTTGCGGTCTCAGTGCTATCGCTATTGAACTTAATGCGGTGACCGTCTGGGGCTATCTATTGGCTAGCGTTGCCCAAGGTTGGACTGGTGCTTCAGCTTTGACACTGGTTCAGCAGGAAGCTTTGCCTAACGAGCAGACCTCCGTCGTCTCGCTTGCTAAGACCCTGGGGCAACTTTTCTACGTTCTGGCAGTCTGGCTCATCGGTTATGCGGCCGACTTTGAGCTGCGCTACGCTGCTATTGCGACTATTATATTGTTCGTCCCGGTCGGCCTTTACATGGTGTGTCAAATCCGAAAAGAGTCATGACAAGACAAAGCCCCTCTTTACGAGGGGCTTTAGCGTTCTTTTGAGATGGCCTATTTGAACGGGTTCGCAAGTTTGAGGTCTGGGCGATCCTCCGCGATGCGCATTAGCTCGTTATATTTACAAATGCGTTCTGAGCGCGAAAGGGAACCGGTCTTGATTTGACCAGTGCCGAGCCCGACCGCAAGGTGCGCAATAGAAGTATCTTCGGTTTCGCCAGAGCGGTGAGACATGACGGTATTATAACCGGTCGATTTGGCTAGTTTCACTGCTGCAATTGTCTCACTCAGAGTCCCGATCTGGTTCGGTTTAATCAGAATCGCATTACCAGCGCCTTCGTCGATGCCTTTTTGTAATAGCTTCACGTTCGTAACAAAGAGATCGTCGCCAACCAGCTGAATCCGGTTGCCAAGACGCTCGGTTAAGGTGCGCCAGCCTTCCCAGTCATGCTCGTCGAGCCCATCTTCAATCGTTACAACTGGATAATTATCAATAATCCAGTTGTACCAGTCCACCATGTCGTTGGAAGTTTTCCAGGAACCATCAGTCTTGAGCTCGTAGTGGTCGTGGTTCCAGAACTCGGACGCAGCCACGTCCATACCCATCGCGATGTCTTCGCCTGGACGATAACCGGCGGCCTCGATTGCTAGCATGATACATTCTAGCGGTTCATTGTTACCGTCGCGAACTTTTGGCCCATAGCCACCTTCGTCGCCTACCATGACCGGATAACCGCGATCTTTCAAGACGCGCTTCAAGGCGTGGAAAACTTCTGCGCCCATACGCACGGCTTCGCCAATTGTTCCAGCTCCGATCGGTAAAATCATGTACTCCTGAAAGTCGGTTGCCCAATCTGCATGGGCGCCACCGTTCATAACATTCATCATTGGCATCGGCAGCGACATTTCGCTCGTGGTGCCGGCAATTGCGGCAACGTACTGATAGAACGGCAGGTTCTTCGCTTTGGCGGCAGCCTTTGCGGTTGCGAGCGAAACTGCGAGAATGGCATTTGCGCCAAGTTTGCTTTTATTCTCAGTCCCATCTAGCTCTAGCATTAAACGGTCGACTTGCTCTTGATTGGCCGAATTTCCGACCAGCAGGTCGTGAATTTCATGGTTCACATTCCAAACTGCCTTGGCCACACCTTTGCCATTATAATATTTCGGGTCACCATCGCGCAGCTCAAGGGCCTCACCTTCGCCAGTCGAGGCGCCTGACGGCACAATCGCACGCGCGGCGTGTCCCGAAGCCAAAAAGACATCCGCTTCAACAGTCGGGTTGCCACGACTATCCAACACCTGTCGTGCTTTTATATCTCTAATTACAAAATTATCCATAGGCTAATTATAGCACGCTTTTAGCTTTTGCTTTTTAAGATTCGTGCTATAATTGAGATAAAGTTAAGGAGGGAGATGGATAAAAATTCCGCGACGCCGAGCGCTGAGCCGCCGGTGCAAGATACTAATAATGATAACGTAGCGCCAGAACCAACTGTTGTTGGTATTCAGGACGACACTGTTGTGGTCGAAGCGACGCCTGTCGTATTACCGACTCCAGAGTCGGGCTCAACTACGGATGCCGCGCCAGCTCAGTCGGACAATACGGTATTGATAAAGCCGCCCAAAAAGAAATTTTCGTTGGCAGCGATTATTGGCTTTGTCGTTTTTGGCCTTTTGCTTGTAGGTGGTATCGGCTTTGCAATTTGGTATTTTGCGGTTTATCAAAGTCCGCAAAACGTGGCTCTTGATGCAATAAGTAAGTTTTTCTCGGCTGAACATGTCCAGATGAACGGCGGGCTCACGGTTACGATTGACGACGAAGATAATGACACCGCGTTTGCTTATAGTATTAGGTTCGAGAATGAGTCGAGGACTTTGCCAAATGCCACCACGGCAACACTCACGATGAGCGAAGTTGATGACGAAGGGAATATCGTCGACGGGCACGAGATAAGCCTGGACATTGGTACGGCGGTTATGAGTGACGGAGTTATCTATTTTCAGGTTGCTAAGCTTGCCGAGGCGCTTGATACAGTCATCACTGATGAGTCTTTCTCTAAGACGGAAATTGGTCAGGCGGTGTATAAAATCGTCGAGTTGGTTGATAATGAATGGTGGAAGATTTCAATCCCAGAAATTATTGACGAGCTAGATATGGGTAGCTCTGGCAAACCAGTCAAGGACTTGTATTCTTGTATTGTTTCCGCAGCCCAGGCCGACTATATGAGCGAGTACGCGGACTTCTACCGTGCGAACCAGTTTGTCAGTGTTGCGAAGAACGCGGAACTGAGCGAGAATATTGGTTCGGGGCACACTTATTATGATATTACGCTTGATTACGACCGCTTGGCTGGGTTTTTGAATGAGCTGCCACGCTCGAAATATAGCACCGAAATTACAGCTTGTTATAATGCTTATGCTGACGCGACTGACGGCGAGAAAGTCTCGGTGGATGATGCTGAGCAAATCACCGCAGCCGACCTCAAAGAGGGGATGCCAGAAGGTCTCGAAATTTACCTCCAGGCTTCTGACTTTGAGCATAGACTCGAAACAGTCGCCTTTAATATGCCTAAGAACAATGAGGGCTACGCACTTACCGGTGCAATCGGGTTCATTTATGAAGCCGGTGAAGTTACGGCGCCAAGTAGCTATCGCTCAGTGACTGAACTGATCGACGATGTAGTAGAAATTATTACACCGCTCTTCATCGCTGGCGATGATCGGGGCGACTATTACTACTACGACGATGAAGGGGATCTGTGGGAATTTGATTCCGCTTTTGATTCAATTGGTGTATAATGTAGGTATATGATGGGCTTCTTCAGTGCAATGCGATCAACCAAAGCAAAAGTTCAGGCAGCCGCTAAGGCCGCTAAGGATGCTGATGCTAGCGAGAAGAAGCCCGATTCGGAGACTGCTGGAGATTTCTTGCCAACGAAGCCGGCTGATGATACGATTCTCGCCCTCGACATTGGTACCGAGAACGTCAAAGCCTTGATTGCGCGACAAAATAAATCTGGCGGTCTTGATATTATTGGCGTTGGCAAGGCGCATCAAGATGCAAGTAATATGTTCGCTGGGGCGATTGCTGACATACCGGGCGTTGTTAGCGTCTGTGAGAAGGCGCTGAGCCAGGCCGAAAAAGTTGCAGGAACCACCGCAAAGCTCACGGTGGTTGGTATTGCTGGCGAACTCATTAAAGGTAATACTTCTACAGTGCGTTATAAACGCAAGAGTGGCAATAAGCCGCTTACCGAGCAGGAAATGGCACTGATTATCAAGCGCGTGCAGGATCGTGCCGGTGAACAGGCACGCAAAGAAATTGCCGACGAAACGAATAATCCAAACGTCGAGGTGCGTCTGATTAATTCTGCTATCGTGAGCATTAGCATCGACGGCTACAAGATTAGCAACCCGATCGGCTTTAAGGGGACCGATATCGTAATTCAGTTTTATACGGCCTTTGCGCCATTGGTGCATATTTCTGCGATCGAGAAGGTTTGCGCCGAGTTGAGCCTCGATCTCCTAGCTGTAGCAGTAGAGCCATTTGCGGTCTGTCGGGCCTGTCTTGGGAACGACTTAGATAATAGCTTCTCCGGCATCGTAATGGATATCGGTGGCGGAACGACCGATATTGCCGTGGTGGACGATGGCGGTGTCGAGGGAACGAAAATGTTTGGTATTGGTGGTCGTAGTTTTACTCATCAAATTGCCGAAGCACTCGACGTTGATTTCGATACGGCCGAGAAGTACAAACTTGCTATCAACAATCCCACCAAGGTCCCAGCCGATATGCGCGACAAAATGATGTTGGCGATTCAGCGCAACCTGGCGGTTTGGTTATCGGGAGTACAAATCACGCTCGAAGAATTTAAACTGACCGAAATGCTGCCGAATAAGATTCTGCTTTGTGGTGGTGGCGCAGGTTTGGGTGAACTTCAAGAAGTTCTTAGTACGACTGATTGGTTCAAGGAGCTGCCGTTTGCGCGCCGTCCGGTGATCCATCTCGTAAATTCTGCCGATATTCCAGGCATAAAAAACAGTACGATGAGCACGCTTGACCACTCGTTTATTACGGCGCTCGGGCTACTCCGGGTGGCGCTTGATACGCTAGCCGGCTCTCCGGACGAAGGCGGCATTCGGGCAAAATTCGCGAAATTATTGCAGAATTAGTAGGATATAGATAAAAAATGACTCCCCGCATCAGGTGGGGAGTTTTGAGCGGTTAAGACTCGGGCGCCGGAACGCCCGCCTCGGCACTCTCTACAGCGTTGTCTGAGTTAGCGGCTTGCAGCTTCTGGTAGAGCTCGGCGTCATACTCCAAACAGCGACGCATCAACTCGGTGTCTTGCGGTAAAGCAAAGCGAATTCGGTGATTTTGCCCGCTGTGATAAGGTGCCTTGAGCAGGGCGGGACTCATGATGCTACGATGCTTCAGTCTCGCACAGCGGAAGTAGCAGACGACGCTGCGACCGAAAGTCTCAATACTACCGCCAGCCGCTTTGGCTGTATCGTGCAGGCTTTTAACAAAATCAGCCCAAGACTCGCTGTCCATAGCACTTAGGTCGTTACTCGCCATAGCGCTTGCTTGGAATGTTTCGCGCAACCGCAAGACTTCGTCGCGTAGGGCTTTTACCTCTTCCTTCAGAGACTTTTGCTGCGTTTTCTGCAATCGGCTGAAGAAATCCAGCGCGCGCCCCAGTGTGTCCAGCACGACATCATCGTCAGCATTAAAAACGGGACTTGTGCATTTTGCCTGTTCAAGCAACAGGCAGCCGTCAGTCTTGCTGTAGCGCACGGCGATATCTAACTGTTGCGCCATGCCGTACACATAGGTAGCCGAAGTCTGCGTATCGGAGTCGCTTAAGGCATCTTGGAGTTCTTGCCAGCTGCTAATTTGGATATAAGAGTTTCCTTGCCGTTTCATTCGTGACCTCCTAAGTAGTCTAGAGCCATCTTGTGCAGACAACTCTGTTTCTACTTAGGGTCCTAACCAATAATATAAAGTCCAAGCCAACAAGAGGCTAACGTCTTTATATTATCATATAATAGATTTTTGTCAATATAGGCCAGGTATACATTCTTCAACCTTCTCCATCCTCTCCTTGATATTACTCTATGGCTAGACAACGGAGGGGAAAGCCTAAGTGTCGTTGGTGGGGATGACTAACTGTATAAGTCCCGTTGGTAAAATTTGGCGCATAAAACATTTCTGGGTATTCGCTAGCAGAACTTGTAATCGAGTAGCCTACCGCGCCAGAAAATAATACGGCGTGCTTATAATCGGTATTAGGGTCCCAAACTGCTTCGATTAGATTACTCGCAAACCCGCTGCGGACGAAGAAATAACCCCTAAATAATAGAGTGCTTTAAGCTTTTTTGACTTCGATAAATTTGCCTGGCTCAAGGCCGTCTAGTCGGTATGGCCCAAAATCCGTGCGGTGTAGCTTTGTCACGGTATAACCTAACACCCCAAAAGTGCGACGAATCTGGCGATTGCGCCCTTCGCTCATTACCACTTTCCAACGCTTACGCCCATCATCCAGGCGCTCAAGTCCAAGTTTCGATACGCCGTCGGGTAAGTTTATACCAAAATCGGCGATCTCTTGCTGGTGTAACGGCTCAAGTGCGTGGTCTAATTCCACTTCATAGATCTTGGTCTTAGCAAAACCCGGATGTGTCATACGAAAAGCAAAATCACCGTCATTAGTTAGCAGGATCAGCCCCGAAGAGTCCTTATCAAGGCGCCCGACCGTTTTTAGATTCCGATATTTTTCGGGCAGAATCTCGTAAATCGTCGGAAAATCACCTTGACGCCTACGTGAACAAACGTAGCCGACTGGTTTATTTAGCCCAAGATAAGTATAGCCTACCGAGGAAGGCACTATCTTACCATTGTAGCACACTTTATCATTTTTGTCAATACGTACACCTAGAATTGCCGTTTTACCGTTGATTGATACCTCGCCATTAGCGATAGCATCATCGGCCTGACGCCGCGACAGACCGAGCCTCTCGGCCAAAAATTTATTTAAGCGAACTGGCTCGTCCATATTCTATTGCGCCTGTGGCGCTCCGGGGATGACGAAGGCTTGATTGTTGGTTGGCGCTGGCGGAACAGGCTGAGCCGGGGCTGGCTGTGGTGGAATATGATAAGCTCCAGGATTAGCTTGCACTGGGTTTTGTACTGGTTGAGTCGGTTGCGATGGTTGTGCTGGCGCGGCAGGTTGAGTAGCCACCGGAGCAGCCGCCGGCATTGCTACCGGGGCTGGCTGTGGCGCTACTGCTGGCGCGGGAGCAGGTGTTACGGTGTTTTGTGTTGGCTGAGGAGCTATGGCTGGCGCGGGGATATTGAAGGCGGCGACATTGAAGGCTGGCGCAGCCGGGTCGTTCTGTGGTGTACTGGTCGAAATCACGCCATTTGCCGCACGGTCACCCAGCACGTCATGCACTGCATTGACAACGTCTTCGATCCCTACTTGGGACTTGACAAGGTAACGGTCGGCGCCGAGGCGTTCTCCTCGCACGCGCTGGTCGTCCGACGAAAGCGCAGTCATCATGATTACTTTTATGTCTTTTGTCTCTGGCGTCGAGCGAAGAATATCAAGCATGTCAAAACCGGAAATTTTCGGCATCATAACGTCAGAAACAATCAGGTCTGGTCGCTCTCGTACAGCCACGGCGAGTGCTTCTTCGCCGTCTTTAGCGGAGACAATCGTGTAACCTTCCGCCGTTAACCGAATGCTATAAATTTCGCGTAAGCTATCATCATCTTCGACTAACATCACTTTACTCATAGCGTCTCCTTTACCTTATTGATTAGTTAAATTTGCTTGGTTATCTGTGCGTACTTGTACGGCGGTCGAGCCGGGCGTGACCTCAACTTTAGGCGCGGCGGCGGCACGAATTGCGGCGAGGGCTGCCGCTTCATCAGCTGCAGTTGCGCCCGCGGCTAGCGTTGTTGGTGGTGGAGCTGTCGCCTGTGATGATGTTACATCTGTTCCGACGGTGGGTACCGGAGCTCCGACGCCTTGCGCTGTACTTTGGGCGCTTTCTGGGGCTGAGAAAGTATGTACCATCTGCGCATTAGCCTGGGCAATCCGCATCCGCTCGTATTCAGACTCCGAAATTCTTGGCAGGGAAACATAAAAAGTTGAACCCTTTCCAAACTGGCTTTCAACCCAAACTCGTCCGCCTAACGCCTCGACGCGCTGCTTTACCAGATAAAGCCCGAGTCCGGTGCCGCCAATCTGTCGCGTTTGCGAATTATCAACCCGGTAAAACTTCTGGAAAACGTGACCAAGATCTTCGGGCGCAATACCGATGCCAGTGTCTTTCACGCTAATAAGCACCTTGTCACCGTCACCTTGCACATTTACGCGTACCTCCCCACCGTCGGGGGTGTATTTTATTGCATTTTCCACCAGATTGTCAACAATTTCGTGCAGAAAGTCGTAATCCACGGCCATGAAAACTTTCTGGCTGATGCGTTTTTTGTCTAACACTGGGGCTGCCCCGCCAAAGCTACACTTGAGATGCTTTTCCTCCATCCCTTTCATGCGCTCACTTGCAATGTGTTGCACGGCAGCTACAGCGTCGACCGGAATCAGATTAATCCGTTCACGACTATCATCAAGTCGAGTCACATCGAGCAAATCTTTAAACAAATGCCCAAGGTGTTGGCTGGCGGCATGGGCTGATTCCAGGTATTGTCGGGCACGAGCATCAATCGTCGCGGTCTGTGGATTCAACGCTAGCCCGAGATAACCTTCGATCGAGGCGACCGGCGTACGCATCTCATGGCTAGCGGTCGAAATAAATTCAGCTTGTTCTTTTTCTTCAGCGAGTTCACGCGTAATATCGCGGAAGGTAATGATTCGGTCGCTATGGACGTCGCCAGTCGGAATACAGCTAAGCGAAACCGAGATCCGATGCTCACTTTGTGCCGAAACTAAAAGATATTGACGCGTAGTCATAGCTTGGTTTGTCGACAGGGCAGTATAGAGCTGGCTCTGGGTGATCTCGACGGGAATTTCTTCGGCAGTCTCTAGGCGAATTACTAGCTGGTAATCTAGCCCAGTGATATTTTCGGGCGCTCCATATCCAGTCATTGCTGCTGCGGCCGGGTTTGCAAACCGAATCATCCCACGTTCGTCCACTAGCAGTACTCCCTCTGCAATAAAATCCAACGAACGCTGAGCCAAAGCAGCCGAACTTGCAGCATCTATTGAGCCATTTTTAGCCCGTTTCTTTCCAAATAAACCCATTTACTCTATTTTAGCACAAGCAGGAAAAACTACAAATTCGTAATGTTGTAATTTTTACTCGGATAATGATGCTGGCATGGCCGTATGAAAAATAGCACAAGCAAAAAAAGTATGCTATATTTAGTGTATATGAATAAGGAAGTGATTTATTTGGAGCCAGAGGATGATATCACCGATATTTTAACTAAGCTCCAGCAGGCCGAACAAAAACTCGTGGCCCTCGTGCCGCCCAAAAAAGCCACCATGCTGCGCAGTGCCGTTAACATGAAATTAGTTGCGCGTGTCGCTAAAGAATGTGAAAAAGTCGCCGTAATTGTCACTGCCGACCCAGCTATTATTAAGATGGCGATGGCGGCTAAAATCCCCGTTGCGAAGACTCTGCAGTCTCGTCCAGTCGTTCCGACCCCGGAATCAGTTAAGGCTTCCGAAATGGACGCTGAGGTGATCGACGAAAACGGTGATTTCCTGGACGAAAAAGATTCCGACTCAAAAAAATCTAAAAATCCTTCCAAAAACACTTCCAAGGGCGCTAGCGTTGATTCTGAGGCTGTTTCCGCCAAAAGCGCCGATACATTCGATTTGACCGAGGAAAGCCTTGAAAACGACTCTGAGGGGCCAAAAAACGGCAAAAAGACTTCCGAAAAGGTCACAAAAGACAATAAAAAAGTGCCAAAAGTCCCTTCGCTGGATAAATATCGTAAATGGATCATTATCGGGGTAGCGGCGGCCGTGGTGGCGGTAGTCGTGTTAGTTTGGGCCTTTGTCTTTGCCCCGGCAGTAACAATCACGGTTGCGATTAGTAGTACGGCTGGGAACTTCTCTGAAAGTGTAAAATTTACGACTGACCCAGCGGCCGAAAACCTAGAAGAAGGCGTGCTTTTTGTTGAAAAACAAAGCCTAGAAGAGCATTATACGACCGACTTTACGGCTACTGGCGAAGAGGATCATGGCAACAAGGCTAGCGGTGCATTGGTGATTTCGCTTAGCTTTAGTCTTAGCAACTCGACCTATGTCGAAGGTTTTAATATTGATATGCCGGTCGGAACGATTTTCCAGACTGCCAGTGGCGACCGCTATCGTTCGACTAGTGCGGCTAGCCTGAGCTGGGATGGCGAAATTCCGGTAACCTGTACCAATGGCGTCATCTCGCGTGCGAACGGTATTTGCAATATGGCTGCCACCATTCAGGTCGAAGCTGTCGAATCGGGTGAGCGATATAATATCACCGGGACTACGAGCTGGGTACCTTTTGAGACGGCGACCGTGACTAATAGTACCGATATCACCGGTGGCACGACCGACATGGTTAAAGTTGTTAGCCAAGACGATGTTGATAAAGTCAAGACCGAGCAACTCGAAAAGAACCGGGAAGAGGGGCGTAAATCATTGTTTGAGGACTTGAAGGATAGCCTAGTCCCGATTAGAGATAGTTTTGCAGCCGAGGCTGGCGACGTGACTGCTACTCCGGCCGTCGGTGACGAAGTTGGTGAAAACACTACTCCTAATCTCAAGATGACGGCGATCTATTCGGTTTATACAATTGACCGCTCCAAAATTGAAGAATACATTAAGCTAAAGACTAATCTGGCGGACGATCAAAAGATTTACTCCTTTGGTGATCCGTATTTTGAACGTTTCACTAGCATAGAAGACGCCGCTCGGCTCAAAACCACCATTGAAACTGGCCCAACCGTGACCGAAGAAAGCATTCGTGAACGGGTTCAGGGGCGTAAAACTGGTGAAGTCCGCTCACTACTTCAATCGATCAACGGTGTTAGCTCGGTCGAAGTCCGGACCTCTTACTTCTGGGTCTGGAGCGTGCCAACCGACCCGAATAAGGTCACTATCGATCTTAAGGTGGAGGATCGCTAATGAAACTAATCGCGTTAGATGTTGGTACTAAACGAATTGGCGTTGCTAAGGCCGACTCAAAAGTCCGCATTGCTATTCCGTATAGTGCCGTTGAGGTTGATGGTACTGAGTTTGAGAAAATCGCTTCACTCGCCCGAGCCTGGGACATTAATAGCTTCGTCTTGGGTCTACCGCGCAACTCTCAGGGCGAAGAGACCGAGCAAAGCCGCTATGTCCGTGAATTCGCAAAGGATCTTAAACGGGCGATTCCTGGTGCAAAAATCTGTTTCCAGGACGAAAGCTTGACCTCAGTTGAGGCTGAAAAGCGACTCAAAAATCGTAAAAAAGGCTACAAAAAAGGAGATATTGATTCCGAGGCGGCTACGATTATCTTGCAAGACTTCTTAGAGGAGAAGACCGGCAAAACCACCTCACGGGCCACTTCCGCTCGACATAAGTCCGTCAAGGCTACTAAACCGCGTCGTTCAATGGCAGTCGTAATTACAATATTGGCGATTTTAGGGATTGGCGCGGCTGCGGGCTATGGTTATTACAGTTACAACCTGCGCCCAGTAGCAGACGTTGATTGCGAAACGGTCGATGCTGACGCTTGCGACGACACACTCTTTGCGGTCGAAAGCGGCATGGGCGTAAGCGAGATTGCTGACGGGCTAAAAGAAGCCGGTCTTATTCGCGATTCGCTAGTTTTTCAGATTCATTTCCGACTAAATTCAAATGGCAAGTCACTTAAGGCTGGCGAGTACCAGCTAAACCAGGCTATGTCTCTTAACGAAATTACCAGCCTACTCTTAAAAGGTGGCAGCGAAAATGTCTTTAGTTTAACTATTTTCCCCGGTGAGAACATCTTTGATATTAAGAAACGGCTGATGGATTTAGGCTATACCGAGGAAGAGGTTGAGGCGGGTTTTAGCGCAAAATATGACGATGCGAGCTATGCTTGGATCTTTGAGGGCCGTCCGGAGGAGGCGACTTCTTATGAGGGCTACATTTATGGCGAGACTTACGAATTTTATCGTGACGATACTGTCGGGACAATTCTTGAAACCACTTTCCACGAAATGGCGAAAGTCTTGGAAGCAAATGATCTGAGAGCCAAGTTTGAAGCCCATGGGCTAAGCCTATACCAAGGAATTACGCTGGCTTCGATTGTCCAGAAAGAGGCTAACAACGCTGCCGATATGGCAAAAGTCGCCCAGGTCTTCTATAATCGGCTTGAACAGGGGTGGTCGCTCGGTAGCGATGTGACGACGATTTATGCTATTGATCTGGTCGACCCTGATCGTCTCTCGGGCATGAGCGAAGAAGAGAAAATTAACTTCGATTCCCCTTATAATACTCGCAAACCTGGTATGATTGGCTTACCTTTTGGCCCAATTTCTAACCCTGGCGCCGAAGCACTAAATGCTGCAGCCACCCCTGATGAGTCGGCGACTGAGTTTATGTTTTTCTTGACAGGAGACGATGGTTTGATGTATTATAGTAGTACAGAGGAAGGGCATTTACAGAATATTCAGGAGCATTGCCAGCAACTCTGTGGCCTAGCGCTATAAAGGGGCGCAAAAGTCTCAGGAAATCCTAGATTTTAAGCTTATTTTAAGGTTTATTTGAGAATAAACGCTAGGATATCCTTCATTCATTAGTTAAATAAACGTAATCACATGAAAGCAAGACCTAAAGAACATAAGTTTTTGCACGCGATTGGCCGGTTTTTGCCGTATTTCTTGAGTGCGGTCCTGATTTTTGCGATTGCGAAAATTGGCACCGATAGTAAGAATTCGACTAGCGCCACTAGTATCAATATGAATACAATGGCCGCAAACAACTACAGTATCTCGGCCGACCAGCTCTCAGAGCTCTATGTCGTGGCAAGTATTTCTAGCTCGCTGGATCTAGCCAGTGTCGATACGGTGTCTGGTAACTACGTGGCAGCTTCCGTTTTGAAGGAGGTCGCTCAGACTAATACTGACAAAATCGAGAAGCCGGGCTTTGTTTCGATGGCCGTTTCGCGCGGCGTCGAGACGTATATTGTCTCTGAGGGTGATTCGATGGCCAGCATCGCTAGTCGGTACGGGGTGACTACCGATCAGATTCGCTGGTCGAATGGCCTTAAGACCACCGATGTTACTGTTGGGACCTCGCTAAAAATTCCAAAGACGGCAGGTATCGTATATACCGTAAAGAATGGTGATACCGCGGATACCTTAGCCTCACGCTATGGCTCAGACCGAGATCGGATTATTGCTTATAACGACCTCGAGAGCACTGGTCTTACCGACGGTATGCAAATTGTTCTGCCGAACGGGACTTTGCCGCTCACCGAGCGACCAGAGTATGTACCAGTATATAGCTACAATTACTATGGTGATACTTCCGAGCGCCAAGGGATGCGCGTAGTCTACGAGAACGTAGTCCGCAGCAATACGAATAAAATGACTTGGGGTCAGTGTACCTACTATTCTTGGTGGTGGCGCGAGACAAGCCCGTATTCGCTTGGGCCGCTCCCGGCAAGTTTGACTGGCGACGCAAAGTACTGGGCCTATAATGCCAGCGCCCTCGGTATGCGCGTTGATAATACTCCTGAGGCTGGTGCTGTCTTCCAGACGCCATCCGGCATCTTCGGCCACGTTGGTGTAGTTCTGCAAGTCAATGATGACGGTTCGATCCTAGTCCGCGAAATGAACTATGGTTACCGCTCAAATGTTATCACCGAGTCGACTATCCCAGCTGCCTCGGCCGCGCGTCTAAACTATATTCACTAGTTTGAATGGTGCTGGCGCGAGCGCAAACGAAATTCATGATGTTATACAATTAGATAGTTTTATGGTATTATAGAAACATGTTTGTTGACACTGCGAAAGTTAAACTTCAAGCGGGCAAGGGCGGCGATGGTGCGGTCTCGTTCCGGCATGAAATTTATATTCCAAAAGGTGGACCGGATGGCGGCGACGGGGGTAAGGGTGGTTCTGTAATCTTTCGGGCCGACAAAGATACTAATACACTGCTGGACTTTCGCTTTAATCCAGAGCTGACGGCCGAAGACGGCAAGAACGGTTCGGGCCAGCGTAGCGCCGGCCGCTCGGGCAAGGACCTTATTGTTGAAGTTCCGATCGGCACGATTGTAAAACGAGACGATAAAGTTTTGGCTGATTTGACACATGATCAGGAAGAGGCGGTTATCGCTAAAGGTGGCGACGGCGGTTTTGGCAATGCACACTTTAAGTCTTCGACCCGCCAAGCTCCACTGATTGCTGAAGTAGGTGAGCCGGGCGAGGCTTTTGAGGCCACGCTTGAGCTTAAACTCTTGGCTGATATTGGACTAGTAGGACTACCAAACGCCGGTAAATCGACCTTTCTTTCCGTGGTTAGCAACGCTCGCCCGGAAATCGCGAATTATCCTTTCACGACCCTTACGCCGCAACTCGGCGTCGCAACCGTCGATGGCCAGGATCTGTTAATCGCTGATATTCCTGGACTTATCGAAGGGGCAGCCGATGGTAAGGGTCTAGGACATGCTTTTTTGCGCCATGTCGAACGCACAGCAGCTCTGCTCCACTTAGTGGACGTTTATAACAACGATGCCGGCGAAGCCTATAAAACGATTCGCAGTGAGCTCGAACGCTATTCAAATTTAGCCACACGCCCTGAGATTGTCGCCTTGACTAAGTGTGAAGGTGTTGACCAAGAGATTATTGAGATGCAAAAAGCGGCAATTTTGTCCGTAAATCCGAAGGCTCAGGTCTATGCTATTTCCGCTGCCGCTGGGCAGGGAATTACTAAAGTTCTTCGTCAGCTCATTAAACTCAAGAAACAGAGCCAAGCGCAGACGAAAAGCAATAGCAAGGATAGTCTTGGCCAGACTACCGACGGAACCGCATTTTCTGAATCGTGGAGCTCCGACTCCCAGGCGGACGCGGGTCGCGACCAGGGAGCGCAGCGAGTCGGTCCCGAGAGCGTCCCCTTTGATGAAGAAAATGCGGTTCCGATGGAGGCTGGTCAAGCCATCCCGGTCATTACTCTTTCGCCTGCACAGCTCAACGACGCTTGGAAAGTCGAAAAAATCGACGATAAATTTGTTGTGACCGGCCCAAAGATCGAGAAATTTGCCCGACGTACAGATCTAAATAACTACGCCTCGGTCAACCGTCTGCGCGACATCATGAAAAAGCTCGGCATTCGAGCCGAGCTCACCTCTCAAGGTGCCGAGCCAGATTCGATTATCTCGATCGCTGGCAAAGAATTCACTTTAGTTGAAGACTGGTAAGCTAACTCGTAATTGCTTCAGCTTCGCGTAGCTCGGGCAGCTCTTCAAGGATTACCTTAATGCAGCCAGCAATCGGAATAGCGATAATCGCTCCGATTAGACCAAACATGTACATACCGATGATAATCGCGGTAAGAATCAGTGCGGTTGGCAAGTTTAGGGCATCGCCTTGAATTTTTGGCGCAATAATATTGTTCTCGACCTGTGCGTATAGAATATAGAAGATTAGATAAATCACCCCGGCAACTGGGGAACTAAAGAATAGCAGTAGCGTAATCAAAACACAGCTGATAATCGGTCCAAACATCGGTATTAAATAAAAAACTAGCGCAAGCAGACCCATCGGTAGTGCTAAGCCACTTGAAAAACCGCAGGTTAGCGACAGCAATAGCACCGCTATCGCCACCACGCAGCCGTCCAAAATAGCCACGATTACCTGTTTGGAGACGTAGGTACTAATAACCCCGGCCAATCTTTGGACGAGACGCTGCCAAGCTCGCACGGCGCCGTTCTTCTTATGTTTACCTTCGACGATGTTCCAGAACTGTTGCATGATGCTCGGCCCCTCCAGCGCAAACAGAAGTGTCAGAATCAATACCAGGATTACATTGGTCGTAGCCTGGGCGATCGCTCCGACGCTGGTTACTAGAATGTTACCAAAATCCCGCACGAAGGTATTCGAAAAATTCTTTACCCCATTCAAGATCTCTTCTTGGAGGTTATCGATCCCGACTGTTTGACCAAAGTTATTAATCCCGTCCCAGCCGCCAATCGTATGTTCAAAAGTGTCCGGTAACTGGCGTACGAACTGCACCGTCTGGTCGATTACAACCGGCGCTACTACTGCCATAATCACGCCAATGATCAAAATCACTACACCGTAAGCCAAGACCGAAGAAAACGATGAACTTTCTTTCTTAGTTAAGCGTTTAATTCGTGCTGCTAGAGGCTGAATCGCGATTGCTAAGAAAATCGCAATCCCGACAATGATCAACCCGCCGAGCGCTTTCCAAATGAAAAGCCCAACCAAACCCAAAGCTAAGATTACTAGCCAAAAGCGGACGAAAGTTTTAGTATCTACCTCAATTGTTTTCTTATACATACCTCTATTGTAGCATATAAATCTTTTAACTTCAGAACTTCTTAAAGCAGCTATGCTTGCGAGCGGATTTTAGCCGTGTTATACTGCTAGTTAAGGTGAGAACCTTAATTTTTTGTGAGGAGGAATTTGCCATGAAATCGTCTGATCACTCCGTAACCTCTGCCGACGTCCGGTCTCGCATCGGCGCCGATCCCACCGCGCCGCCCAAGATGATCCTGGGTGTCCACGAACTCCCCAGCAGCTTAACTAAGCTGCTCTTGCTGGCCTTTCAACATGTCTTTGCCATGTTCGGCGCCACCATTCTGGTACCGATCTTGGTCAACTCGATGGCCGGTGAAACCGTCCTGACCATCCCCGTCGCACTCGTCACCTCTGGTATCGGCACTTTGATCTATATTGCCTGTACTGGCGGTAAGTCTCCCGTCTATATCGGCAGTTCGTTCGCTTTCATCGCGCCGCTGGCGGCTGCTTATTTAAAGGGCGGGATCGCTGGCGCGATGACTGGCATGATGCTGGTTGGTGTGATTTATTGTGTTGCGTCGGCCATCATTCGTATCGCTGGTAAGGGCTGGATTGATCGGCTTTTACCACCGGTAGTAGTCGGCCCGATGATTATGATTATTGGCCTAGGTCTGGCCCCGTCCGCCGTATCACAGATCGGCCTAGATGCAGCCGAGATTGACTGGCGCGGTGTCTTGGTGGCGCTGATTGCTTTCTTAGCTACGGCCTTGATCGCTGTGGCTGGGCGCGGTTTCGTCAAGATCATCCCCGTGCTGTTGGGCATCGTGATTGGCTATGCCTCGGCGGTTCTGCTCGGGCTGGTTGATTTTACGCCGATCAAGGAAGCTACCTTGTTGCAGATGCCGGCCTTTGTCTTGCCATTCGTCCACTATCAGCTCGACTTTAGCGCAGTCTTGACTATTGCCCCGATTGCGCTTGTCACGATGTCGGAGCATATCGGTGACCACACTGCGCTTAGCCGGATCATCGGCCAAGATTTGCTGCACGATCCGGGGCTTGATCGGACTCTGGCTGGCGACGGAATCGCGACCTTCGTGGCAGCTCTGCTGGGTGGCCCGGCTAACACTACCTACGGCGAGAATACCTCAGTCGTTGGTATGACGCGGGTAGCCTCGGTCGGCGTGATCGGCTTAGCGGCGGTCTTCGCTATCTGCTTGGGCTTCCTGGGCAAGTTCACTGCGCTGGTCTCCACTATCCCTAACCCGGTGCTTGGCGGCGTCTCGTTGGTCCTTTACGGTTTTATCGCCGTTAACGGACTAAAGGTGTTGATCGAAAATCAGATCAATTTTGGCAAGCTGCGCAATGTCATGATCGCTTCGGCGATGCTGGTATTGGGGCTCGGTGGCGCATCGGTGCCGCTCATGTTTGGTAATATCTCGATCACGGTCTCCGGTATGAGCTTGGCTGCCCTCGTTGGCATTCTGCTGAACCTTTTCCTCCCCGCTGAAACTGAGGTTGAGTTCTAAGCTGGCCAAGTGGTCGAGCTGACCGGCTCAAGCTCTTTCTGTTGCCCCGACTCTTCTGGCCGGGGCGTAACTTTCTCATGAAATACTAAATGTTGTAAAAAATACAACATTTTTCTTAAAATTCTTGACTTTAGAAACGCTAGGGCTTATTATAGACATAAGCTGATACGCTTCACAAGGGTTCCACTGAATCATTTTAGTGGAGTGTGGAGACGAAACAAAAAACAAACAGCGGATTAAAACAAAAAGCTTTGTGCCCTAGGGTGGGCGCGCATCAGCAAACTAGCTCCGAGAGGAGCTAGTTTTTACTGTTGCTATTTTTCCCTGATTGTGCTATAATATATACGAGTTAAGTCGTTTCGGAACGGTCTTAATGTACCTCTTAGGTAAAATTTGAGAATTGGGGGAGTTTCATGAAAAAGCATCTGTTAGAGCTCGCGCAAAAGGACGAGCACACTCGTCGCCGCTTTGTACGCTATATATCGCTGTGGAAGATGAAACTATTTCGGGGGGGGGTGAACTATAATGAAACCATCGCTCAAAGGACTTAGTCTCTAGCAGATTTTGCGGCTTGCGATTAAAGATGGCCTCAAGGAAGGTCACAGTCTGTGCCGCGATGAAGCGGCTTACGCCCGTCAGCTGCGCGCTGACGAATTGCGTAATCTACAGGCTGCCCGCGCCAGGCGTAGCCGTAGGCAGGGCTAATCGAGTCGTTCTCAATTTACTGTGTGCGCCCCTGGTTATTTTAGCCAGGGGCATTTTCTTGCATGCCCCAGATTCTATGAGTATATGCTTGACAAAATATCAAATCTGTGCTACAATGGAAAGAGGAAGTGTTCATATTTTTCATAAAATGCCTCTTCCGCTACCTTAAAAACAGAGAGAAGGAGGAAAGTTCCAGCTCGATTCACCCCGATGTGTAGTTGTTCCAGCAGTTGTGTAGTAACCATATTTTTCGGAATCTCAAGAAAAGGAGAGTTTGACCATGAAAAACACTCGTATCCGTCCGCTCGCTTGCATCTTGGCCCTGCTCATGGCTTTTAGCCTGTTGACCAACCCAGCCTTTGCGGCGGGCAAAACGGTCGATGAAACAATCGACGAGATCCTTACCGCCGACGATGGCTCTGCCACTGACAGCGGCCTCGCGGCTGACCCTTCCGCTAGCGCGGATGACCCCGTGACGTTTGGTTTTAACCCCGGCACCACCGGTTCCAACTTCAGTATTAAAGAGGTTGGCAGTTCTCAAGCTATCTACAGTAAGGACGCCAGCTATGCATCTCCTATGACCTTGGAGGCCGGTAAAACTTACGAATTTTGGTCTTATTGGGAGTACGACGCTAATGCTACTTCTGATACGACCGGCATCGGTTTTACTTTTCAGAGCACTGTTCTCGCTGAATCCGGCTCAATGAGCTTCTTTAACGCCTATGTTGCTGATTACAGCCGCACCAATACGGTAGAAGATGCTGAGGCGATCTGGTACATGCCTGCCGAGGATCTCGAAATTGAGATTCTGACTGACACAATTAAGGTTTGGAGTGACGGCCAACTCGGCGAGGGCGTTAACCCTGACCCGGCCAGTTATACTAAGGCTAACAATTATCTTTGGGATATACCCGTTGGCTATGATGCCTTGGACGGGGTATTCAAGCCTGGCCAAGCCTGCTATATGGGCTTCCAGATTACCACTAAAGCGGTGGACCTGCCAGAGACGCCCAAGGTTAGCGCCAACGACAGCAATCCGTCCAACCCGACGGGCACCGTCAAGACCCCGACCCCAGAGGTGACAGCGGAGCCCGAAGAGACCTATGATCCGACCTTGCCCCGAGTGTTTAAGGGTGAGGTCGATTCGTCTAATCGTGCGCTGTTCACCGAGGAGGCTAGGCCCGATTACGCCGTCTTTAACTCGGTAACCAATAACTCCAAGTACGGCGACGAGACTAAGTTCGTCCGTATTACCGACCTTGGTAGCGACAAGGAGTATCTTGAAGGGACGGTTCAGCTGGTGCATGGCCGACAGTATCAGGTGCAAGTGCTTTACCGAAACGATTCGACCCGTGCGAAAGGTTCCTACCTCACGTTTAGCCGAGATGCTGACGCGGCCCAGTTGCTCGTTACTATGCCTTACGAGCTGGCGGCCGGCACTACTGGACGTCTCGGCGCAACTATTTCCGCCGAGAACACTATGCCTTTGGCAGTTTCGGCTGGGGTCGATCTGAAGTCTGATTACGGCGTTTCCCTGCAATACGTAGAGGGCTCCGCGGTTTGGCAGAAGAATGGCAGCGACGAGATCACGGCTATAGACTACGAAAAGCTGTTTCGTGACGGCGTTAGTCTGGGCGACATTGGTTCCGGGGTGTACGGCACGGTTACCTTTACGATTCAGGTCGTCGCCGACGATTCGGTCGTAGCAAACTTGCCCGAGAGTGAGATTGCCACTGATCCTGACGGTTTCTTTGACGGCAAGGCTTGGAACGTTTACGCCCCTATCGTGGTCGCCAGCGTGTTAATTACCTTGCTGGTTATTGCAATCCTAATCATCTTGTTTGATGCTTTGACTCCGCTGTTCCATCCGACTTTGCACAGTTTCCCGATCATTCGGCACTGTGCGCCGATGCCGGAATATGCTAAGCCCCAGAAGCCAGAGGACGAACTGACCTCGGCTAAGGTTGACGCAGAAGCGGTTCAGACTGGTGGCGCTGACGAGCACGCTTCAAATGGCGAGGAAAAACCTTCTTAATCTGTTTTCGCAACTTACCAGGGCGCTCCTATATGGAGCGCCCGATTTTTATTGTTTGTATCAGGTGATTCTTATGTTATAATAAGATAGAATTATGCAGAAAATCAAGTTTACTATCATTACGCTTTTTCCAGAAGCTGTCAAGCCTTATCTGGACAGCTCCATGCTTTATAAAGCTCAGGACCGTGGCATTCTTACAGTTAATTATGTAAACTTACGCGACTTTGGTCTCGGCCCACATAAGTCGGTCGACGATACGCCATATGGCGGCGGCGACGGGATGTTGTTGCGCTGTGAACCAGTTTTTTCTGCCATCGAAAGTGTTAAAGCGACCAGTCCGGCAGCCAAAGTGATTTTACCGACGCCGGCTGGTACAGTTTGGAATCAGACTCTCGCGCGGGATTTTGCTAGTGAAAGCCCTGAGGAAAAACACTTTATCATTCTTTGCCCGCACTACGAGGGTTATGACGAACGTATCATGTCAATAGTTGACTATCCAATTTCTTTAGGGAACTACGTCTTGACGGGCGGGGAGCTGCCCGCGCTAATCATTATTGACAGCGTAACGCGTTTATTACCAGGAGTTCTGGGAGGCGAGACATCGGCCGAGATTGAGAGCTTCTCTGATGGTGATAATTTGGAATTCCCACAGTACACGAAGCCAGCGGAATTTCGAGGAATGGCTGTGCCAGAAGTACTGATTTCGGGGCATCATGGCAAGATTGCCGAATGGCGCGCTGAGCAGAGCCGTTTACGTTCCGAAGCTCGCCGGAAGATGTCTTGAGTTTAACTTTCATCCTCCCTTGATTACTCTATATGGCTAGACAACGGAGGGAGATACCGTATCTAGAATCGTGAGAACGGTTTGGCGCAGTATCTTCATTTATGGTGTCAAGATAATATATGTATGGAGAAATGCGAGGCGCGCTCGACCAGTATAACCCCCGCATTGCAGCCATTGCTAATGAATATTCAGCATACCCGCTGCGGACGAAATGCTGGCAGGCTGCCAGCATTTATGGCTTATCTAATAGGGGTGAACCATGCAAAAATGCTAGCACTATGCCAGCATTAGCCTTCTTCGTCCGCAGCGGACAAGCGGATGTATGGATAGATGGTTCAGTTGGTCAGGCTGGCGTGTTCGCTTCTTTTTATGCAAGCTCCAGGGACAATCCGCTATACGCTACTTATTTACATTTTCACAGTACAGCAGTATATGTTGATAACCATGGCTATGGATTTCACGGTATATCCCTCCGTTGTCTAGCCATAGAGTAATCAAGGGAGGATGAAGAAAATCTAGAATTAACTAATGGACGTTTATTATCTTTTCCTGATTTCTTCATGATATACTAAATCTATGGCGAATTTCTATAACCAAACTACTAAGGAGGTGCTCGCGCAGTTTGGGGTTGATCCAAACACTGGCTTGAGCGAGAAAGAAGTAACAAAACGACAACAAACCTATGGCAAAAACCTGCTCAAAGTGGCAGAAACTCCACTTTGGCGCAAGCTGCTTGAGCCGTTCGTTGATATTTTTATGATTATTCTCGTGATAGCTCTTGTGCTATCGTTAGTCCAGCAGAACTGGATTGAAGCGATCGCTATCGCGGTTATCATTGCCGTTGACGCCATTATATATTATATACAGCGTTTTTCGACCGAGAAAATTCTGCGTTCACTGAAAAATAGCACTATTCACACGGTCACAGCCCTGCGTGGTGGCGAAGAAACCGATATTGAAACGACCGAACTGGTGCCGGGCGACATTGTGGTCCTGCGCGAGGGCGATCGCGTGCCGGCAGACGGACGAATTATCAATGAGTCGGGCCTACTTTCTAACGAGTCAATGCTTACCGGTGAATCTGAGCCGATTGCAAAGGATGCTAAAGCGATTTCTGGCGCTAAAAAGGTTTATGAGCAGCGCAATATGGTTTTTTCGGGCTCATTTGTTATTACTGGATCGGGGCGCTTCGTCGTAACGGCAACTGGTAACAATACTGAATATGGCCGCATTGCTTCGTTGGCTTCATCGCTGGGCGAAGATAGTCCGATTCAGGCCAAAATGAATAAGCTAGTGGCACAGATTGCTGTCGTCGTGGTGATTTTAGCGATTGTGGTGCTAATTATCCAGCTCATTGACGGAATTAATCTGCTTGATGCACTCGAATTTACTTTAGCAATGATCGTTTCAGCGGTGCCAGAAGGTTTGCCAATTGCTATCTCAATTATCCTTGCCCTTTGTGCGAAGCGTATGGCGAAGAAAAATGCCTTAATCAAAGAACTCCAAGCGATCGAATCGATCGGTATCGTTACAACGATCGCAAGCGATAAAACAGGCACACTGACCGAGAACCGTCTCGAACTGAAAGAAATCTGGACTACTGAGCCGAAACGTGAGTTTCTTGATACGCTAGCTCGTACGGCGCTTTTAGAATCGGTCTTTATGGACACAGATGGCGGGGTTGGTATGATGGACCCGCTCGACGCTTGCATAATCGATTATCTAAAAACTCAAAATTTCAAAATTGCCAAACTCGAATCGTTAAAACTTTATGCTTTTGATCAGAGCATTAAACTTTCAGGTAACTTATACTCCGGCGATCATCAACTTATCCTTAAAGTAAAGGGTGCCCCAGAAACGATTCTCGCGCGTAGTAAAATGGATTCGAAAGAGCGCGACGCAGCCGAAGCGAAGTTGCTTGAACTCGCCAACAAGGGCTATAAAGTCATTGCGATTGCGACTGCTACTGTCGACCACGAAATCAACGAACTCGGTCGGCTTGATAAGAATAGCATCTTTAAGTTTGAAGGTTTTGTAGCGGTGGCGGATGCTTTGCGGCGGGAGGCTCCGGCGGCAATTCGCCAGTCGTCGCGTATGGGTGTGAAGACAAAAATGGTTACTGGTGATCATGCTGGCACTGCTTATGCGATCGGACGCGAGCTTGGTCTAGCCAAAGACTTCTCGGAGGTAATGGATTGCTCGAAGCTCGGCAATATTAGTGATGACGATCTTGCTGAAGCGGTGCGTAACATCACGATTTTTGCGCGCGTTACGCCAGAAGATAAATATCGTATCCTCGAGGCAATCAAGAAGACCGAAATTGCGGCTATGACTGGTGACGGCGTAAATGACGTACCGGCATTAGTTGGTGCGCACGTGGGCATTGCTATGGGTGATAGCCCTTCGATTGTCCAAGATGCCGGCGATATCGTCTTACTTGATAACAATTTCAAGAATATTACTGAAGCGATCAAAGAGAGCCGTACGGTTTTGGCAAATATTCGTCGAATGTTGGGCTACTTGCTAGCGACTAATGCCGGGGAAGCGCTCACGATGCTTGGCGCGCTAGTTTTTTCGGGCAGCCAGTTGCTTTCGCCGATTCAGATTTTGTGGATCAACTTAGTGACGGACTCTTTCATGGTGATCCCAATCGGCCTCGAGCCGCCCGAACAGCGCATCTTGCGCCAAAAGCCTGAAGCCAAAGATGCACCGATCCTCTCTGGCGCTATGGCGGCCCGGATGGCACTGATCGCCTTTACTATGGCGGGTATCACTCTAGTAACTTACTTTATTTCTCGTGCCGTACTCGGTGATTCGGCGCAGGCAAATACGCTAGCCTTCACTGCGCTAGTGGTTATGCAGTGGGCGAGTGCGTTTTCGGCCCGAGGCCTTTACGAATCGGCTTTTCATCGACTCGGCGTGAAGCATACCGCTTTCCATCTCGCCATGTTAGCTGCCGTCGTTATGCAAGTGCTGGCGCTCTTTAGCCCGCTCAGTGTCGTAGTTGGCACAGTGTCGGTTCCGCCGATGGCTTTGGCCTTGACGGTAGCTGTGGCTTTTATTATCCCATTAGCGATTTTCGAGTTACAAAAACTAATCGCGAATCGCCGTAAATAGCCCACCATTATGTAAGGAGCTTTATTAATAACACCCGTTTTCTAATACGAATTCCGGTCAGTATTAATATGCTGTTTATTTGCTCAGCATTTCTATTGCTTCATCTTCATTGGCTGCAAAAAATATGGCATTACCGTTATTGCTCTCATAGATAAAGTCCTTTAACGGTTTGCTCGTGTATTTAGAAAAGTCTCCATAAATGGCGAACTTAATATGATAGTTTGCAAGCTTTTGCAAGATTTCCCCTGCTAAACCATTACTTAATACAAAAAAGTCTTTTATTACTGCCTTTTTATTTATAGCGATTTTATTGCAATTTAGCTTATATTTTATAGCTATAGCAAAATCAATCGCTGAGGCTATGTCTTTTATTATGATACTATCACTATTTACTAGCGCGATCTCATTTATGACTTTCGTTTTCATTCTTTATCACATCATAAACTTATATTTCCATAATTATATATTAGAAATATCCTTAAAAATAGCCGTTTTTAGCCTAAATAGATATTTTCTTTGAGTTTTCCACAAATCACCTCTGTAAAAAGAATACGAACATAAGCACAATAGTTATTGACACACTATATATAGTGCTTTAGAATAGTATTAACACACTAGATATAGCGTGTAACACATTGAAAGACAATCCTAAATAGTAAAATCATTTAGTAAATCATAAGACATCTAATTATAGAAAGGGCAGCCTATATTGCAGATTTTTATTATTCATTACAACAAAATATATTATATTTAATAGTCATATAGAACAAAAACGATCAACACAAATTTAAGAGGAGGTATATTTTTTATGTTCAAAAAAATTGTAAAGCGTGATGGCAAAATTCGCAACTTTGATCCAGAGAAGATCACTGACGCTATCGCTCAAGCTGGTCTTGCCACGGAAGAATTTAAATATGATCGTGCAAAACAGCTTACTGAGAAAGTTTTGAAGCGTGCCGAAGAAACCATTAAGCAGCGTACTCCGAGCGTAGAGCAAATTCAAGACATTGTCGAGCAGGTTTTAATGGAATCCGCTTTCAAGCGCACTGCAAAAGAATATATCACCTATCGTCAAGAGCGTAACCGCACTCGCGAGGCTAAGAGTAATTTAATGAGCATCTATAAGACGATTGCGGTAGCCGATGCTTCGGAGGACTCGGATGTTAAGCGTGGCAACGCTAACGTTGACGGCAACTCTGCTATGGGTAAAATGCTCCAGTTCGGCGCCGAAGGTTCTAAGGTTTTTGCAAAGACCATCTTGATGCGTCCAGAATTTGCTGCTGCTCATGATAATGGCGACATTCATATCCACGACCTTGATTTCTACGCTACCGGTACTCTAACTTGCTGCCAGACGGACCCATTCCGGCTATTTGAAAACGGTGGCTTTAATACGGGTCACGGCCATCTACGCACTCCGAATTCAATTGGTAGCTACGGGGCACTTGCTGCAATTATCCTTCAAGCTAACCAGAATGAACAGCACGGTGGACAATCAATCCCGAACTTTGATTATGCCATGGCGCCGGGTGTCAACAAGAGTTTCCGCAAAGCGCTCAATCGCAACCTGCGCCGCTACAACGAGTTTACGGATCAGGAAGTTCAGGTCGAAATCCCAGAAGATATTGAATATGGCGAAGATGGGCGCTTAATAGACATGGGCGTTCCGGAGAAAGTTGTCGCCATTTCCAACCAAGATGTCGAAAAAGAAACGTTCCAGGCTATGGAAGGGTTTATCCATAACCTCAACACCATGCATTCTCGCGCTGGTGCGCAGGTGCCGTTCACAAGTATTAACTTTGGTACTGATACATCGGCGGCTGGTCGGCTGGTCGTCCAAGCTTTACTTGACGCGACCGAGGATGGTCTCGGCCATGGTGAAACGCCAATCTTCCCGATCTCTATCTTTAAGGTCAAAGAAGGCATTAACTACAATCCAGAAGATCCGAACTATGACCTCTTCAAGCGTAGTATGGAAGTTTCCGCTAAGCGTCTCTTCCCGAACTTTGTCTTCATCGACGCGCCGTTCAACCTTGAAGGCTATAAGCCAGGAGATTACCGCACCGAAGTCGCAACGATGGGTTGCCGCACCCGTGTCTACGGTAGTGTCTTCCCGGAATCCGACCATATCACCACTGGACGTGGCAACTGTAGTTTTACCACAGTTAATCTCGTTCGCCTTGGTATCAAGCACGGTATTTGCCTTGGCGAGCGCAAGGAGGCTGACTGGTCGGGCTTTTATAAGGAACTTGATGAGAAGATGGATCTCGTGGCCGATGAGCTACTTGAACGTTATGAATTCCAAGCTAATCAACACGTTCGTAACTTTCCATTCCTCATGGGACAAGGTAACTGGTTTGGTAGCGAAAAACTTGGGCCAAATGATACCCTTCGGGACGTTATCAAACATGGTACATTGAGTATTGGGTTCATTGGTCTTGCTGAATGTCTTGTAGCCATGACCGGCAAGCATCACGGTGAAGATGAAGAGTCGCGTGAGCTTGGTCTCGACATCATTACTCATATGCGTGAGCGCTGTGATATGTATATGAAGAAATATAAGCTAAACTTTAGCCTGTTGGCTACTCCGGCTGAGGGTATTGCGGGCCGCTTTACTAAGATTGATCGCAAAGAATACGGTAAAATTGAAGGTGTTTGCGACCGCGACTACTACACCAATAGCTTCCATGTCCCAGTTTATTATCCAATTGGCGCCTTTGAAAAAATTGAAATCGAGGCTCCTTACCACGCTCTTTGTAACGCTGGCCATATTACCTACATCGAACTTGATGGCGATCCGACTCAAAATATCGAAGCCTTCGAAGCGGTTATTCGCAAAATGAAAGAATGCGGGATTGGTTACGGTTCGGTCAACCATCCAGTCGACCGAGATCCAGTCTGTGGTTTCTCTGGCATTATCAAAGGCGATCGTTGCCCGGCTTGTGGTCGACACGAAAGTGAAGGCGATGTGCCGTTCGAAAGATTGCGCAGAATTACTGGTTATCTAGTAGGTTCGCTTGAGCGCTGGAATGACGGTAAGAAGGCTGAAGAGCATGACCGCGTGAAGCACAATGTCGTCGGCGTATACAACCGCCAGGAGAAGTGCGCTCGCGAAGCTGCTCGCCGTAATCAGGCGTCTATGACAGGAAAGAAGTAAGGACAAAAGGACGACATAATGTTAGGGCAGGAAACAGAAAATCGATTTTCTTCGGGTCATCCGGAGGCTACGGCCGAGGTTAAGCGGCGCGACCCTGCAACGGCAGGCGTCGCGAACGCGGGCCCGAAAAAATCCGATTCTCTGGTCGCCTGCCCTAATAATATGATCCGTCTTTCAGGCCCCCTTGAACGCGACAATATCGTTAATGGCTACGGGCTACGCGCAGTGCTCTGGACGCAAGGTTGTCCAAACCATTGCCCGGGTTGCCAGAATCCAGAAACTTGGGACTTTAATGGCGGTATGTTGGTGGAGATCGATGAAGTCAAACGGCGTCTACGTGAGTTTCAGGGGCAGACTGGTATTACCTTTTGTGGTGGCGAGCCGTTTGTCCAGCCCGAGGCATGCAAAGAAATTGCCGACTGGTGTCGAAAGGAGTTAGAGTGGGACGTCTGGAGCTTTAGCGGTTTTACCTATGAACAAATCTTGGAAATGGGCGGCGCGGCAGTTGATTTTCTAAAAACCCTCGACTATCTCATTGATGGTCCATTCGTCCTTGCCGAGCGCGATCTGACTATGAAATTTAGAGGATCGAGAAATCAGCGATTGTTGCACCTCGAATATGGCACTGGGAAGATTCTGGAGATAGAATAGTATGAAAAACCTCGCAATGATCGCTTGCATCAGTGCTGATCGCGGTCTCGGTAAAGGGAATCAACTCCTCTGGCACTTCCGAGACGATATGAAGTTCTTCCGCAAGGCTACCGAAGGTGCCGCGGTCGTAATGGGCTCGAGGACTTTCGCTAGTATTGGGCGGCCGTTGCCGAAGCGGCGCAATATTGTTCTGTCGCGCAAGATAGTGGACGGCAATGTCGAAGTCGTGCATAGTGAAAGCGAGCTAAGAAAGCTGCTGTCCGATATGGAAGGTCCAAAATTTATCATTGGCGGAGCGACCCTCTACGAGATGTTTATTAACGATGTCGAAAAGATTTACTTGACTGAAGTAGCCGCTTCAAAACCAGCTGACACATATTTTCCGGAGTTTGCTAAGAATGATTTTGACAGAAAAGTATTAGGAAAATACGAAGAAGATGGTATCGACTATCAAATCGTCGAGTATACCCGAAAGGACATTCATGACTGAAGACGAGGAGCAACGAGCTGTGGCTGAGCTTGATGAGGCCTTATTAGTTGCGCGGTTAGAGGAGTGGTTGCAAAAGTGAAAGAGCAAGTTTATTTAGATTATGCCGCGACCGCACCGCTTTTACCTTGCGTACGCGAAAAAATGCTTGAAGTAATGAATCTGCAGCTTGGTAACGCTTCGTCGCTGCACAGGGCAGGACACTTTGCACACGAAATTGTTGAGGAGTCTCGTATGCAAGTAGCGCGACTGATTGGCGCTGGACCAGAAGAGATTGTTTTCACTTCTGGTGGTAGCGAGGCAAACAATACCCTCATGGAGACTTTCCGTGGACAAAAGGTCGCTGTCAGCATGGTTGAGCATCCGTCGGTATTGGAGGCGGCCAAATCTCGCGCGCGTGAATTAGTATTATTACCGGTAGATAAAAATGGGCGCGTAGAGATCAACGAGCTAGAGGATAAGATCGGAGATTGTAAGCTAGTGTCGGTGATGCTGGCGAACAATGAGCTCGGGACGTTGGAGCCGGTGGCAAAGATCGCGAAGTACCGCCGAAGCGGTTACTTGCATAGCGACGCAACGCAGGCTTTGGGCAAGATTCCCGTTAACGTTGACGATCTTGGCGTTGACTACCTGACGGTTAGTGCGCATAAGATTGGCGGACCAATTGGTATAGGCGCATTGTATGTGCGGAAGGGTTCGCCGTTTGAGAGCCTAATCAAAGGCGGCCACCAAGAAGATCGTCGACGTGCTGGTACTACCAATACACTTGCGATTGCTGGTTTTGGCGCGGCAGCACAGTGGTGTCGAGAGGAGTGTAGCTGGGAAAAATATAAGGTGGTCGCGGAACTGAGAAACGAGCTGAAAGCGCGAATTCTAGAGGAAGTGCCGTACAGCAGTTGCAATAGCCCAGAGCGCGATTGTCTGCCGAATATTCTTAATATGAGCTTCCGAGCGGCGGAAGGTGAAAGCATCCAGCTTTATCTTGATGCCGAGGGGGTTATTGTGGGGACCGGTTCGGCCTGTGCTGCTGGCGATTTGCAACCCAGCCACGTTCTGGTGGCGGCTCGGGGCGATGCTGAGGTCGCGCATAGCAGCATTCGGTTCTCGTTAGGGCTAGAGACTACCAAAGAAGATATCGATAAAGTAATGGCGGTATTGCCAGAAATTATTAAAAGATTGCAGGGAATTAGCACGGTAAAGATCGGAGATAAAAATGGACGATAAGGACGAGTCGAATAGGTCGCCCGCTGGTTGGGTTTATACTGATATCGTAAAGGAACATTTTCTGAATCCACGCAACTTCCTCATGGGGGACGAAAGTAAGTATGAATATGATGCTGAGGGAGTAGTCGGTAATCCAATTTGTGGTGACCAGATGAAGATGTATATTCGAGTTAAAGACGGCAAAATTATGGACGTTAAATGGAAAACCTATGGTTGTGCGAGTGCAATCGCTTCGACATCGGCCCTTTCCGAGTTAGTAAAAGGGAAGACTTTAGACGAAGCATTAAAGATTGGCCCCGATGAAATTACTGATTTCCTCGGCGGTCTGCCGAAGCACAAGTTTCATTGCTCAGTCCTCGGCCACGAGGCATTGGCTGCCGCCATTAAAAACTATCGCGAAACTTGCGAAAAGCACGCCCAGGCGTTATAATACACTTATGTATATCCAGAATAAGCCGGCTTCTGCACTCTATAAAATGTTTATTGGTGTTTTGGCCGTGGTGGGATTTTGGCTATCAGTTGGCGAATTCGGTTTATCGGCTTGGCGGCTTTTTTCAACCTATGTAACTTTAGTTGCGGCGGTTTACTTTTTACTCTCAGCGGTCACTATTGCTCTGAGCAAAAAACGCAGTGCCGGCCAGATCCCTTGTCCAATGTTGGAAGGGATGCTTATCGTTTGCTTTTCGCTACTCTGTGTAGTGACTACTGTTTGCCATTTGAGCGAAGTTGCTTTTCCAGGCGCTGGCGGTTGGCACGCTTCGCTAATATACTTTGTGCTTCCTTTTCTTGTGCTATCGGATTGGGCTCTATTTACTAAGAAAGGCCAGTGGCATATCGGGTACCCGTTTTATTGGCTGGCGCCAGCGCTATCTTATGCGGCGCTTATTATTTTGACGGCTTCAGGCTTTTCGGCAGGAGATCCGCTACAATATCCGGTCAGTTTTTTGAACTTCTATGACAACGGTTTGGTAGAGATGGTGAAATGGGTTATCTTGATTGCGATGTTGATGCTAGTCTATGGTTATGTTCTGTTGTTGATTGACTATGCTGCCAGCGGCGAAATCTCAAAACATATTGTGCTTCCGCATGTAAAAACCATTGTGCTGGAGGGTGAGCCAACGCCAACGCCTAAACCTGAGCCGCCTATTGAACGTATCGAAGTAAAAATAGAACCGATGGAGCGACCGGCCGCGAAGAAGACAAACGGCAAAAGAAACACTAGCGCCAAGACTAGCGATAGCTCAAAAATCAACAAGAACAAGCGCAAAAATACCGACGGCGTCAAGTCAAAGAAAAAGAGGAGTAGCCCTAAGCAATCCTAAGCTGATGTTTCACTTGAGCGTAGACTAGATTATTAATCTCGCGTAAACTTTTAGCATAGCGTACTGGCTTGTTGTTGATGATTCTCATAGCCTCCGCTCCGCGGTTCCAGTTACCTAGATCTGGCATAATATTCGCAGTAGCTGGAGAAGTTGCGACGTTATAGGGGCTATCATCAATAAAAATTGTCGTGTCCGGGTCAATTGTTTTGCCGTGTGATTGACCATAGTGGATAATATTCGTTTGAACGTCGTCTTCACGCAGACCGGGTACGACGGCAAGCAGTTGCTGTATTTTTAACTTCGCAATCTGCTCGCTGAAAGAATTACTTTTTATCTTCACTATTGCTCCTAACTCGCGCGGTCGCATAATATTTTCTATTTCGGCAAAAAATTCGATTTCCATAAAATAACGCGGATCGGCAAAAGCCATGATTATTGCTTCGCGCTCTTTCTCTGTAAGCGCTGGATTGTCTTTCACGCTAAACTGGTAAAAATATCGTTCTGGATCGATGCCGAGTCGTCTAGCCACGACCTCCCCGAGCGGCCAGAGTACGTCATCTACATCAAAAACCACTTTTGGCCGCGAATAATTATCTAAAACGTCCATTTCTTGCCTCCCTTTTTGTCAGCTAATCCGTCGACCCGAATCCGCCCTTGCGCTCTCCGCTTGCGTCGTCTCCATCAACTGTCAGAAATTTCTGGAATACCACTTGCGCCACGCGGTCACCTTTCTTAATTTCTAAATCATGGTCCAAAACATTAAAAACTAATACTTGAAAATGTCCATCGTTGCTCGGATTTTGGTAATAGTCCGCATCAATCAGACCCAGCCCATTTGCTAGTACGATACCCTTACCGGAGCCAGAGCTACGATTAAGCACAAAGTAGCATTCGTCGGGCTGGCAATAAGCTTTCAGGCCAGTTGGTATCAGAGTCGGTTTTTGTCCGAGTCGAAACGGCGGTATTACCATGTCGACAGCTGCCGCAATGTCATAAGCCGCCGCATGTGCCGTCGACCGTCTAGGCAAAACAATATCTTTATCTTCCCAACCCTTCGCTACCTCAAAACCTCTCACTTTCATACCTCTATCTTAGCATATTTTTGGATTCGGCGTAGTTTTTTGTATGCTACAATGGTAGCTAGAAAGTGAGGAACATGGAAAAATCAAAAGTGTATTTTACTAGAGAGATTACACCGGCCAGCCTTGTAAAAATCTATGAGCAGCTTGGCGTGCCGGCCGAGGGGAGAGTTGGTGTCAAGATTTCTTTGGGCGAACCTGGTAACCCAAACTATTTGAAACCGGAGCTAATTAAAGACCTTGTTCGCTTGGTAGAGGGCGTTATCATTGAAAGTAACACTGCGTATGGTGGTGGGCGAGGCGACACTTTGAATCATCTACAAGTGGCAAAAGATCATGGTTTTACGGAAATTGCCGAAGTTGATATTATGGACGCCGATGGCGAGATTGAGCTGCCAGTAAAAGGCGGACGTAATCTCGACGTCGATCCGGTCGGGCAGAATTTGGCTAAATACGATACTGTTATTAATCTCGCACACTTTAAAGGTCACGGCGTAGCCGGGTTCGGTGGAGTTCTGAAAAACCAATCTATCGGCATTGCTTCGGTTGCTGGTAAGGCTTACATTCACACTGCCGGCGCTACTCGGGACGCCGAAAAGTTCATGGCTTGTTTTAGCGAGAACCCGCCTGCCGATTTGGATGTTTTTGCCATTCAGGACCAATTCCTAGAGTCAATGGCTGAAGCCGCCAAGGCAGTATCCGATTATCTTCGTGATAAAACCGGTCGTGAGAACCCAATCCTTTACATTAACGTCCTCAATAATATTTCTCGCGATTGCGATTGTGATGCGGAGCCAGAAGCCGTGAACTTACCTGATTTAGGGATCGTGGCTTCGCTCGACCCGGTCGCTGCCGATCAAGCCAGCCTAGATCAAATCTTGGCACTGACCGGCGAAGGACGCGATGCCTTTGCTGAGCGATTAGAAGCCCAAAATGGTACGCATATTCTACAACATGCTGCCGAACTTGGCCTCGGCTCGCGCGAGTACGAGCTCATTGAAATCGATTAGCTTAGGGCTTGAACTTGTGCTATACTGGTTGTATGAAAAACCATCATTGCCATTGTGGGTTGCATGACCAGATTCGAAAGTTTCGTGCGAAAAAGCTTGGGCTTCTCGGAGCAGCTTTGATGGTTGGACATCTGCTTTTTCACGTCGTAGAATGTCTCATTTTGCCGGCGATTATTGTAGGCTTTAGCGGCCACCATGATGACCATGCTGCCCGTGCTGAGAGCGCCAGTGAGACAATTATCCGGATTGAAGAGCTATTCTTTGTCGGTGAGCTATCGGATAATGCTCTCAAAATCGATTTACAGAAATACGGCATCCTCGGGCTATCATCGGATTTCTCGTTACCCTTGCCTAGTCTACTAAAATCCTAAAACCTTAGCGCTAGCGCTAAGGTTTTTGATAGTGGCCACCCCTGTTAAGGTCGTTATAAACTTTAGCGCCGGCGCTAAAGTTTGAGGCTTTTTATCAGCTCTTTATCTTCCTTGCTTACCCGGTAAGACTCACGGATCTTCTGAATAGCTTTATTCTGTACCCAGCCATCCAAGTGATTCTGCTGCAAGAAGGCCAAGGTTAAATCGCGAAACTTCGCGAAAGCCTCTGCAATTAACCAAGCTTGTGCCATTTTGATGTAATAAGCTTCCGATTTTACATTATCAACGTTCTGCAAAACTTTTTCGATATAGCTATCGGTCAAAAAATAATCCAACATCATGATTAGACGAAAACGCTGTTCAAACTCATGCTGGCTCGTGCGGTAACGCTCGATGAACTGCCAGAATTCCGGCAGTTCCGCCGGTTTTAGCTTGAAGCTAGCACAGATCGAATCACAAACCGCCCAATTATCAATTTTCGGTAAGAACCTTGCTAACCAACCTAATCGTTCGGCAAGATCCATTCTCGCGGTCGCGATAATAATCCCCTCAACCATGGTTTCCTCATAAAACTCATTCTGTACTTCATTAAGGAACTCTCGCCAACCATCTCGTGCTAGTTCTCGAGCAATCTTGCGCTGTTCCGGGATCCGCACGCCAATAATGTTTACCGTGCCAGGACAAAGCCCGCTATGAAAATCGCGATATTTTAAATCTTGTTTCTCTTGTAATTTCTGAATAACTTCCTCACGTAAATTCATAAATATATTATACTAGAGAAAAGGAGGTCTATGAAGCTGTACTTTTACGGGTTCATCATGTTGTTTCAGAAATTTGTTTTACGCCAAAATACCGGGCACGTAATCTGCCGTTTTGCTGAGAAGATGGGCGTAGTTTATATTAAAGTTGCACAGATTTTGGCTATGCAGAACGTCGGCGAAATTTTTACCGAAGCTGACCGCAAGCAGCTCGCGCAGATTTGCGACCATTGCAAGCCGCTGCCCTTTGCTCAGATTCGGCACCAGCTTGAACGTGAGTATGGCTGCCCGCTTAACGAAAAATTCCAGTCGATTGAATCGGAGCCGCTGGGCTCGGCTTCGATTTCGCAAGTCCATCGAGCCGTCTTGAAAACTGGTGAAGTTGTTGCGGTAAAAGTTAAGCGTGCCGACCTTTCGGAACGAATCGATCGTGATATTCGACAAATTCGTCGTGTCATTCACCGTTTCGGGCGGTTGGTAAGTTTTCGAAATTTTCTTGGTAGCGATAAGGCACTCGATAATTATCTGGATTGGATTGTCCAGGAAACCGACTTTACTAATGAATGTCAAAACATTGTTAGCTATCAATCTTTTGCCGATAGTGTAAACGGTAAAATTCCCGGCACGGCTCAGATTAAAGTCCCGCAGCTTTTTCCAGATCTCTGTACGCCGAACGTGATTGTGATGGAATTTATCTCTTCGCCCACTATTAATCAACTCTCGTTGAATACCGAGAATAAACAACGTATCGCTCAGGCCGAAAACGATTATATTCGGCTTTCGTTTTATGCTTTATTTCACAAGATGCCAGTCGTTTTTCATGGAGATCCGCATGGTGGCAACATCTATCTTGATGAAGCGGGGAATATTGGATTTTTAGACATGGGACTGATCTTTGAATTTAGTTCGGAAGAGTCCGAACTCACCCGTCAACTTTTTCTAAATGCTTATACCGGTAAAGTCGATCGGATCGTGGATTATCTGTTCGCCGATAGCGAATTTAAAAATGTTGACCGGGCTCAGCTAACCCATGACATGCGGGTGAAGATTTCGCAGCTCCATGAAATGCCAGTAGCGCAATTTTTTGTCGAGATGATTGGCGTATTTACGCAATATGACATGGCGGTGCCACCTTTCCTTTTCAAGATGGCCAAAGCTTTCTTGGCGCTTTTCGGACTTGGCACGATTACTGGCAATATTGCTGATACGAAGGCCTTATTAGCTGATCAGGTCGTAGACTTTTATCTGCGTCGCACTACCGATGATATACGTAGGACGCTGCGGAGTGGCCTAAGGCTTGCCCCGCAGGTTGCTGGGATCACTTTGGAGCGAGGGTTGTTGGGCGGTCTTAGTTCGGGGTTGTCTGGCCTAGCCGACTTTGGTCAACAACTCCAGACTACCGCCGAAAACTGTCGGGAAGCTCTAGAGCTAATTGGGGCGGAACGGGGATAAAATTCTCTTTCATCTCTAATGGGTGATATAATTAAAGAATGGAGTCAGAGGTTTACGAGATTCTTTTTGGCGGTGGAGTTGACGCGAAAAAGTGGCAGGATTTTTTGCGAGCAGTTGCGAAGTATCTGCGATTCGGCGACAAATGGCAGATCGTAGCTCTGTTAGACGGGGCTACTTTGCGTTATTATCTCGAGTCTCCGCGTCCACTCCCGCCAAGCCTAGGCGTAGCCGATTTTTTGCTGAAAAAGGCACCAGCATTGCCCGCTTTGCAGGTTTTAAAGCCGAGTACTCCAAAGTTGTTCTACCGTGGCGATGATAGCCTTACCCTAATGCGGCGGCTCGCCAGTCGAGAACGCCAGATGCGGCGGATTTTAGTTGAATTTCGCTCTTACGTTAAGGGTTTTACTAGCTCGGCCTACTTAATCTATTCTTGGCAAGGCCAAGATCGTATCGAGCGTCTAGCTTGTAGTGACCCGGCTAGCCTTTTGACGGCTGATTTTTCTAACAACAAAAGCTTTAACTATAAGAAATTTCCTAAATATCTAAAAAGTGATAAGAGCCTTAAATTGTTGCAATCTGATTCCTCGCAAGCCGTATTCGAGGTTGACCCTTTTCCATATGGCGAGCAAAAGCAATTTCTGGACCTATCAGCTTATGATTTTGAAAAACACTCGGTCGTGCTCGGCGGTAGTGGTTCCGGCAAATCAAAATTTTTGGCAAGTTTTATCGACAAGATTTATCAAAGTGCCTCGGATAAATATCGAATTGTCGTAATAGATCCTCATGATACTTTGAAGTTTGATTGTGGGCAGATAAAAGATCGACTGGTGATCGATTTCCAAGCTGTTGAAAGCAGTATTAATCTTTTCCAGAGTAATCTTGATGATATTAATATTGGCGTTGAGCTAACTCTGACACTCTTCCGCTCGCTTATGTCGGCAGACTACAATACTCAGCTAGAACGAGTTCTGCGCTTTGCTAGCTATCTTCTGATGACGACTGGACAGTTTTCGTTTTTGCGGCTGCGTCGGCTCTTAACTGATCTTGAGTTTTGTAATGGAACGGTTTCAAAATACACGGATCGGTTGCCCGACGCGGTTACGCGTTTCTTCTTGGCTGATTTTAGCGAACTTCGCACGAAGTCTTATGGTGTTGCAATTGCTCCGATCATCGCTTTTATCGATGAAATGCAAATGGTGCCAGTATTTAACCAGGACATCAAAGCTGTAAGCTTGGCCGATAATATTCAAAACAACTTTCTAACGATTTACTCGCTCAGCCGTCCAAAACTAGGGCAAAAAGTTGTACAGACAATTTCTGGACTGCTTCTACAGCAACTTTTTCTCTTTGCTCAGCGAAAACTCATCTCAGAGCATTTAATTATCGTTATTGATGAGGTAGCCACAATCGAAAGCCCGATTCTGTCGCGTTTTCTCTCGGAACTACGTAAATTCCAGACCTCGCTGGTTTTGGCTGGGCAGTATTTTGACCAACTTAGCCCCGAACTGCAAGAAGCAATTTTTGCGAACACTGCGAATTACTATATTTTTCGCGTCTCAAAACGCGATGCAGAGTTACTGGCGAAGAATATGAAGATTAAACTAGCTAATAGCTCCGAGCTTGAAGATCAACAGGATGTTTTGACCTCTCTGAAGGATCGTGAATGCCTGATACAGATAAGTAAGGCTGGCGAAGCCTATCCGGCTTGTAAAGCGCGTACGCTAGACTTTACTCCTGTTGTGACCCCGGCCGAGGATGAGGCTCCATTAGCGATAGCTGCTAGCAGCAAAAGCGGGGAGCTAAAAACAGAAAAATTACTGGCTAAATCGGAGCTTGAACCTGAATCTGAACCAGCAGCGCCAGTGAAATCTGGTCCTCCTATGCCTCGTGAATTCGACTTTTCGCTTGACGGGGCGGCCACTCCTAAAGCCATTATGTCCGCTACTAGCACTAGCCGAAAATTAATTAAGGAGGAACATGCTCAAACCCGAAGTGCTTGAAGTTGCAAATAAAATTTTCCAGGCTATTTTTGCCTGCGATAATCCGTATTCTTTGGCAGAGCTAAAGGCCAAGTTTGCCTTTGATTTGCAGCTCCCGACCGAGGTTAAAGATAGTAGAACTGGCGAGACTACCTATACGGCCGTCCCTAATGCAAAACGGTTTATCACGGACAAAAATAGTTATGAGCAAAAGTGGGAGCGCCCATATCGTCCGTTGAAAAATTTGGGTGAAATTCTTGCGGCCTGGGAAGAAATTAATGATATGACGACCGAACGGGTTTACCATAGCGAAAACGTTCACGCTAGCGACCCAATCTATGGTTCGGTCAATGTTTATGGTTCGACTAATTGTGGCCAAAGCAAAAATATCATTTATTGTGACAACACGTATAATAGTAATTTTTGCTTAGCTTGTTGCCGTAGTGGCGGCATTAACTTTTGTATCCGAGTCGATGATTCTAGCGAATGTGGCAATTCTTATAGTGTAATCTGCAGTAACAAAATCACAAATTCCTTTTTTATCCAAGATGCTAATAATCTACACGAGTGTATGTTCTGTTCGCATATGGAACAACGCAAATATTGTATTGCAAATATGCAGTTCGAGAAGGACGAATATTTATATATCAAATCGCAGGTTATAAAATGGATTTTGGGAGATTAGGATGATCTACGAGGTCACTGTTAAACCTAATTCAAAGAAAGGCCCGCTTGTTGTTACGGATGGCGATAGGCTGACGGTTTTTCTGCGCGAGAAACCGGTTGATGGCGAGGCTAATGTGGCGCTTATTAAGATTTTGTCTAAGCACTTTGATGTAGCGAAAACGCGGATTGCTATAAAACGCGGAAATACCTCCCGCAAGAAGCTTATTGAAGTAGAGTAGTCTTGATAGGAAACTGTTACAACGTTAAGAATAGTATGATACAATAGGACTAATCAAGGGAGGCAAAATGAAGATCAATAGCATCTATATCGGTGGCTGGTTTCAGCGCACCATGCTGCAGCTATCGGAGATTTACGATTTCTTACGTGATGCAGGCTCGCAGCTAAAGCTAAACAAACGCAAACTCGCCGAATTGCGCGACGCGCTTTCAATCGGCAGTATCGAATACGGTGTCGCTGGGGAGGAATACGTTAGCTTTTTGACGAGCGAACAAATTCGAGTGAAGATCTTTGAGGACGGTTTAATCATCGTAAGTAGTGATCAAGTTTCCGAAGAGACTATGTTTGCTGATATTGAGCGCTTGAAGAACTACTATGAGAACCGCCTCTCGCCAGCCATTAATTATCTTTTTAGTCTTGGTGCGCCAGTGCCAAAAGAGCTTGCTGGTATCGAAAATATCTACCCATACTTCATCGTTTGTGATAATGCGAAGCGTGAGGAAATTGCCGAGCTGTTGTCGAGAACGGAACGTCAAAAATATTTTGAGTTTGACAACAAGAACTACAGTGTTTTGCGTGGCGATAAGTACTATTTCATAAATAACAAAAAGACCAACATTGGCAACGTCGAGCGCTATATTGAGGAGCAGGTCTTTATTCGTGAATTTAAGGGCCAGCTACATCGATACCTGAATCTTCATCGTATCATCTGGGAAAAGATTGATGCCGTCAAGGATCGTGCGCGTGTTAAGGGTAGTGATGTTGTAAAATTTACAACAAAACTCGAAAGCTACGAGAAAACGGTCACCTTGATTGAAGGGCGTATTAAGCAGATGTCGACTTATATCTCTACGCGCGAGCGCATCGCAAAGGAAGATGGCGATTTGACTGATTTCTTGGCGATTTCCGGCTACCGCTATGAGACCCTACGCGATACTTTAGAATACATCAAAGACCTTTGGGATATGACACAGAGTTATGTCAAATCAGCTCTGAAACTCTTTGAGGGTCTTAAACAGGATATTACATCTAGCTCCATCAATAGCCTCACGATCGTTACGGCAATGTCGGCCGGTGCGGCAATTATCAACCTCTTCACCGAATCCGAGCCAAGCTTCACAACCTTCGGGTTTATCTATTTCTTTATCCTAGCCTTTGTCGGTTGGGCGGCGACTAAGATCCTGTCCTACGTTGCGCGCAAGCGTAAATACGAAATTTCGGATGTTGAGTACGATAAAAATATTAAATAAGGGAGTAAAATGAAACGAATATTTTATGGTGTCTTCGCGGCCCTAGCGGCAGTGGCTACGTTGAGTGTGCCGGTGTTTGCCGAGGAAACCACGACCACGCAAACCGAGCAAAGGGTTATTGAACCGACCTTCTCGGAGGAAGCCAGCGATAATGGCAATTACTTTAAGCTGCGTTTTGGTAAAAACCAACTTTTTGTGGGCGAGGCTCTCAATATTAATTCGAAGTCTAATGGCTTGCTCTTTGCTTTTGGTAATCAGCTTCAATTGGGTGCCGAGTCAGAGTACTCTTTTGTTGCGGGTAATCTAATCAACTACTCTGCCACGACCGAAAAAGATCTTTTTGTTGCTGGTAATATCATAGACTTAAAATCCGATGCAAAAATTGGGCGCGACGTCTATGCGGCAGGCTATAGCGTAACCCTAGCAAGTGACCTATCGGGCGACTTTTCCGCTGGCGCAAACCAAGTCGTCCTACGCGACGTGAAAGTTGCTGGTAATGTAAATCTGGATGCCGCCAGCATAACTTTTGAAGGCGACGTCTCGATTACGGGCACGCTCTCCTATAACGACGATGCGCAAGTTAATGGTCTGAGCAACGTCAAAGCGGCTAAAATAGAAACTTATACTGCACCAACTTACACCCTGACAGCGGCCGAGCTCTGGCTTTCGAAGTTGATGAGTATTATTAGTTTCGTGTTAGCTGCTGTGGTGATGTTGACCCTTTCGGCGCGTCTGCGCAAACAAGTTTCGGGTGAAAATGCCGTGCAGTCCTTTGGTGCCGATCTCGTAGCGGGTTTTGTTGTGTTGTTGTTGATGCCAATCGTTAGCGTCCTTTTGCTGATGTCGTATTTTGCCGCTCCGCTCGGCATTGCAATGATTGCGTTATATATCGTCATGATTTACTTGGCGCAAGCACTGGCTGGTGCTTGGCTGGGCCATGTGATTGTCACTAAGCTTCTGCGAAGCCAGGCTCACGTCTTTATTGAGGCAATTATCGGTATTATTATCCTGGTCTGTTGTTCAATGATCCCGGGCCTTAGCGTTATCACTAGCTTCCTGGCTGTTTTGCTCGGCCTGGGTATTATGGTGCGCGCGATTAAGCCGGGTAAAGCTAACGAGGTCGAAGAGACTCATGTGACCTTAGTATCAGAGAAAAAGGCTAAAACCGTTAAGGCTATTAAGCCTGCCAAAACTACTAAAACCACTGAAGCTAGCACGGCCAAAGTTAAGTCGTCGAAGGCGAAAAAGGAACAAAAGTAGCTATGCACGAAAGCTGGAAAGAATTTTTAGACTCGGAGTTCGCAAAACCCTACTTTCAGGAACTAAGTAAGTTTCTGCACGAAGCTTACGAGACTAAAACTATCTTTCCAGCCAAACCGCAAGTTTTTCGAGCTTTTACGACTGACCTCGCCAAAGTGAAAGTGGTAATTCTGGGCCAGGACCCCTATCATACTCCCGGTGCGGCGCATGGTTTAGCTTTTTCGGTGCCGAGCTCGCAACCTATCCCGCCGTCGCTCGCGAACATCTACAAAGAGATTGATGATGAATATGGAAGCCATGCGAACCCGACTGGCAACCTTAAGCCTTGGCAAGAGCAGGGTGTATTGCTGCTTAATAATGTGTTAACCGTTGAGGCACACAAAGCCGGTTCGCACCGTGGTCATGGTTGGGAAACTTTCACTCAGGCTACGGTCGAATATTTGAACGAAAAATCCGAACATCTCGTCTTCTTGCTTTGGGGCCGTGATGCTCGTAACAAGAAGACTCTGATCGACACAAGCAAACATCTCGTTCTTGAATCGCCGCACCCTTCTCCGCTCTCGGCCTTTAGTGGTTTCTTTGGTAATGGCCATTTTAAGAAAGCGAACGATTTTCTGCGTGAACATGGGCTAACAGAAATTGTTTGGTAACCACCTAACACGAAATCACTTTTTGAAATAGCTTGCGCTAAAAATTAAAACGCTTAGGCTTGCGGAGAAACGCCGCAAGTTGTTTTAATAACACCAAAAATCAACAAAATGCGATTTTTAACGCGGCTGTGCTTGTTATTTTGAGAAAAATTTTGTTATACTTCGCGACATAATGTTAATTAATCCCTCGCGGAGGAAGCATGAAACAATTTTCTCTATTACCAGCTTACGAATTACGCCAGAAATTTCGGTCAAGACCCCGATATCTTCTTTGCGCGACGCGGCGCAGGTCTGATGCGCTGCACGAAAGTGTCTATCGCCTGGGTTTCTTAGGCTTGGCCGGGCTGTTTCTGGTCAGCTATCTTTTAAACCTGATCGTGGCACCACCGGTACTTGCGTTAGATAGAGGTTGCCCGGATGTGCAATTCGTCTTTGCGCGTGGTTCGGGCGAACCGCTGAATGGCCCGAGTAACTCGGCTTGGCAAGAGGCGCTTCAGACAGAGCTGGCCGAATCACATCTAAAAACCAGTTTTTATGAACTTGGTAGTCGGAAAGTGTCCGGTTATCAATATCCGGCCGTTTCTGTGAGTGGTGATCTTGGCGGGATTAGCAATCTGCTTGGCGCCTATGTTAGTGGCGGAGCCGCGTTTAGTTTCGGCGCCAGCGTCCAGCAAGGGCAGCATGAGCTAAAAGCCTATCTCCAACAAGTTTCCGCAAGCTGCCCGCAGACAAAATTCGTGCTTGGCGGTTATTCCCAGGGTGCAATGCTGATTTCTGGCCTACTCGATCAGCTCGATTCGACCAAAATTGCCTATGTGGCAACCTTTGGCGACCCTAAACTTTACCTTCCCGAAGGCGAGCTAAAGCATAGTCATACTAGTAATCGCCAGCCGAGCAGCTATCGCTACATCCCCGAGGCCTGCTTAGGTAAGGGCTTTTCATCTTATCGTGAGCACGTTCCGGATTGTTATGCTTACGAAGGGGTGCTTGGTAGCTATCGCCCTTACCAACCGGCCGGCTATCAGGGCAAGCTCGGTACTTGGTGCAATGACCATGATATCATGTGTAGTTCCGGTTTTAGTATCTCTGACCACACTGCTTATGTCTCGACACGCCTTTATAACGACGCTGCGCGGGTGATTTCTGATCGTCTTGCAGTCGCTTTTCCGAATCACGTTGTGGTTACGACGAGCACGGCGGCTACCACGCACGAGGTAGCGGTTTTGATCGACTCAACTTCCTCAATGTCGTCGCTAATCGAGCAGTATAAAGCTGAAGCTAAGAATCTCGCCGAGCGTGTCCTGGCGTCGGGTGGTCGAATTGCTTTGTTTGAGTTTCGGGATTTGAAAGATCCTTTTCAGACTCGTCAGCATTGTGATTTCTCTTGCACTCTAGAAGAATTTTCCGAGCGAATTGACGCGATCAAGACCGACGCAGGTGGCGATGAGCCTGAGTCGGCTCTCTCGGCTTTGCTCACAACCATGAATTCGCTGGCTTGGAAACCTGGTGCCACGAAGTCGATCGTCCTGCTGACGGATGCTGGCTACCTTTCGCCCGATCGTGATGGAACCACTCTGAATCAAGTCGTCTTGCGCAGCTTGGAAATTGACCCAGTTAATATCTACCTCGTCGGGCCAGCCAAGCTTGCTTCTAAATATGCTGAACTTACCTCCTTGACTGGCGGCCAGGCCTTCAGTGCTACGACCGAGCTCGAGCTTTCTACGGAATCGATCCTCGGACGTCCGGTGGCAAAATTAGCGCTATCCGAATATGCTGGCGCGGTTGGTTCCGAGTTTACTTTTGATGCTTCTAGCTCTTATAGCGCTAATAGCGGAGAGCTACACTTTGATTGGGATCTGGATGGCAACGGTGTCTTCGAGCTCTCCGATGCCGGTGCAGTCGTCCGGCATGTCTATGACGAGCCGGCTTCGGGCTTTGTCCAAGTGCGCGTGCGTGAAGGTGGGCTATCAAGCACCATGTCGGCCAAGCTGACAGTGAGCGCTAGTGGTCAGATCAAACTTCCGACGATCTCTGAGCTCTCAGCTGCACCGTTGTCAGAAACCTCCGTTCAGGTCTCTTTCCAGACTGATGCCGATAGGGTACTTTTAGCGATTGATGAGGTAATAATTGGTTTTTTGGCTGCTGATCAGCGCTCTCTGACGCTGGGCGAGCTTACGGAACCGGTCAGCGTAACCCTTGTTCCGTATACTGAGAACGGCCACAAGGGAATTTCGCGCACGCTCAAAATCGACCCGACTTTAGGGTCTATCGCCAGTTCGGATGCTATCGTAGAACCGATCGTTCCGACGGTGCCGAATACTGGCTTCAAGTTCTGACCTTTTCGCAAACTAGTGTCGTCTGCCAGGTATTGGGTTCTGTTCGCGATGAGAACTGAGATGCCAGTGATCTCCGTACTCGCATTTATAAACGCCGAGCGGCGGCGCACCATAGTCGTATTGCGCAATTAACGCGGCCGCTTCGGCCTCCTCGCGAGAGGCATAGCAAATTTTCTGCTGGTCTCCCACCCAGCATTTCTTGGGAACATGCTCATGATATTGAATTTTTGCCATAGAAAACCTACCCTCCCTGAGGGTTATATCTCCATTGTAGCATAGATACTAAAAAATGTCAATACCACTTATGTTAAAGATGGCCCCTTTTGTCAAGATTGACAAAATCTCATACCCCCGGCCGAGCTTTAGACAAAAAATAGTCCCCAACCAAACCGGTCGGGGACTGACATGACCTTAATTGATTCTTACCCAAATCAGCTTTTTCGCATCTTCAAGGCTGAAGCGCACAAGATTATACAATCGGTCCTCGTAGGTGGAGCAGTTAAAACCGGTGCAGACAACTGGGCTATGCTCGGTTTCCACAAGGTGCGCGCCCTCGTACCAATAGACCTGGCCAAACTCGCCGCGACCGGGATCAATCCCGACGCAATTCTGGAGTAGACTCTCTGCTGGCGAGTCGACGACTTTCGTATAGCCGTTTTCGGCTAGGAAGGCTTGCCAATCCTTGGCGTGATAGGTAACACCAGGCTGACGTCGTTTTGGCCAGCGACCAGTGCATTCCCGGATCTTCCAGGCGCAGTAGCTGGTGCTATGGTGGACGACGAATCCGGCTGGGTCGGGAACGAGGGTGTAGGAGCCAGGGATATTGCATTCCTCCCAGTGGGCGAAAATCCACTTTGAGTATGGCCAGGGGTAGGTATCGCAACGTATCTCAAAGAATTTCGGATCAAACTCAGAACGACTACATCCGCCAAAGGTGTAATAGTAGTCGCCAGCGCAGAAAATGTAGATCGCGCTCATGCCCTGGTAAAGGCTCCGGCAAAGTACGCGAAGGGGCCGGCAACGGTTCCATCGATCAACGGAATGCTTGGCGAAGAAATTTGCCAAATGGGTCATGATGGTCATGAAAGTTTTCAAAGAACATCGCCTCTTTCTGATAGTTTTGGGGATAAGCGAATGCTATTTCTCATTGTATCATTCTTTCTAACCTTTGTCAATATGGAGTATGTTTTGGCCTTATCTCGCAGTAGTAACCTTCTATCATCCTCCCTTGTATTACTCTATGGCTAGACAACGGAGGGGATAGCCAAAGCTGCGCCAATCTTGCCGGTAGTCAATACTTTCGTTGAAAATAGTATCTAATGACACTATTCCTACTCCGGCAACATTTGACCAATGCCGTGCTTCTACGCCGAGGCCAACTAATCTCGAGCCTTGCCACGTAGCAGTATTGCTTGGACCTCCGCTGCGGACGAAATGTGTACTTTTCTTCGTCCGCAGCGGATGGACTGGGTC
>CAYOLY010000005.1:0-57088 GCA_964404945.1 uncultured Candidatus Saccharibacteria bacterium | reverse complement strand
GGCGCAAGGTGGAAGCACGGCAACGTGTGGAGCCGAAGCGTACTAATAGGTCCATTGCCTTTTTATGCTCAGGTCATTCGGTTTGTGTTGTGTCGTAAGATATTGACAAGAACTGCAATGATCTGATATACTTAGCTAGCAATCGGTGTTCGAAATGACAAGGAGTGCGAGTAAATAAACAAATTTTGTTTATTTCAAGCCGACGCAGTTATTTATGATTTTATGACAGTAAAATCAGATGCTGTAGTCATTAAATGCCGAGAGACGTTTTACAATTTTACACCTCATGGACATCAATAGCGTTTCAGGACGTTGTTTGGTGCCCATAGCGCTGGGGAAATACCTGTTTACATTCCGAACACAGAAGTCAAGCCCAGTCGCGGCGATTATACTGCCACAAGCGGGAAACTAGCAAGGTGCCAAATTATACGACAAAGCCACCCGAACGGGTGGCTTTTCGTTCGCTAAAGTGTTAAAATGGATAGAGAATAAGGAGAAAAAAGATGCTAAACGACAAAGTTGCAGTCATTACTGGTGGGACCCGAGGCATCGGGCTAGAAACAGCTCGTGTATTTTTAGAAAACGGCGCAAAAGTAATCATTTTTGGCTCGCGCCAGTCAACAGTCGATAAGGCTCTCGCCGAGTTAAAGGAAGAAGGGTTTGAAGCGGCCGGATATTGCCCAAACTTGAACGACTTCTCCGAAGTAGACAAGGCCATCACTGAGATTGATCAAAAATACGGCAAGATTGACATCTTGATTAATAACGCCGGAATCTCGGCCGATAAAAAGATTGAAGATACCGATCCGGAAGAATTCGCCAACATTATGGATCTGAACGTCAAAGCTATGTTTAATGTTACTAAAGCCGTTGTTCCATTTATGAAGAGGCAAGGCGAAGGCGTCATTTTGAATACAAGTTCCATGGTAAGTATTTACGGTCAGCCTGCCGGCGTCGGTTACCCGGCTAGCAAGTTCGCCGTTAATGGGCTCACTAAATCTTTGGCTCGCGAGCTGGCTCCTGCACATATTCGGGTTAACGCCGTTGCTCCTGGCATCACGAATACCGACATGGTTGCCAAGCTTCCAAAGGAAATGATTGACCCGCTTATTCGGACTATCCCGCTTGGCCGTATTGGCGAACCTCGCGATATCGCGAACGCCTTCCTCTTCCTAGCGAGCGATCTTGCCAGCTATGTCACGGGCGAGATCTTGTCAGTGGATGGGGCGGCTCGCGCTTAAAAGTCTCGGAGAAGCAAACTTCGGAGGAGCCTATGAGTGATCCAACCGGCTACCAACTCGACGATTCAGTAACGCCAGCGATGCGCGAGGCGTTACTTCTGAAGCTTAAAACCTTGCCAAGTAGCCCGGGAGTTTACTTTCATAAAAATGTGGACGGCGAAGTAATCTATGTTGGTAAAGCGGCCGTGCTCAAAAATCGGGTACGTCAATATTTTCACAAGACTCAGAAGGACCCAAAGACCGAAGCCCTCGTTCGAGAAATAGCCGATACTGACTGGATTGTAGTCGATACGGAGATGGATGCGCTATTTCTTGAATCAGAAATGATTAAGCGCTACATGCCGAAATGGAATATACTTTTACGTGATGATAAAACCGTTTCTTATGTTCGAATCGACATGAAATCGGTGGTACCTTATGTCAGTTTTACGAGGACGCCTCAGGATGATAAGGCGACTTATATCGGTCCATTTTATGGTAAAAGTGCTGTCGAGAAAGCGTTGCGAATTTTGCGCAAAGTTTTCCCGTATTACGACCGGCCATACGATGGCAAAAAAACGCTGAATACTGATCTTGGTCTTACTCCAGGCATCGAGGTTGGTCGTTCGACTCCTGAAGATTACAAAAAGAACTTGCGTAAACTGCGGCTCTATCTTGAGGGCGGTCGTCACAAGTTGCTAAAAGATCTTGAAAAGCAAATGAAAGACGCTGCCAAAACCGAGAATTTTGAGGAGGCGGCCGAACTGCGTAAACAACTTTTTGGCCTACGTGAGCTTCAGAAAAAAATCGTATTTTCGGATAAGGAGTTCTTAGATATCTCTTCGGATCAGGCGCTAGTTGATCTGCAAATGGCTCTACGCTTGCCGGAACCGCCTCGTCGCATCGAGGGGTATGATATTTCTCACCAATCCGGCACCAATGTCGTCGGCTCGATGGTGGTATTCGTGAACGGTGCTTCGGACCGTTCCGAATATCGTAAATTTAAGCTCCGCCATCAGAAGAATGACGATGCCGCGAACCTGCGCGAAGTGCTTGAGCGTCGCCTAAAGCATAAAGAATGGGATTTTCCAGATCTAATCGTACTTGATGGCGGTATCACTCAGGTTAATGCCGTGCGTGATCTGCTTGAAACAGGACATATTGCTGTGATTGGCCGTGACAAATCTGGCGACCATACTCGCAACGCTGCCGTACGTATTATAGTGCCAGATGATGAGGGCTATAAGTTGATCCCCTTGCCAGGTAATTCTCATATTGCGAAGTTGATTGCTCGAATCGACGATGAAGCGCACCGCTTTGCGATTACCTACCATACTTTATTGAAGCGTAAAAATATGCTAAAATAATCATATGATCAAAAAACAAATACTTATCTTCATTTTGCGTTGGGCGGCCTCGAGCTTGGGTATGTACCTATGTATTACTTGGCTAGGCACCGTCAGCGCTGATGCCTCAGCTAACTTCGAACAGCCCTGGATGCTCTATGTGGTGGCGGGCTTAATTTTTTCGCTGGTCAACTCAATCGTAAAACCGCTCGTAAAACTTCTAGCTCTGCCACTGGCTATCCTGACAATGGGGATTTCGACAATTATTATTAACACGGCCATGGTTGTCCTGACTATTCACCTTTTGCCAGGCGTCGAGATGGATATCTGGGGCGCGGTTATTTCGAGTATCGTCATGAGCGTGATAAACTCTGTCCTCAACCTCTTCCTCGGCTAAGCTAGGTGAACGCCTTGATTTTGCGTCCCGACCGGAGTATAATATAGGTATGAATTTGGGAACACTATTTCAGAGTATCATCTTTATCTCGGCAATCCTGTCGATTTTGCTGATTTTATTGCAGCAGCGTGGTGCTTCGCTGGGCGCCGGGTTTGGTAGTTCTGGCGAGCTCTATACGACTCGTCGTGGCTTAGAGCGCTCACTCTTTAATGCGACGATTGTCTGCGTCGTAGTTTTTGTGGTTTCGATCTTGGCTTTAATTTTAATTCCAGCGTAAAGTTAAACGGCAAAAAGCAGTGGGAAATAAAACAGCTATGAAACCTACCAACAAAAAGCGTGGTCAGAAACTCGCTGAGCGTTGGGAGCAATTTTCTGAACGCGCTCGTGAAGAGAGTCGAGAGCATATCCAAGAAAACATCATCGATCGCTTGCCGCACGCGAAACGAGTCCGACTTTTGATTCTTGAGTGGTGCTTGTTGATTGTCATTATCACTTCACTAGCTCTGACGCAGGCTTTTTGGTATAGTCAATCTTATTCTGTTCAAGCTTACGTTGATGGCGGCACCTATATCGAAGCTACAACCGGTCGCGTTAATACCTTAAACCCGCTTTTCGCCACCACTAATAGCGAAAAGGTTCTCTCGAAACTTATGTTTGCCACTCTCTCAACCATCGACTACTCGGGTCACGTTGGGCTGGGGCTAGCGGCCTCAATTGTCCCGGACGATACGGGTAAGGTTTGGGCGGTCACTTTGCGTGACGGTCTAAAATGGTCTGACGGTGAGCCGATTACCTTAGACGATGTACTATACACAATCAACCTAGCCAAAGACCCTACGGTAAACACGGCCTATTCCTCGAATTTTGCCGGAGTGACGGTTGAACGAATCGACGACACGCTCTTTTTCGCGTTGCCTTCGGCTTATGCTGATTTTGATGCGACTTTGAATATCCCAATTTTGCCTTCGCACATCTTGGGCGAAGTATCTTCGGGTCAGTTGCTTGAACACAGCTTTAGCACTAGCCCGGTCACGAGCGGAGCCTTCACTTTTAACGCTATGCAGAACGTCTCTGGCGATGGTGAGAAGATTGTTTATCTCGCTTCAAACCCGTACTATTACAAAAGTGTACCGATGCTCAATAGCTTTGCAATCCATACCTATTCTGATCCAGAGGACATTGTAACGGCAATTTCAACCGGTGAGGTTACGGCGACGGCAGAGCTCTCGGCGGTCTATCGTGACCAGCTACCTTCCGAGCTCATTTACGAAAAACAAACTGCGATTGCTAGCGGCGTTTTCGCTTTCTTGAACACGACTAGCCCGCTCTTAAATAACCTTTCCGTACGTCAAGCCATCCAGAAAGGGATTAATATGTCGGAAATTCGCTCAGTTCTTGGCTATGAGCTTCCGCTCGACTATCCAATTTTAAGCTCCGAGATCGAACTAAATGAGTATCCGGAGTTGCCGGCCTATGACCCTACCGCAGCGAGGGAAGCCATTGCGGCGGCTGGTGTGGCTGGGCAGACTTTGCGTTTAGCTACGACGAACTCTGGCTATTTCCCCCAGCTAGCCGAAGCCTTGAAGGCTCAACTTGAGGAACTAGGGTTCGTAGTCGATCTATCGATTTCGGCGCCAGGACAAGAATTCTTTGTTAACGTTATCCGCCAGCGCGATTATGACATCCTGCTCTACGAAGTTGAGCTTGGAGCCGATCCAGATCTTTTCGCTTATTATCACTCATCGCAGTCTTCCAATTCTGGCCTAAACCTTTCGAACTACGCTAACGCGTTGGTAGACGACCTGATTCTGGGCGCTCGCACTTCGATGGACCTGAACGCCCGGGTTAGTAAATACGAAACTTTCTTGCGACGTTGGGTGAATGATGTCCCGGCTATTGGGATTTACCAAGCTAGCCTGACTTACTATTTTAACCGCAATGTTCGCGCCTTTTCAGAGGAAGACCGCCTAGTCTATGCCACCGACCGTTTCGTGGATGTCGAATATTGGGCGGTAAACAAGTCCGCTAAGAATCGTACCCCTTGACAAAATATATAATCTGTGCTACAATGGAGATATAAGGTGCCAGTTCGCCTGGCACCCCCTCTTTCTGTGCTTCCAAATTTTCGTAAAATGTGCTAATATAATAGATATGAGAAGCTTATCTACGGAATTAAAATCAGAAATTGGTAAAAAAGTCAGCGTTTCTGGCTGGGTGAATTCTCGCCGCGATCATGGCGGGCTGATTTTCATTGACCTCCGTGACCACAAAGGTGTAATTCAGCTCGTAATTACCCCGGATGTGGCCGAAGCTTTTAAGACCGCTGAAAGCCTGCGCGACGAGTTTGTTATCTCTGCGACTGGGAAGGTACGCGAGCGTGCGCCAGAGCTTAAAAATCCTAATATCGAGACTGGCGATATTGAAATCGTCGTTGATGAGCTAAATCTAATTAACAAATCTGAGCCTTTGCCGGTCAATACGCACGATGAGGGTGATCCTTCGGGCGAAGAACTGCGCCTCAAGTATCGCTATCTCGATCTCCGGCGCCCCTACATGCAGAATATGCTCAGACGTCGTGCAGAGTACTATCGTTTTATGCGCAAGTACATGGATGAGCATGACTTCGTCGAGATTACGACTCCGATTCTGGCCAACTCTTCGCCGGAGGGCGCGCGCGATTTCTTAATCCCTTCGCGCTTACACCCGGGTCAGTTCTATGCTTTGCCGCAGGCGCCGCAACAGTTTAAGCAGCTCCTGATGGTCGGTGGAGTGCCGCGTTACTATCAAATCGCGCCGTGCTTCCGCGACGAGGACCCGCGCGCTGATCGCCTCTATGGTGACTTTTATCAGCTCGACTGCGAGATGTCTTTTGTTGACGATGGTGAAGTCGTGCGTCAAACTATGGAGCCGTTGATCAAAAAGCTGGTGACTGAGTTCGCTGGCAAGGAGCTAATCTCGGAAGAAGTTCCGCGCATTCCTTATCGCGAGGCGATGGACAAATACGGCATCGACAAGCCGGACCTGCGTTACGGTCTGGAGCTGGTTGATCTTACTGAGGCGCTCAAGGGCTGCGAGTTCAAAGTTTTCCAGACGCCGTGCGTGAAAGCTATTCGCGTCCCCGGCGGAGCTAGCTTTACTCGTAAACAAATTGATGAGTTTACGGAATTAGCTCGTAAAAACGGTGCCGGCGGTTTGGCTTATATCGTTTTTGGCGATGGAGAAGCTAAAGGCCCAGTGGTGAAGTTCTTGAAAGATGACGAGTTGAAAGCGATTCAGCAGCAAACTGGTGCAGAAGATGGTGATGCGGTCTTCTTTGGCGCGGATGAACGTGAAAAGGTAAACAAAGTGCTTGGTCAAATGCGGATTGCATTCGCCGATGCACTAGGACTAAAAGATCCGCACCAAGTTGCGCTTTGTTGGGTGATCGATTTTCCATTCTATGAATGGGATGATAAGAATAACAAGCTCGACTTTGGGCACAACCCCTTCTCGCTGCCAAAAGGCGGCCTAAAGGCGGTTCGTGAAACCGAGAACAAACTTGATATCGTAGCTGATCAGTACGACATGGTGCTAAACGGTCTAGAAATCTGTTCGGGTGCTGTGCGCAACTACAACCCAGAAGTTATGTACGAAGTCTTTGGTGTACTGGGTTATGATCAGGAATATGTGGCGAAGAAGTTCGGCGGCATGCTGAGTGCTTTCAAATTCGGTGCACCTCCACACGCTGGCTGCGCTTTCGGTATTGACCGCATGCTAATGGAACTGCTTGATGCAAAGAGCATCCGTGATATTTGCGCCTTCCCGAAGAACGGTTCCGGCGTTGATCTGATGATGAATTCTCCATCTAGTGTTGATGAGAGCCAGCTCGACGAGGCCCACCTCGCGATTATTGAAGACGAAGAATAACCCTGTGCTATAATATCTATATGGTATGTGTGGCTGCGTTTATTATTCTGTGCCTTGTTGGGGTTTTTGTCGCTTTCCTAAGTATCTTTCGTCGTGATATCGGCCGTAAATATTGGGCAGTCTTTAAGAAGGCTTGGGGCTGCGTTGGTAAGAAAGTCCGATTGCAAAAGTGCGAAACGAATTTCAAAGACGATGTTAAGAATAGTCTCCTGAGCAAGGTAGTCTTAAAACACCCAAAATGGGTCAAGCCACTAGGCATTGCGATTGAGGTTAGCGCGATTCTGATCGTCTTCGTCACGATTTGGTCTCTAGTTGAGGCAGTAAAGGCTTTGTTGGCGCTTTGGGTTTTCGGTACTTGCAACGTTTCGCAACCAGCAAGCTGCGCACTCGGCGCCGAAGTTTGTGGAATCGATTCTGAAGAGCCGACCAACCCGATCGAGTGGACTGGGCGTTGGTTTTCGGAATGGGGCGAAATTTTTGCTAATATTCCAGATCGGTTTCATGACTGGCAGGCTGAAGATTATCTCGTTGAGCCGTATAGTTTTGCTACGAAATACCATGATGGTAAGCCTCTAGCCTTGAGTATTTTTGATCCTGGTTGCACAGTTTGCCTACAAAGCTATCGTAATGAAAAGAAGTCTGGATTCTTTGATAATTATAACGCCGTATTAATGGTTTATCCGATTCAACTTCCGGATGGGGAATACAAATTTAATAATTCAGACTTGATTGCGCGCTACATTCATGCCGCGGATCTGCTAGACACGGAATACTCCGCAAAGATAGTTGACCGGCTTTTTACCGAGTCTGATTCGGACGGAGTGATTTGGCAATCAGTGCTTATGCAGAGCGATCGCGCCGGCGCGGAGAAGATCCTGCAAAGCTGGCTCAAGGATTTTGGCGCAGAAAAAGCCGAGATTCAGGAGCTGGCCGAAACTGCGAAGAGTGATGAAGTGACGGATATTATGATGCAAGTAAAAGATATGGTCGAAAATAAAATTCACGCCAAGGGTATTCCTACGGCAATTTATGATGGGAAGAAGCACAGTGGCCTCTATCAAGCAGAATAGAAAGAAACTGGTGCTCGGAGCATCGGTGCTGGCAAGCATGGCGGTGTTGGTCTGGGGTGGCTTCTTCACCTTTTTGTCGGCACATGCGGTTGAGGAAGAGCGGCTTACGGCGATTTCGCAAAACTGCTCCACGATTAAACAAAGCTTAAGCCAGCTTCAGCGCGTCGATTCGCGCACACGAACTTACCTAGGGTCGGCCTATGAGGCGATTCTGACGAAGTTTATAACCCCTCTAAACCTACGCTTGACGCGAAACAATCGCGAGGTTGAGCAGCTTTTTGCAATCCAATCAGACTTTTCGGCTGAACAGGCCCGCTTCCGCACGGCTTACACGGAGTATATGCGCGAGCTAGAAGGGTTGATCGCTACCGACTGTAGCGCGCACCCTGATACCTTTTATCAACATCTCGAAACTACTCGCACGAAACGAGCCGATCTGAAGGCTACTACGGTTAAACTTTCCGAACTAGCCAATGCTCAGTACCAAGCCGTATTAGAGCTAAAGGAGTCACTATGAGCTTTAGCACGCGCGGCGGTCGCCATTTAGCTATTCTTGGCGCTGGTGCGATTTTGGTCGCTGGGGTAACGGCTGGTATTAGTCTAATGGTTTATCGTAATTCTGGAGATATCTATCTCGATCGGTCACGCCCAGGTTATTTGCCAGACGAGGATGAAGTAAAAGATGACCCGGTCACAAATACGAACTTTGTTTACCCAGACGCCGGGCCGCTTGATAAGTCTGAGCTCGAACGCTATCTCGAAGAGCTAAAAGCGATCAAAACGCGCCTTGATGCGCTTTCTGACCCGTATTCGGCAGGACCGCTCTCGGATGAGTCGCTCGGTATCGTAGAAATCTCTGAAGATCCCGAAGCGCCTTCGCCCGAACGACCTTAGCTTAACCTTCTCTATCCTCCCTTGATTACTCATATGGCTAGACAACGGAGGGAATTGCCCCAGAAACGGTTGTGCGTAAAAGTAGACTTAACGGGTACGTCCATAGTAACTGGGTTAATAAGTAAGCTATATACGATGTCATTTTCTACATTACTAGCGACTACGCTCCACCAATCTCCTTCTATGGCTATCAGTCTTAAGTCCGGTTGTTTTATGTATACAAACCCGCTGCGGACGAGAGTGGGTATTTCTCTGTTCGGGTAAAACCTTAGCGCCAGCGCTAAGGTTTAAAAAGAGCTGACAGGGGTAGAACATCTCGAAAAATTCCCAAAACCTTAACCGGCAGTTAAGGTTTGCTTGAACATTTCGTCCGCAGCGGGATATTTGATGATGATCTTACTTATCGCTTGCCTGGATGGGACGGCGAATATTGGGGCAGTAATGCCGTAAGACTTTATCATGCTGGGCGTTTCGCTTTTAATGGGCACGAGTCTATACCGTCATTGTATTACATTACTCAACGTGGCTTCTCCCTCCGTTGTCTAGCCATATAGAGTAATCAAGGGAGGATGAAGATTATGCTGCTCGCTGCATTCATCAGTTTTGGAGTAACGGACACGGTTTTGGCGAACAATATGCTGGCACTGTGTAGGAAAACGCGTCGCTAGCAAACCTACACCTACAACCAACAAGAAATAAGAAAAAGATAAATGATAATGTATGGATTAGTTAATGCTAGACTTCCTGAAACCATGGCGCCGCGACGCCTCGGGCTGGCGCGGGTCCGATTCAGCGAGCGTAAGCGAGTCGATGAGGAGAGCGCCACCCTCGGTTGAAGAAAGTCTAGCATTAACTAATGGGTGTTCATTTATCTTTCCCTTATGCAAAAATCCCTGCGCATCAACAGGGGATTCTTGCTATACCTAAATAAAATACGACGTGCGAATCTTAGGCTTTTTTCTTCAAAGTTAGGAAGCCATTGCGTGGATTTTCATTCACGACGCGATCTGCTGGTAAGTCGCACGGAGTACCTTTACCGCCTTCGGCAGTCTTAGTGAAGAAATAAATCGTCTGTGGTTTACCGCCGCGCAAAGTAACCTCGGATTTGTGCAGGTAATATGTGACGCCTTTGCTGTTGGTATGTTGATAGGCCATTAGGTCCCTCCTTAGATTATTATATCTCTATCTTATGACGACAACTCGGGAGCGTCAAGGGGTTTTCCTCTAATTTTCCGCAAAAATCTTATGTTTTTAGTAAGCATAAGATTTTAACAGGGGTAAACAGGGAAGAAATGGAGCTGTTCCGCCAAACCCTTTATGTATTTTTTACAACGATCAGGGGTGACTAGAGCTACTTTTTGAGGAATAAGAGAGCTATATTTAGCACGCACCAGACTAGTGCGCGCACTATGATAACAAGCGCAAGAATAATACAGACTAAAATTGCAAACCCGGCCGCGGTGGGCGCCCAGATCGGCGAAGCATAATTTCGCCGGTAGAGCTCTGTTGACGGAATGTCGGCCGTCAGCTCAGTGTTTAGGTTGTCGCTGGCGGGGTATTTTGCCAACTCTGAAGTCCAGCAGTCAAGATATCCTTGACTATACCACGCCCAGCCGTTCGCGATAGCTTGAGGTTGGCAAATTGCCGCGACGGCAGCGTAGATATTGCCGTTTGGGTTCGTGTCGTCCGCTAGGTTCGACTCAGCCTCCTCGATCGCGGCGTTAGCTGCTCGGAGGTACTGTTGTTCTAGGTAGAACGGGCCAGTTCCAAAGATAATCGATTGCACGCCGTTACTTTCCACCACGTTCACTACAATGTGTGACACCACGAAATCACGCAGCTCCGTCAACGTTCGCTCAAGCTCGGCCTCATCGCCAGCAGCATCCGCTTCTAGCACTGCCGTTCTGAGTTCCACCATCTTGAGGTGGTTAAATCTTAATAATGTTGCCGTAAAGAAGACCAGTGGTATCAAAATCAAGACCAGCTGCCACGTCCGCACGGCCTTGAATGGCTTGAGCGCCTTCCGAACTATACTTCGAGCTTTACCACCCATTTCCCCCATTATAACATGCTTCCGGTCTGTGTCCTAGCCTATTCGACTGAACGCGGTGCATGCACGAACTGCGTCGCGGCCGACTCTTGGTTTCCGGCGTAGACCAACTTCCTGATCCAGGCGTCTGCCGGGCCCGCCGTCATCATCAAGACCAAATATCCCTTATCATGCCACTTTTTTATTTCTTCCGCCAGTTTATCATTAAGTTCCGCCGGCTCAGCAACCTTTTTGTTTTCTAATTTTGCAATAAAATCGGCCGGTTTTAGCTCCTTGCCTTTCGGATCTTCACGCACGAGATAAGTTGGCAGCCAGTACAGCTTCGCCACTCCTTCAAAAGCTTGAGCGTATCCGTCCGCCAACTCGACTTGACGTGCATTTTGATGTGGCTCGTAAATTGCCACGACTCCTTTTAGCCCACGCCGATCCGCCTCCTCTTTAGCGATCTCGACCGTCGCCGCGACCTCCTCTGGGTGATGCGCATAATCCGAGTAATATCCCTCCGAAACTTGCTCGAAACGTCGCCCTACCCCCGGGAATTCATTCATAATTTGCACTAACTTCTTGCGTTGTAAATTGTGCGAGAATCTTGCTAGTCCTTTGGGTTTTGGCATAATTCGTTGCAGGACGTCGATCGCTAGGGTTGCATCGTAGCGCCGCGCTTCACCGGCCAAGTCCACCCCGACTGTGATTTCGTCACCATGGATCACCTGCTCGCTTTGGTGCTCAAACTGCCGAAAAGCTTCCTGGTAGTCTTTCTCGGTCGGATAGATGTCCGGGTGGTCATAGGAAATCACTGGTATTGCCGCTAACCATGGATGGTAGGCCAAGAAATTCCGATCATACTCGTCCGCTTCATAGACGAAATACTCCGACTTCGGGTCGTACCGTCCTGCCTCGGCGAAGGGTAACGTCGTCCCAATCAAATACGATAGTGGTATCCCGAGCTTCATTGCTCCCCAGACGATCATCGTCGTAGTGGTTGTTTTACCATGTGTCCCTGCCACCGCAATCATCTTTAGGTTCAATTTTTTCACCAAGTAGCTAATCAACTCATCGCGTTTCGAAATCTTTAATTTTAGCTTCTTTGCCATCAAAAGTTCCGGATGGTCCGCCGGCAGCGCCGAAGTATAAACAAACCAATCCACCCCGTCCTTTTTGGCGCAAGCCTTCAAGAACTCCCCATCTTGCTCACCGAGACACATTTTGATGCCACTATTCACCAAGGTATTAGTAATTGCGCCTGGCGCCATGTCTGACCCGTGCACCGTCATCCCCGCGTCTTGGGCCATCAACGCTAACGGGCCCATCCCTGTTCCTGAAATTCCCGAAATATAAATCTTCATTAGACACATTATAACACAAAATTCTCGCGCTTAAATAGTTTCTCCACTATCTTTGCTATGGCTGCTCATACAAAATCTATTTTTAAGCATAAACGCTCGACTAACACTAAAATTTTATGAAATAAACATTGACATTTTTGATAATCTGTGATACAATGGAAGCATGGACTGAAAATTTTACTACATTCGGTTCATAGCATACATCTCAAGAGAAGGGGGACTTACAAGATGTCAAATTTTAACTATTGGTGGATCGTAGCTCCGGCTATGATGGTCGGTGCCTTGATCCTTGGCTGGTTCATCACTGGCATGAAAGGCTGCAAGCTTCACATCCGCAAGGCGGTCGACGCGATTGCTTTAATCTATTTCGCGTTGGCTACTATCGTTTTCGCCGCGATGTTGCTTCTGGAGTCGTACCTGGGTTTCGTCCAGGTCGGCTTGAAGTTCATCGCGCCGGGCGAAAGTGAAGCTGGCGCGGACATAGCGGCTATTGGCGGCATCATTCTTTCCGCCGTCGCGTACTTTGTTCTACTGCTTGTCTGCGGTTGCATCGGCGACGCCCTGAAACAGAAGTATCTTCGCGGCGTCGTTGCCTATAACCGTAGGGCGTACTGCCGTAGTGTGTCTCGCGAGGACGCCGTGGCGGCCTGCCCTTACAGTTGCGACCAAAAGTGCCCTTGCGGTATCGATCGTCGCATCCGCCTCAACCTCTCCAAGGAGGCTGTGATGGGCCTGGTGGATGGTCTTGCGCCGCTCTTCGAGCGCCAAAACGCCGCCGGGCAGGCTGCTCAGTGCTCCGTCACTCTCCCGGTCATCGACAATGCCGTGAGCTTATCGGACTCTGAACTGCGCAAGTTGCGCATCCAGGCCTACGAACTCAGCCAGGATTTGCCCGAAGAGGCCAGCCTGAGCATTTCGCGCTCTTTCGCTGAGCGCACCCGCGACAAGCTGCGTGCCGCCTATCGGCGGTCGCGCGCCAGCTTCCGCGTCGTTCTCGGCAAGCGTACTGCTTAACTCCACCATGCACCTTTCCTCAAAGCCCTCAGTAACCAGCTGGGGGCTTTACCCTTTTCTGGGCTCGGCGCTAAAAGCACCCGAATCTCGCCATCTCCTGTATAATAGGACTATGCGCGAGACTTTTTATTTTTACGATCTCGAGACTTCTGGCCTGAACCCGCGTTCGGACCGTATTATGCAATTTGCTGGCCAGCGTACAGATTCCGATTTTAACTCCATTGGCGAGCCTACGAACATCTTAGTAGCTCTAGCCGAGGATACTTTGCCGAGCCCTGGCGCGATCATGGTGACCGGGATTACTCCGCAACAAGCCCGCACCGACGGCATGACCGAGCGGGAATTTTGTGAGTTTTTCATGCGAGAGATCGCTACGCCGAACACGACGATTATGGGATACAACTCGGTACGTTTTGATGATGAATTTATGCGCAATACTCTGTGGCGCAACTTTTATGATTCCTACGAATGGCAATGGAAAGACGGGCGCTCGCGTTGGGATTTGCTCGACGTAGTGCGGATGACGCGGGCGCTGCGCCCAGAAGGGATTGAGTGGCCAGTGACCGAAGATGGCCACTCTACTAACCGTCTTGAGTTGATCACGAAACTGAACCATATCGAGCATGAACACGCGCACGACGCGTTAGCTGATGTGGTGGCACTGATTGAGGTGACGAAGTTGATTAAGCAACACCAGCCGCAGCTTTTCGAGTTCTTGTATAACTTGCGCGGGAAACGGGCTGTGGGGCAGCTAGTAAATCTTGAGCGGCCACAACCGTTTGTCTACGCTTCGGGCCGTTACTCCTCAAAGTATGAGAAGACAACAGTAGCTTATCCGATCGCGGCGGCGCCAAACGGGAACATCTTAGTCTTTGACTTGCGGTATAATCTTGATGAACTTCTGGCGCAAGAGGAGACCGGTCGGGCGAAATTGGCTGAACGAAAAGCTGCTGGCGAAAAGTCGCCGAAGCGAGCTTTCTATGAGCTAGAACCGTGGGAAAAACACTATTTTCCGATCGTTAAGAAGTTCCAGTATAATCGTTGTCCGGCCGTGGCACCACTCGGGGTGCTTGAAAAGGCGGACGGCTGGCAAAAGCTTCAGCTTACAAAAGCGCAAATCGAGCAAAACCTAAAAAGCCTCCAGGCGCATCCGGAATTTATCGAACGGATGGCGGGGATTAACCGGCCGGACTTTCCGCCCTCGGAAGACGTTGAGTCGGCGCTCTATGATGGTTTTCTCGACGAGCATGATCGTATGCTCTGCGCTACGGTGCGCGCGAATGATGCGGCGCTTCTGGCCGATTATCACCCGGATTTTGTTGACGAACGCCTGCCGGATCTATTATTGCATTATAAAGCGAAAAACTTTCCGAGTGCGCTAGCCGAAGACGAAGTCCCGAAATGGGAAGAATACCGCACTAAGCGCCTCGCGAAGCAGTCCGAGACTTTCCTAAAAGAAATCTCCCGCATTCAACAAGCGCTGGCTCGCGACGAAACTTTTGGTAATAAAACTCCTGACGAGTGCGCCTTCTTGGTCGAAGAATTATTGCTCTGGTACGAGAGCTTACAGCCGGAGGACTACTAGACGTGACAAAAACGTGTCATTGAGGTATAATATACACCGAAATGAGCGATAACTATATCCAAGTCCGTGGTGCACGGCAGCACAATCTGAAAGACCTGAACGTCGATATCCCGCGCGACAAGCTGGTCGTGATTACTGGACTGTCTGGCTCGGGAAAGTCGAGCCTAGCGTTTGATACGATTTATGCTGAGGGGCAGCGCCGCTACGTCGAGAGTCTTTCCAGCTATGCTCGAATGTTCCTTGGCGTAATGGATAAACCGGATGTCGATAGTATCACTGGCCTTTCACCGGCGATTTCGATCGATCAGAAGTCGACTAGCCGCAACCCTCGCTCGACCGTGGCGACTGTGACCGAAGTTTATGATTACCTACGTCTACTTTTTGCGCGCGTCGGCGTGCCGCACTGCCCGATTTGTCATCGCGAAGTACATCGCCGTAGCGTTGAAGACATCGTAAACGAAGTTATGAAGCTCCCGGTCGGTAGTAAGTTAATGTTGCTCGCTCCGCTCGTCTCCCAGAAAAAAGGTAGTTTTCAGCACATTCCAGACCAATACCAATCGAAAGGCTTTTCGCGGGTGCGGATTGACGGGATTGTCTATGCGCTGGATGAGTTTCCGGAATTGAACAAGAACGATCGCCATGACATCGAAATCGTGGTCGATCGGTTTATCTTATCGCCGGATCTAATTAGCCGCATCTCTGGCTCAATCGAGCAGGCCCTCGACCTCGGTCAGGGAATTATCAAATTGCTGAAGATTAACGACAATGCGACCACGATAGAGGCTCACGGCGCTGGGCGTTTTAGTTCACCTTCGCGGGAGGGTGCGGAGGTTACAACCGAGCATGCAGTGCGCGAAGCCCGTGACGACGGGACTGAGCGACGCGTCTCCCGCGAAGATGATGCCAAGTCGTCCAGTGCCGATACCCTCTATACGTTTTCGCAGCGCTATGCTTGTGAACTCCATCCCGACGAGCTCATCCCCGAACTCGAGCCGCGCTTATTTAGCTTTAACGCACCGCAAGGGGCCTGTCCGACCTGTACCGGGCTTGGTACTCGGCTTGAGATCGATCCGAGCCTGGTTTTGAACTCGAACCTCACCATCGCCGAAGGCGGGATTCGGCCGTTTAATCGGGTGACGCAAGAATCTTGGTGGCTACGCCGGCTAGAAGTCGTCGGCGAGCGGCACGGCTTCTCTTGCCACGTGCCGATTCGAGAGATTTCCGAAGAAAATATCCAGAAAATTCTTTATGGCACAGGTGACGAAAAATACGAGGTGAAAGTTGGGGGTCATGGTAAGTGGGGCAATGGCGCGACTTATCAATCGACCTATGAGGGCGTCATCCCGACTCTAGAGCGTCGTCACCGTGAGACTGATTCAGAGTTTATTCGTAAGGATATCGAACGTTTTATGCGCGTACACGAGTGCCAGACTTGTCATGGCGCGCGCTTGAAACCAGCCGTTCTCGCCGTTACGGTGCACGGGCTAAACATCGTCGATATGTGCAATCTTGACGTCGACGCAACGCTGGAAGTCTTGAAGGGGGACCTTGAGTTTAGCGAATCGGAGCAGATGATCGCGGGGCCGATTTTGAAGGAGATTCGCGAACGGGTGCAGTTCATGCAAGACGTCGGCCTAGGTTATCTTGAACTCGGTCGGGCGGCAAACACTCTTTCCGGCGGCGAAGCCCAACGGATTCGTCTCGCGACCCAGATCGGTTCTGGACTCCAAGGCGTGCTCTATGTGCTTGATGAGCCGTCGATCGGGTTACATCAGCGCGATAACGATAAGCTGATTGCTACGCTGAAGCATCTGCGTGATTTGAAAAACACAGTCCTGGTCGTCGAACATGATGAGGACACTATGCGCGAATCGGATTATATTATCGACATTGGCCCTGGCGCCGGTAAGAATGGTGGCCATCTCGTCGCGGCGGGTACGCCAGAAGAAGTCGCCGCAAACGACAACTCGGTGACGGGGAAATATCTGTCGGGCAAGCTAGAGATCCCGGTGCCAAAGAAGCGCCGTAAGCCCAAGAAAGACCAAGAGCTAGTCGTGGTGGGCGCGCGCGAGAATAATTTGAAGAATATCGACGTGCATTTTCCACTCGGAGTGATGACGGTGGTTTCTGGTGTGTCTGGCTCGGGGAAATCAACACTCGTGAACGAAATTCTTGCGAACGAGTTGCTGGCTCGGCTCCACCGTGCGCAGACGGTTTCAGGATTACATGAACGTATTGATGGCATCGAGCATCTTGATAAATGTATCGTAATCGACCAGTCGCCGATTGGTCGCACTCCGCGCTCAAACCCAGCGACTTATACTGGTGTCTTTAACCAGATCCGTGAACTCTTTGCTAAGCAGCCTGAGGCGGAACTCCGCGGCTACAAAGCTGGGCGTTTTAGCTTTAACGTGAAAGGTGGACGTTGCGAAGCTTGCCAAGGTGACGGCGTAAATAAAATCGAGATGCATTTTTTGCCAGATGTCTATGTAACTTGTCCGACTTGCCACGGCAAACGTTATAATCGCGAGGCGCTAGAAATTAAGTATAAGGGTAAGGATATTGCCGAAGTACTCGACATGACGATCGACGAAGCAGTGGAGTTCTTTGCTAACATTCCAGCAATTTTGCCAAAGTTGAAAACGATCCAAGAAGTTGGCCTCGGCTACATTAAACTCGGTCAGCCCGCTACGACTTTTTCTGGCGGCGAAGCGCAGCGGATTAAGCTCGCCACTGAGCTTGCCCGCCGCAGCACTGGTAAAACTCTCTATATCCTCGACGAGCCGACCACCGGTCTGCACACGGATGATGTGAAACGTCTGCTCGACATCCTCGGGCGGCTGGTTGATGGCGGCAACTCGATGATTATCATCGAGCACAACCTCCATGTTATTAAGTCGGCCGATTGGATTATCGATATGGGCCCCGAGGGCGGCCTCCACGGTGGCCAAGTCGTCGCGCAGGGCACACCAGAGCAGCTGGCCAAAAATTCCAACACGCCAACCGGCAAATATCTGAAAGACGCGCTGGGGTTGTAAGTGCTAAAAGTCGATGTTGGTAGCCTAGTCGGGGTGCTGGCGTTTCTCTCGGCAATTTTCTTGGCGATCGTGGTGATTTTGTTTAACGATCTTGATCGCGGCTTGCGGCTTGATCGTCATTTGATTATCACCCGAGTTTTGCGCCTGCCTGAGCTCTTGATCTTGACGACTGCGCTGGGTGGAATTTTGTTTATGGTAATTTGGAGTGCAACACTAGAATGGGTTTGGCCCCATCGGATTCTGTGGTGGCTTGCCGTGGTGGCCTCGCTTGCCTATTTTGCATTGACCATTCTGGTGTTGGTTTCTGCGGTTAACTGGCTAAATTCTGAGGAATATTCTAGTCGCTGGCGGGGTTCCTATAAGGAAGAACAGCGGCTAAAATATCTTACCGGGCGCAACTACACTTACACGCTTGCGGCTTGGCAGGAGTTTTGGCATGACGATAAGACCTACGCCTTTCTCGGTAAAGGACACTTTTTGCCGTATATCAAGGCCTTCTTGGATTATCTAGCGCAAATCCCGCCTGAATATCGAACAGAGGCGGAAGTTCTGTTTGAAGATTTTACCATGGCGATGATCCGGATGCAAAAGCAAGCCGACGTTGTACCAGAGCCGAGCTTGTTTGACTGTCTTTTGGTACATTTTGAGCAGGCTTGCAGTCTCAAGAGTTACCAGCTCAGCGACTGGAGCGGCCTCATCCGGATCTACTTGAGTACCATGCGGTTGCAGGATCTTGCTGCTTTGAACGCCAATTCGTCACCCGACTCGGCCCGGGAGCGAGAAAGTGGCGTTCCGTCTCAGCGAGAGTTTTTGCGGACGAATCCGGAGTTTATCGAAAATCCTTGGCGAGAATCTTTTGAGCATTATCTCACCGATGGTTTCCCGTTACATGACGCTAGAGCGGTTCGGGCCTTAGCTCGAACTATCTGGTGCCACTATCATGAAAGTTTGCAAGATTCTGACGAGTTTAAAAAGTTTCTGCGCGCTCGTCGCAAAATTAGCGCCGGCGCTTCGCGACGCCTCTATAGCGAGCTAATTAAAACCATCAACGCCTCGGATAGTCGCTCGCTGGCGAAGTTTTTGATTGAACAAATTAAGTCGGAGAATAGCCATATTTAATACATACTGTCAATAGCAATAAGCGGTTTGTTCTCAAGGTGAAACCGCTTATTTTTATCCCTGTTTGGGCTCACTAGAAGCCCTAGGAGGCCTCCCTAGCCCCAAAGATGATATAAACATCATCTTTTTGCTAAAATAGCTAGAATGTGCTATAAAACACGTCAGGGGACGTTTCTAAATTTTTGCGATAAACTTGACATATAGCGAGATTCAGTATACTAGTAAGCATTGTAGCACAGCTTACCCCGTGCGGTATACTGTGTAAAATCTTCATCCTCCCTTGATTACTCTATATGGCTAGACAACGGAGGGAGCGGCCGATATATCGTTGACTAGCTCCGCCCGTGAATATGTCTCGTGTATCCGACCACATAATGTAAATACGATTAGCGTCCATAGGGCTATTGGACCAAATATAGAAGCGCTCACCCAAGAGATCCGCTCCGTCGCCAGTACGACTTTGCATATACCCGCTGCGGACGAAAGGCGAATTAATGAGGAAAATGTGGGCCTTTCTGACCGCAGGACGGATACTAGACGGACCTGAATTTTGTTGAGGAGTGGAAAAGTTTTTTGCAAAATTTAAAAACTTACGATTTCGTTATTGACTTTCTCATTCCGCTCATGTAATATAAAAGATATAAGGTCACAAAATAAAAATTTTAAACTAAAAGGAGAACTTATGACAAATTTAACTAAAGCTATTGCCGTGCTCGGCGTGGTCGCCGGCCTCGGTGTGGCTGCTTTGCCATTAAGCTCGTATGCTGTAACCGTCATTGATGGCGAGGCTCCAGCAGAAGGGGCTGTGGAAGGCGCAACGTATGATGGCACTAAGGATGGTAAGGTTGAGACCGGCGTCGGCGTCATGCTGAAAGTTGAAGACGAGCTCACTATCGAGGCTGATAAAAGTACAACTGACAAAGTCGACCTTTCTGCTGATGGACATACTGGCAATGTTACTCTTACCGTTGTGACTAACAACCAGAAGGGTTACAATCTTACTATCAAAGGTAGTGGTGCAAACCCACTTACTTTGAAGAGTGAAAATGACGACGAAATCACTGCTGGTACTGGCACTTTCGCTGCTCCAGCCGCCCTCAGTACTACTGTTTCTGAATGGGGCTATCGCCTTGCAGGCTTCGAAGCTGACAAATATGCTGGCGTAACTACAAATGACGTCGAGATTAAAAGCACTACCACTCCGACCGGTAATAGTGGTGACGAAACCGTCGTTACCTTTGGTGCTTCCATTAAAGATGGCCAGCCGGCTGGTACTTACAACGGCGAGGTTACCTTCACTGCTACCAACAACGCTAATAGCTAATCCTTGGTCGTGACTTTACAAATATCGCTCAGAAATGGGCGATATTTGTTTTACCTTATGCTATAATGATAAGAAATAAGGAGGTTAATGAAAAAGATAAAAACACTTTTGACGGCGCTCATTCTGTCATTCTCGATGATTCCAGCAACGGCTGTATTTGCGGAAGATGACGAAAACTCCGTAAACTATGTCCTTGGTATTACTCCTACCCAGAAGGGTTTCGAGACTATGGAGCCGGGTGAGACTTACGCTGGCAGCTTCAAAGTTCGTAATAAAGGTGGTGGCGAGTTCAGCTATAAGATCGAAGTGACGCCGTATAGTGTCGAAGGTGAAAATTACAGTCCGAATTACGACAAAGAAACAAAATATACCGACATTGTAAAATGGATCTCTATCGACAAAACTGAGGGCACTGTTGCTAGGGGCCAGGAAGAAGATATTTCGTACACTATTACAGTACCGGAAAATGCGCATGGTGGCGGGCAAGCAGCTACTATTATGGTGAGCATGGGTGGAGATAGCAATGAAGGCCTCCAGACTGTTCGTCGTCTTGGTTACCTTGTCTATGGTAACGTCAACGGTGACATTATCCGCACTGCGAAAATTCTCGAAAACAAAATCCCTAGCTTCATCTTCGACCCCCCCATCATCGCCACTTCGGTCGTCGAGAACACTGGTAATGTCTATACGAAGGCTTCCTATACGCTTCAAGTTTTTCCGCTCTTTAGTGACGAAGAGATATATACTACCGAGGAGAACCCAGATGGTAACATACTCTTCCCTGAGACAAAACGCTATAGCGAGATCTCTTGGGAAGGTGCGCCGGCTCTCGGTATCTTCCGCGTGAAGCAAACCATCAAGATCTTCGATGAAGTCTCCGAGGTCGAGAAACTCGTCTTCCTCTGTCCGCTCTGGTTCATCGCTATAATACTCCTATTAATCTTCTTGATTATCTTCTGGATCGTCAGCCGCATCCGCGGGCGCAGGGAATAGTGCGTTAATACGACGCGGTAGCTAGCTCAGTACAAATAAGTGCCCCGCGGTTATGCGGAGCACTTGGCGACTACCCGATTGTCCAAGAACGGACTTTATAAGTATTGTCGTGCCCATTGCCTGAAGATGATACAGTAGATTTCCAGGTTGGATAATCGTCGCCCTTAGAGCAGTTGTTCTTCCACTGTAGGGGGCGCAGGTTCGACAAGTCATCAGTACCCTTCTTTGCGACGGGTTTTTGGTGATCGATTTCCCATCCATGATTCAGCTCGTCATTACGGTTTCCGTACTGATCCCACTTAATCCATGCCCCAGCCACATCTTTGCGCCAGACGTCTGGATCGCTCCCGGACACAACCGTTGCCTTTTTCCAAACAGCAGTCTTAAGTTTGATATTGTTTTTGAAATCTTCCTGCGTGAGCATAAAAATCTCCTATTAAAGTTTATAATAATCTGGTAAAATAGGAGATGAACAGAGTTTTCACCAAAAATGTTCACCTAAAAGAGCATCATTACTTTTCCGAGCATGATGCTCTTTTGCTATTTTGACCAGTTTTGGCTTTGCGTTACCTCCGCCAATAATCCCAGTATATATCAAAAGTTTCAGGATGTCAAGAATTTCTTGCGCTGATTCGGAGTAAATTATTATGCGGACAAGCGGTCTATTATTACGATTTTTCGTCAAAAACCTTGATTTCGAGACAAAGATTTGATAAAATCATCGTATGAGTAATAATTACACCAGCTACATAATTGATTCTTTTACGGTAGAGAACTTCCGGTCGATCTACGAGGCGCAGACCTTGACATTCGATGCTAATAAGCCAGTGACGGCCTTGTACGGCGCGAACGCCTCAGGAAAGTCGAATCTTTATCGCGCTATGACGATTTTTCATATTTTTGTGCGTACCTCCACGGACCCGGGATCACACGGCGTTCCGTATGATCCATTTCTACTCCAAGTTGGTTCGACGGAGAAGCCAACCGTGTTTACTTTAGTCTTTCATAACGAAGAAAATAAATATCAGTACTCATGTTCGCTTTATAAGGATCGGGTTGTCCAAGAGGAAATGTACGATCTATCTAGTAGCCGGCCTCGGACAATTTTTGTACGTAGCAAGGGGGCTACGGAAATAGCCGCAAAGAATGGCTTTGGCAAGAAAATGTTCATTGGAAATGATGCAGTGAGGGATGACTCGCTGCTCATAACACTAGCTCAGAGAACCAAAAACAAATACGCCAACGCACTATTTAATGTGCTTAACAACATGACAACGTTGGTACTCACTGATACTGGTAGCCTACGCGGTCCGGCCATGGACACCCTACAGAAACATCCTGAATTATACCCGAAGGTAATAAACCTTTTGCATCAAACCGATTTCGCAATCACAGATTTTACCTATAGTATCACAAGTATTACTCCTGATATGCTTTTGGGAGCTCCGTTTTCCGACGCCATTAAAGATGAACTAATGCGGAACGGCAAGAATGTGTCTGTCGGTACCATGCACACACTGCGTAATAAAGACGGCGACAGAGTCGGCGCGGTCGCTTTCGACATGGAACGCCAGGAATCTCTGGGGACTAACGTCTTTTTTAATTTGATTATCATGATTATTGATGCCGTCGAGAATGGCCGGACGCTCTATCTTGATGAGTTCGGTTCAAGTTTACATACCAGTGTTTGCCAATTTATTATCAGCCTGTTTAAACGGGAGGGCGTTAAGACTGGTGCTAAACTTATTATCAATACTCACGATACGGGGCTGATTAAGAACGGGACTTCAGGAGTATTAGACAAGGAGGATATTGTCATTACGGAAAAGGATCGTTTTGAACAAACTATCATTACTCCACTTAAGCAAAAAATGCGTCGCCCAGATGATAACATCGGTAAGAAATATATCATGGGAGTATACGGTGGTATCCCTATTCTTGAGGAAACAGAATAATGTCTCAAGATCGTCCCGAACTATTACTTATCGTGTGCGAGGGCGCAACGGAAGTGGAGTATTTCAACATTCTGAAGCGCCAGTTTCGCTTACCTACCTGGATAAAGGTAATTCCCGATCGTGGTGACCATCGAACCCTAGGACAACATGAACGACTCATCAAGGTCGCCAATAGCAGGCGGAGTATATACGCAGATGAGCTTGAAGTCAACCGAAATGATATTGAAACCTGGGCAGTTTGTGATAGAGATGACTATAGGGGGAGTTTTATCGAGTTGCGAGATTTTGCGAAACTGAATGATATAGAATTAGCCTTCTCCGATCCTCAGTTTGAAAACTATCTATTACAACATTTCTCTGCCAATAAATCGAAGGGTAGAGGATTTAAGGTTATTCAAGAACTTTCCGCCCAGCTTCCTAATGGAATGTATAGAAAAAGCGATCTTTCCTGGCTAGACGAAATGATTGGTGGAAAGCATGCGATAGTGCGGAATGCGATCGCCAACGCTACGATTTTTTCGAAGCATACTGAACAGCCATTTTTTACCGTACAAAAGCTAGTACGGCGTGTACTGGGTTTTGAAGGAGGATAGACTGGGGCTTCAGGGGGAATCTTAGCGTTACCTACCTCTTGCCACAGAGATAAAATTGTAGTAAAATAGTCAAAACAAAGGAGTTTAATACCATATGTCTAATCAATTAGTTTTGGAGAAACGCACCGAGAGCGGCCGCAAGGCGAAGGCCCTACGTGCTGCTGGCTTGATTCCATCGGTGGTCTATGGCCTCGAAACGCCGATTCTTGCCTCTTCTACTTATAACGCGACCGAGAAAGTCTTGCTCGAAGCTGGCTACCATTCGCCGATTGAGCTTATGATTGACGGTAAGCCGCAACTTGCTATCGCGAAGGATATCGCTGTCGATCCGGTTAGCCGCCGCATTATTAATGTTGAGTTTCAGGCGGTCTCTGCCGACGAGATTGTCGAAGCGACTACCCCGATTCGCATTGCAAACTACGAACAGTCTGAAGCTTCGAAGCTCCACTACGTCCTACTTCAGGTCATGGAAGAGATCGACGTCAAGGCAAAACCGTCGGATCTTCCGGAAGAATTGGTTGCTGATGGTGCTAAGCTTGCGGGTCTTGATAGCAAGCTAACGATTGCTGATCTCCAAATGCCGAGCGGCGTTGAACTGGTTGACAAGGAGTTAAGCGAAAATACTGTCATCGCGAACGTCTACGACCCAGCTGCCGAGGCGGCCGCTCGCGAAGCCGAAGATGAGAAACCAGCCGAAACTACCGAAGCTGCTCCTGCCGCTGAAGCCGAAAAAGCTGAGTAATCATAGCCCAGGTATAGTTCTAGAAAAACTCGAAAGCCCCGCTCGCCGGGGCTTTTGCTTGAGTGATATAGCCTTTGTGCTACAAATAAAAATGGCCGCAGTATAGGCTGCGGCCAGGCATGAAAGGTATAAAGGCACGTGCGGCAAAGGTCGGCTTGCTTAGTATAGCGACTAATATGAACCCGCTAATTCTCGATGGAGCAAATTGATAAGATCGACACGAAGTGCACTTATAGTCTTCTGGCTATAAGTAAGTTTAGGCCTGTTTTGGGTTTCCGCCTTATTAAGCTGGCGAAACGCTCTGAGATACCCCATCAGCTCACTACAACGATTGAAGGGCTTGTCTCCGAAATCTTCCCTTAGCTCAAAATAAGATAAGAGATAGCTATCAAGCATTTCGTAACCGTTGGTGGCGCAGCGATCAAGTATTGCGTCGATGTCGTTGATAGCCTGCTCAAGCTTGGTTCGCGCTAAGTTGCCCTGTGGTTGCGATAGGTCATTTTTCGAATTGTTGGACTGTTTTTGCATTTGCGCAACATCCCTTTCTGGTTGATAACTCGCCATCGGCGGACGAAGTATAAAAATACCTACCTTGTTATTGTGCCATAGGTCAATCATATTGTCAACGCATTAGTATTGAATTCGCTGTTTATGCACAAAGTCTAACCTTCTTCATCCTCCCTATGATTACTCATATGGCTAGACAACGGAGGGGAAAGCCAAAGTGACGTTGATGGGGATGGCTAGTCGTATAGGAGCCATCGGTGAAGTTTGGTGCGTAGAATATTTCTAGGTATTCGCTAGCGTAACTCGTGCTCAAATATGCCGCCATACCGGAAAATATTACAGCATGCTTATAACTAGTAGTCGGGTCCCAACTGGCTCGCTCTAGATTACTAGTTGCTCCGCTGCGGACGAAACATGTCTTTTCTTCGTCCGCAGCGGGCACCCCAGTAACTTACTCAAGGCCAGTTGGGCTCCAAACGAGGATTATGCTAGCGTAAATATGAACGCTGGCATCACGAGCTACATATGGACCAAAGTTGCGGTACCCACGGGATCTACATCCTATGCCTTTGCAGCAAACACTGCTATCGTTATGGCACATAATCACGTACGATATTTTGGCTTTCCCCTCCGTTGTCTAGCCATAGAGTAATCAAGGGAGGATGAAGAGAATAGCATAAATAAGAAAAAGATTTTGTTCTTGTACTCTCTAAGGCAGCTATCTATTCTTTCGAAACTCTCCACGACCAACGGGGAGTGGCCGAAGCGAGGAGTTCCCGTGACGACGGGCAACGACGAAGCGGGTTTCGAAGAATATGGTAGCTGTCTTAGAGAATATAGGAATGAATATTATATTTCTTCTTATTTATGTTATAATATTTTCATGAAATCTCAGATATACCTCGATCATGCTGCCGCTACCCCAGTCAGCCCAAAGGCGCTCGCAGCAATGCAGCCTTATTTTTCTGAGTTCTTTTACAATCCTTCCGCCCCCTATCTTCCGGCCAAGCGGGTCCGTGAAGCTTACGAAGCAGCAAAAGACGAAATCGCCCATACAATCGGCGCAAAAGGGGTTGATCTAGTGATCACCTCTGGGGCGACCGAATCGATTAATCTGGCGTTTACAGCTTGTCAAGGCAAGGTCCTTACTTTGCCGATCGAGCACGCCGCGGTACTAGAAGCTACTAAATTACACGACTATGACTTTGCCAAGGTCAACCGCGCCGGCCTCACCGACCTGGCCGATTTCCGACAAAAACTTACCCCCGATGTCGAGCTAGTTTCGGTTTCGCTGGCTAATAATGAGCTTGGCACGATCCAGCCAATTGCCGAAATTGCCGAACTGATTCGCGTCGAACGCCAAAAACGCCTCAAAAATGGTAATTCTACACCGCTCTATTTTCATTCGGACGCTTCGCAGACCCTTAATTTGCTAGACATTAACGTTGCGCGCCTAGGCGTAGACCTTTTGACGCTCAATGCTGCTAAATGTGGCGGCCCAAAAGGGGTTGGCGCGCTCTATTTGGCGCACGGTGTCAAATTGTCGCCAGTTGCCGTCGGCGGCGGCCAGGAGCGCGGCCTGCGCAGTGGCACCGAAAACGTCCCCGGCGTGATTGGTTTTGCGACGGCGGCTTCCGAGGCAAAAGCGCACCTCGCGGGTAGCCGTAAAAAATATCAAGAAATGGTAAAAATCTTACATAGCGGCCTAGCTGATCTTGCGGAATCTGGACCTTTCCCAGTACCAGTCTTCCTTGGTAATCCGAAACATCAGCTAGCAAATTTTGTCCCGGTCTGTTTTCCGGGGCTAGATGCAGAGCGCCTAATCTATAAGCTCGAGCAACAGGGAATTTATTTGTCGACTGGTGCCGCTTGTGCCGCAAACAAGGGTAGCAAGTCGCATGTGCTAGCGGCGATCGGCCTTTCTGATTCGGAAATTGCTGGCTCGCTTCGAATTTCACTTGGTAGCACGAATACGCTTGAGCAAATCAAACAAGCCGCCCTCGCTATCCGTGAGGCGGTCGAGCAGGAATACCGTCGCCTGGCAAAATAAAAAAGGCCGCTCCATAAAGGGGCGGCCTTGTGTTGGAAAGAGTCAGTCTCCCGTCAAATGCTTAATGAGGGAGTTGTTGATCTGTACCCAGCGGGCTTGGTAGTAGAGGTAAACAATCCCGCCCGGGTCGAGCAGCGGCTTGAGCTCGTAGCCGTTTCCGGTGCTGTTATAGCCGATAAACTCGATGCTCACCGGATACTGCGCCGCGTGCTCAAACTTGCCGCGGTTGAACCACTCGAATACCATTTCGACTTCGGCTCTCGTGTCGTCACCACGATCTCTCTCGAGCGCCGGCGTCAGCACCACGTCGTGCACCAGACGGCTCTCGATCATGACCTTCTGCGCTGTAACTTCGTAGGCGTAGCCGAGCAGGGCGTCCTTCGGGTAGACCGTCCAGCCCTGAATCACCAGGGAATCGAGCAAGTCTCGGAAGAACTCCATGCAGAGCATCCGGTCATAGTGGCCAACCTTCTCGTCGTCCGAGCCGCAGCCGAGGCTGAAGCTTCCGCCGAGCTGGTAGCGGTTATCCGCCCAGTCCACGATCATGGCTTTCGGCATGGTTACGATCATGCCGTTCTCCAGATAGACCTCAATCCGGTCCTCGTCCAGCTCACGCACCGTCCAAATCTGACAGTAGTCATGAGGGAGCTGCTCGGTCTGGGCCTCTGCGTAGGTGTACAAGTCCATCCAGCCGGAGTAGAGATAGTCGGCCGTGTTGGTGTAGGCCGCCCCGTCGAAATAGACGTCGACCGGCACCTTGGTATAGTACTCCTCGATCAGCTCCGCGGTCGGCATACCCCACGAATTGGTTGAATCCATTTGGAGGATGTCGGAAGCATAGGTGTAGCCGTCGCCGGTCGGAGATTCCTGAACCAGCTCGCTCGCGAGCAACTGATCCACGATCTGTTTTGCGAGCTCCACGCAATCGTCGTTGTGGGACACGATCTCTACAGTGCTGTCCGACGCTTTGGCGGACAGGACGTCCGTCAGGAAATACTCGCTCATCGCGAGCATGCGCTGGCCGGGCAGGAACACGTTGATCCAGAGCTTGTCGGCGCGCCACTCGATGATAACGTCGTCGGCGGCGGGGGCCCAGTCGTCGGGAAGGACATAGCTGGGGTCGTCCGGAACGTCATAGGCGCAGCAGCCGGTGGCCGATGCATGGGCGGGGATAGTCAGAGAAATGGCCATCACCATGGCTAACACGAAAGCGAAGAACTTGTTTTTCATAAACGGATCCCTCCTCAAAATAGTCAACTAGCCAACATGCCCAGACTTTGGTCGAGATTTTACTCCTTTCCAATTCACAAATTAAAGTCCTAGGGAACGTTACTAGTCGCCTCACTTTCTATTGTATCACAGAGTTGCAAAAATGTCAAGCATTTTACCTCAAAACCAGCTGTTTTCTAGCTAAAAAACGAAAATGTGCTATAATATAAGCATGAAAAAGCGTGTTTTTCTCGGCATGTCTGGCGGAGTCGACTCAAGTGTGTCGGCGGTCTTGTTAAAAGAACAGGGCTATGACGTTACTGGGATTTATATGAAAAATTGGTCTCAAGACCTCCCGGGTATGAAGTGTCCTTGGGCGGAGGATCTTGCTGACGCAAAACGCGTTGCGGTGCAACTTGATCTTGACTTCGAAGTTTGGGATTTTGAAACCGACTATAAGCAAAAAGTCGTTGATTATATGCTGGCCGAATTTCAAAAAGGCCGCACACCCAATCCGGATGTGATTTGCAACGAACTAATCAAATTCAAATTATTCTACGACCAAGCGATCGCTCGTGGCGCCGACTACATCGCGACTGGCCATTATGCTCGTCTCGGGTCGCGAGAACGCCGTGTCTCTGGTGGGGACATAGCCCAAACCCGCCTACTCAGAGCTCGAGACGAGAATAAGGACCAAACCTACTTTCTATATCGCATGAGCGACGCCGCCGCGGCACGAACTATTTTCCCGGTCGGAGATTTGACAAAGCCTGAAGTGAAGCGACTGGCTGCTCAGTACGGTCTTGATGTTGCTACAAAGAAGGAATCCATGGGTGTGTGTTTTGTTGGTGAAGTGGGCATGAAAGACTTTTTACGTGAGTATCTTGACACTAAGCCCGGAGAGATTCGTGAAGCGGAGACCGGCACCGTGCTCGGCTATCATGACGGGGCCATTTTCTACACCGTGGGGCAACGTCATGGTCTCTACCTCGGCGGCGGTTTGCCATATTATGTCGTTAAGAAAGACCTTGCGTGGAACATCGTCTATGTCTCAAAGAATCTCAACGCCGAGGACCTCTGGGTCACCGAGTTGCGGCTAGAGGATTTGCATTTGCGAAACGGCCTAACGGCTGAAGATTTAACAAAAATTCCCAACCTCCAGGTACGCCTGCGCCACCGTGCTCCATTGATTAGCGCGACTGCTGAATCCATATCTTCTTTGAGGGGATCCGGAGTTACGACGAGGAGTAGCGCGCCAGCCCTGCGACGGCAGGCGCTGGCGACGCGCCCCGAGAAAGAAGATATGGATTCAGCAGAGGGGCTAGTTATAAAGTTCGGTGGCGCGGTGAAACGCCCGGCGGCTGGTCAATCCGCCGTTCTTTACTCCGGCGAAGTCTGCCTCGGAGGCGGGATCGTTGCGGAATAGAAGCCTCAGCCCTAACTATGGTATTGACTTTTTGGCAAATCTATGCTAATATAGAATTGGCTTATCTTTTTGATAGGCCAAAAATTTAGTACCTTCAGGAGGTTAAAATCATGAATACACAGACCAAGAATGCTCGCACTACCGCCCTCTCCCGTCCCCGCTTTTCCATTCTGCAGGTAGCTATCGCCGCCCTGCTTCTGACCGTCGCCGTGATCGGCGGCTGCAGGCTGAGCCGTAGCTACTCCACCGCATCCCAAGCTGTGTTTCCGGCAACGAGCTATACTCTGCCCGACCCCAGCATGGCCGACACCGGCCGCTACGCCTGGATCGTTAACCCCATGCGCGCAGTCTGCGCTGAGTGGGAAAGTGACGGCAGTCGCTACGCTTGGCTGACCGACCCGCTCAAGGAAGGCGGCCTGACGCCGTCCGACGTTCTGGGTTTCTGCGAACGCCTGGCGAACGCAGAATAGCCGTATGAGACATTAAACGAAGCATCAAACCTTCTTAAATCAACACAAAGGCCCCGCAAGGGGCCTTACCTTTTGCAAAAAATTGGCCGCTCCATAAAGGGGCGGCCGTAGCTAAAACGGAAGGGAATCAGTACTGCAGCACGGAATACAGCTTATAACCGGCATCTTCCAGCCGCTTGCGTCCGCCCAATTTGGACAGCTCGATCAGGGTCACAATTTCCAACACGATGCCGCCCTGATCCTCGATCATCTTGGCCGTGGCCTCCAGAGTGCCACCAGTGGCGATCAGGTCGTCGATAATGATGACGCGGTCACCAGGCTTGATCAGACCTTTCTGAAGCTCCAGCGTATCGGTGCCGTACTCATTGCCGTAGCTCACGGTGGAGGTGGACCCGGGCGTCTTGCCCGGCTTGCGTACCGGGACGAACCCCAGGTTGTTGTAGCTGGCAATCGCCGGACCGAACAGGAAACCGCGCGCCTCCGTGCCCACGATCAGGTCGGCGTCATCCTCGGCGCTGCAGTCTTGGCCCAGCCCCTCGTCGACCAGGTTGGTCAGGTCGTCCATAGCTCTGCCGAAGGCGACGCCATCCGCCATCAGTGGCAGGATGTCATAAAACTTGACGCCTTTGAACTCGCAGACTGCGATCTTTTCCGCCCAGTCGGGCCGCTGTGTGCTGGTATGATCACTCATACACTTCCACATCCCTTCAAATAATACTCTCCCTCGCTAGATTGTAACAAAACCGCCACAAATAGATCCTAACGAGAGGGCATTTTCATATTATCATACATTTTTATATTTGTCAATAGCATAAGCATTTTCAGACGGTTACAAAATCTTGTATAAGCGCAATAAAACATAAAAACAGGGCGCCCAGTGCGGACGCCCTATAACGTGCTGGCTACGAAGGATAGCCATAGGTGAATAAGGAACGGAGGGGTTAAAGCAAAATATACTTTGCCAGGAAGACCAGTGCCAGCAAATACATCAGGAGGTTGACCTTACGGCCCTTGCCGCAAGCGACGTGCATTACTACGTAGGCAAGCACGCCTATCGCGATACCCTCAGCGATGCTGTAGAAGATCAGCATCGACGCGATGCAGAGGAAGGCCGGGATCATGTTGATGTATTCTTTTTCCTCAGTCAAGGCCAGATGGCCAGCCGAAGTAAACATCAAGAACCCTACCACCAGCAGAGCCGGCGCCGTCGCGAACGAGGGGATCGAGGTAAACAGCGAAGCCGCAAATGTCGAAACCAGGAACAGGACGCCGGTCACGACTGCAGCTAAGCCAGTTCGCGCTCCGGCTGCGATGCCGGAAGACGACTCAACAAAGGTCGTCACGGTCGAAGTTCCGAACATGGCGCCCACGGTTGTCCCGATCGAGTCGGCCAGTAAGGCTTCGCGGATGCGCGGCAGCTTGCCGTTCTCGTCCAGCATGTTGCCTTTGGTAGCGCCGCCGATCAGGGTGCCGATCGTATCGAAGATGTCGGTGTAGAGGAAGGTCAAAGTCACGATGAGGATGTCTAGCGGGTTGATGCCCGAGAAGTCCAGCTTGAAGCATTGGCCCAAGGTGTTCCCCAGCGCGCTAAAGTCGGTCATGCTGAAAGTCGGATAAACCGAGTAGAAGCCTGCCTCCGGGTTCGGTATATAAAGGCCAACCAGTTGGCAGACAATCCCTAGTCCCCAGGTAACCAGAATCCCCAGCAAGATCGACCCGCGCACCCGCCGCACATAGAGCACGAAGGTGATGAACATGCCGATCACCGTCAGCAGCGCGCAAATGCCGGCCGTCGAGAAGTCGGCGCGGAAGTTGATCAGGCCGACCAACGTAGAGCTGTTTCCGATGACGATGCCGCTGTTTTGTAGGCCGATGAAAAAGATGAACATGCCAATACCGGCGGAGATTGCCAACTTCAGGGAGTGCGGGATGACGTTGAAGATCATTTCACGGACGTGGGTGATACTCAGCACGATGAAGATGAGCCCCTCGATAAAGACGCAAAATAGCGCCAGCTGCCAGGGGTATCCATGCCCGAGCACCACCGTGTAGGCGAAGTAGGCGTTCAGCCCCATGCCGGCCGAGAGTGCGAAAGGCAGGTTGGCCAGGAGTCCCATCAGGATCGTAGCAATTGCCGAAGCTAACGCCGTCCCCAGCATCACCGCCGTGCGGTCCATGCCGGCGTCTCCCAGGATGCTGGGATTCACCGCCAGGATGTAGGCCATGGTCAGGAAAGTCGTCAGGCCGCCCAAGAGCTCGGTTTTTACGTTGGTGCCGTGCTCGCGCAGCTTGAAATGCTGCTCCAGGAAGCCATCCGCGGGGGTTGGAGAATAACCATTACCACTCATGAGAAATCCCTCCGATGTTAATTTTTCGATAATTCTGATGGTGTCCTTCGCGCCTCCAGAGATCATCTAGCTTAATTCTATCTTAAAATTGCTTACACGTCAAATTACTATTATAATAATTATGCTTAAAACCAACAAAAAATGGACCCCAAAGGGGCCCGGGTGTCACCTACTTTCTAGAAAGATTTTGTCTTGAGCTTGTTCAGGCTTTGTAGCCGAATGTTCTTACGGCGCTACATCGCAGATGCTGTCGGCCGGCACCGTCATGTCGACGGTGAAACCGTCCAGCTGAGCGATCAGGTCGCTGTAAGCCGCCGGGGCTAAGTCTTTCAGCTCGGCGTAGATTGCCGACAGATCGTCGGCGCTATAGAGCCGGACCAGCGCGTCGGCCCCCTCCTCGCCATATTCGGCCGCCAGCCGGCTAGCCAAGTCGAGGAAACGGTAGTACCGCATACTGATGCCGCAAGGGATATTGATGTTGCTTATCCAAAGGTTGCCGTCCGAATTATATTTCGTCGGGCAAACCTTGTCGGCGATGAAGACGATTTTCGTGGCGTCCGCCAGCTTGAGGGACACGTGGAACGCGCCGTTGTGATAGCCGTCGAAGACGGTCTCAAAGCGGACCTGCTCTGCCAGCCAATCACGCTGCTCGCCGATCGCGGGGTCGTCATCGGCGCTGACAGGGGCGTCGGGCTTGATGATCGTGGATTCCGTGGTCTCGGGGTCGGACGGGAAACCGTTCGGTGCCTCGGCGGCGGATGCGGTGCAGGCCAGAGCCATAGTCATCAGGGCCATCAGGATCATGCTGGTAACGAACTTTTTCATACTTTTTCAACCTTGCCTTTCTTAGAACATAGGTGGGAGGAACAAGGCTTAGTGGTGGTAACCACCTCACCTGCCTTCATTGTAGCACACAAAACCAAAATTGTCAATACTTTTTATGATTTTTGTATATAAAATCAACTCTAATCACAGAAAGTTCTAATAAAAGAAAGCGCTATGGTTATGGTGTTTTCTAGTAGTCTTTCCCTATCTTATTCCTAGTTCGGAGGACTATGGTATAATATAGAGTATGAACGCAAACGAAATTCGCCAAAAATTCTTAGATTTCCAAGTTAAACATGGACATAAAGTGATCCCGCCGGCCCCGCTCGTGCTCGAAAACGATCCAACCACGCTTTTTACTGGTTCGGGTATGCAACCACTCTTGCCGTATCTCCTTGGCCAGCCCCATCCCGAAGGTACACGCTTGACCGACTCCCAACCTTCAATGCGTCTACAAGACATTGAGGACGTGGGCGATCCGCGCCATACCACGGTTTTTGAGATGCTAGGGAACTGGTCGCTGGGCGACTATTTCAAGAAAGAACAAATTGAGAATTATTTTGAGTTTTTGACCAAAGAAATCGGGCTTGACCCGGAGCGGATTTACGTAACCTGCTTTATTGGTAATGAGAAATATGGTATTCCAAAAGATACTGAGGCGGCCGAGATCTGGCAGGAAGTCTTTAAAAAGGCGGGAGTCGAGGCGAAAATTGCCGAAATCGGTTCAGCTAAGGTTGGTGACGAGCGGGGAATTAAACCGGGCGAGCGGATTTTCTTCTATGACGATAAAGAGAACTGGTGGAGCCGTGGCGGCGGTATCGAAACTACTCCGCTAGGCGATCCGTGCGGTCCAGATTCGGAAGTTTTCTATGATTTTGGTGAAGACAAACAAGATGTTGAAGAATATGGCAAATCACACCCGGCTTCGGATGGTGCACGCTTCATGGAAATCGGTAACCAAGTCTTTATGCAATATAAGCGCAACGAAGACGGGACTTTTACCGAGCTTGAGCATAAAAACGTTGACTTTGGCGGCGGTTTAGAGCGTCTTGCGGCGGCGGCGATGGGCAGTTTTGATGTGTTTAAGATTTCGCTGATGGCGCCGATTATCGAGAAGCTTGAGGAGCTTTCGCATAAGAAATATGATAATAACACCGACGAGATGCGGATTATTGCTGACCATTTGCGCGGGGCCTACTTGCTCGCGGCGCAGGGCCTTGTTCCTTCGAACAAGGCGCAGGGCTATGCCCTGCGACGGCTCGTTCGACGAGCCGTCCTGCGCGCGCTTGACCTTGGTATTGGCCAAGAGTTCCTTGCGGAGATTATCCCAGTGATCGCTGAAAACTACACAGAATTATCTGATGATATTTTGCCGAATCGTAAGCATGTCCTCGACGTCCTTACTCAAGAAGAAAATGCCTTCCGCAAGACCATCACCAAAGGGGTTAAAGAGCTACAAAAGATGGCCAAGGAAGATAAAACTATTGACGGCAAAGAACTCTTTAAACTTCAGGATACCTATGGCTTTCCGCTAGAACTCAGCGTCGAAGAGGTCTATAAGATGGGGCTTGACCTTTCGAAAAATTATCAGGATGAGTTCGAGGCGGCCTTGAATGAACAACGTGAGCGTAGCAAAACTGCTTCAAAGGGTATGTTTAAGGGTGGTCTTTCTGACACTAGCGACCAGACCGTGAAATATCATACCGCCTGCCACCTCCTCCTTGCGGCTTTGCAACAGGAAATCGATCCTAGCATCGAGCAAAAGGGCAGTAATCTCACCCCAGAGCGTCTACGGTTTGACTTCAATATCGATCATAAATTAACTCCCGAAGAGCTAGCCAAAGTCGAAGCGCGTGTCAATGAATGGATCGAGGCAGATTTGCCAGTGGTCTATGCGGAGTATGATAAAGACTACGCTTTTGATAATTTGCATGCGCATGGCTCGTTTAGAGATAGGTACCCAGACAGAGTGACGGTATATGCGATTGGCCAGGGTGGCGATACACCAGAAGATTTGAAGGAAGTTATCTCGATGGAGATTTGTGGCGGCCCGCACGTCGAACATACCGGTGTCCTCGGTAAGTTCAAGATTACAAAAGAAGAATCATCGTCCGCTGGTGTACGCCGGGTTAAAGCGGTTCTAGAGTAGAATTTATACCAAAAAGAATAAGCCGCCCTCACCGGGGCGGCTTTCACGACTGTTATAGCTGGCGGCTTAGCTTTAGTGGGATATAGCCGATGCTTTCACGAAAATACCAAGCTGGCCGACTACGGCACCACCACTGCGCGGCATTTGGGTAGAGAGTTGTCGGCAGATCTTTTGCCGGTACCAGTCGCATACCAAACAGTTTTCCTTGCCGTACGATCCGCGGCGCATGTAGGGCATGCGCGACTAGCGTAATCGTTAACGGTGGATGCCAGTTCCTCCGCGGGCTCGCGTCGTCAATTATCGGTGCCGTGCCGAGGTCATTCAACATTAGCCGCCACAACATATCATTCGCCATGCGCAGCATATGATAGGATCCGCCGCTCTCTAGCCCGATCGAGGTTGACTGCCCAGAGCAGATCTCTACCAGCTGATCGTCCGGAAAAGCTCGTCGTTGCAGCTCTGCATGGACGTATTCCTGAGCCAGAATCATTACCTTCGTATTCTTGGCGAAATTTGTGACAATGTGATCCGCCAGGTCCTTGATCGTCGATCGCTCATGGGGGTTGGCCGGGTAGCCAAAATCCAAAGCTATAACATATTGTTTGCTCAATGTGCTCACCTTCCTTCAAAAACTGGGGATTGCTAACTAAATTATAGCATATTTGACCAATAATGTCTACTAGAATAAGATATTTAACCTTCTTCGTCCTCCCTATGATTACTCATATGGCTAGACAACGGAGGGATTGGCCGAAGAATGAATTATGCTCATAAAATCCGATAGGCTCGTTTGAGAAGAGAAGTGGTATAGGCTGGCTAACAGCTTTGCGTACCGTCTGTGTCCAGTTATAGCCGTTTACACCAGCTACATAATACAGCAACGAAGGATGGATACTTCCGCTGCGGACGAAAATCGAAACAGCTGTTTCGGTTTATAAAGTGTCTAACAGAGGTGAACTCGGAAGAGACTAGCTTGAGCCGAGAGGCTGAACAATATTAACTGTTGGCGCTCTGGTAGCTTTTTGGCAATTTCGTATCATTCTTATGTTAAAATAAGAAGATAATGGGTGGTCAGGTCAAGAAGAAGGTTACACAGAAACCAGCGGAGGTAAAGGCTTTAAAACGGGCAAAAAAGGCTAAGAGTGCCGCCTATTCGGATTGGAGCAGCCCGGTAGTGGCTTACTTTGCGAAACACCCTCGTTTTAGCAAAAAACGACCAAAACCTTCGCGGCAAGTTCGGCTCGAACGTCAGATTTTGGCGATGTTGGCCTTCTTTAGCATTTCGATTGGGCTTTGGGAGAACTTTCGCCAGCTCTGGCTCCAGGGTAATGGCCTCTCGGCGACTAACGTCGGGAATATTATTGGCCTTGGCACAATCGCCAGCGCGGTAGCGTTACTCTTGGTCGGCAAATACGTCAAAATGTCGAGCATCAAAAAGTTTACAACCTTAATGATGATCGTGCGCTGCGTAAACCTACTCTTGATGGCGCTCATTAATGGTACGGGCTGGCGCTGGTTGATCGACATTTTTTCGATTCTTGACGTCGCAAATAGTGCCGTAATTATCATTAGTGTTTACCCTTTGCTGACGACCGTAGTAAAAAGTAATGCCGCTTATAGTCGCCGTAAGTTAGTCGAATATCTCTTTCGCGATGTCGGTATCATGATTGGTGGCATTTTTATTGGCCAGCAAATTGGCGGGCTTGTGATTGATTACAATGCTTGTCTTTATATTGCGATTGCCTTTTTGGTCGTGGCCAGCATTATTATTTTCCGGCTTGACCTCTCGCTGACCGAAAAGGCTCCGGACGACGCTCAGTTTTCTGCTCTGCATTATATAACGCATAGTAAGCTCCAACGCGGGTACATGGTTTATACTTTTCTGGCTGGTTCCGCTTATAATACCGCAATCGCGCTCAAAATGTTGATGCTAACCGACTCATTTGACTTCTCGCCAGGCATTGCTACGAATTACTTGCTAGTGGTCGGGCTATGCGCCGATTTTATAGGTATTCTCGCCCTGAAATATTTCACGCCTAAAAGCGATTTTCTTACGATGTTCCTCAAATTTGGGGTGCGTGGGATTATCTTCATTATTGCTTTCCTTGCTGATAATAATTTTATCAGTTTCTTAGCGCTAACTTGGGTCCTGCTTAGTTCGACCGCCTATGAAAACGTTAGTGATGGTTATTATATCAACGCCGTAGATAACCGCCATCAACTCAAATACAATACCTTGCGTTATGTCGTGCATCATCTCGGAATTGCTTTAGGTACTTTCATCTGTGGCCAGATGTTCCAGTTCGGCCCAGGCCCAATTTTTGGTGTTTCGGCCTTGCTAATTATTTTTCAGCTGATCGCGGCTTTTTACCTCATCCGTTTGCGACATAGTTTGGCGAAAAAACGCCCCGCCAAGAAACGCGACTAGCTCGATTTTGCTTTGGATAATAGAGTGTGGTAAAATGGGAATATTATGAGTAAAATAGATGATATTGTAAGCTTATGTAAACGTCGTGGATTTATTTTCCAAGGATCCGATGTCTATGGTGGTATGGCCGGAACTTGGGATTTTGGTCCGCTCGGTGTACTTTTAAAGCGCAATATCATGAATACTTGGTGGAGTTATTGGGTTGATCGACGCGATGATATGTATGGTGTCGACGCGGCGATTATTATGAATCCGCGTACCTGGGAAGCGTCGGGGCATGTGGCGACCTTTGCCGATCCGCTGATTGAATGTAAAGAATGCCATGGTCGTTTTCGCGCGGACAAGCTTGTCGAAGGGGCGACCGAAAGTATCACGACTGATGAATTCCTTGCTGCTAAGGTAAAATGTCCAACTTGTGGCAAAATGAACTGGGGCGAGATTAAGAAATTCAATATGATGTTCCAGACACATGTCGGTCCAGTTGCGGATGACGATAGCATCGCTTATCTTCGTCCAGAAACGGCGCAGGGGATCTTTACGAACTTTAAGAACGTTGTCGATACGATTTATCCGAGTCTGCCGTTTGGAATTGCCCAGCAGGGTAAGGCTTTCCGTAACGAAATCTCGCCGCGCGATTTTATCTTGCGTGATCGCGAGTGTAGCCAAATGGAGATCGAATACTTTGTCAAACCGAGCGAATGGGAAGAGAATTTTGAGAAGCTTCGCGTTGAACAACATGATTTTCTTGAAAACGTCATAGGGCTGCCAGCGGAGATGATCCACGACCTAGAGGTCCCGGCTGAAGACCGTGCGCATTATTCTAAGCGTACAATTGATATCATGTTTGATTACCCGAATGGCCAAGAGGAGCTCATGGGGTTGGCTTACCGGACAGATTTCGATCTTACGAATATTCAAAAAGCGAGCGGTAAGAGTATGGAATATCGCGATAAGGTGACCGGCGAAAGTTTCGTGCCCCATGTGATTGAACCGTCGATCGGGGTAGAGCGCCTGGTTATGGCAGTGCTCAGCGCCGCCTACCGTGAGGAAGATCTTGAAGACGGGGAAAAGCGCACGATTCTGGCTTTGCCGGAAAATCTTGCGCCCTATAAGTTCTGCGTTAGCCCACTTCTGAAGAACAAACCAGAGCTAGTAGCAAAGGCAAAGGAAGTCTATGAACTGCTAAAACAGAAATATACCTTTGTTACCTGGGATGATTCTGGAAATATTGGTAAGCGCTATCGCAAACAAGATGAAATTGGTACCCCGAAGTGTGTCGTAGTTGATTTCGACAGTCTAGAGAACGACGACGTGACCGTGCGTGATCGTGACACGACTACGCAAGTCCGTGTTAAGATTAACGAGCTATAGGCAGCAAAGTACAAACAAAAGCGGGCAAAGTAAAAAGTCGCCCGTTTTTTGTGCTTTCCATTCAGAGACGGAGGTGCTACAATGAGACAATGGAGGCGATTTTACAGGGCTTGAACCCAGCACAAAAAGAAGCAGTCGAGACCTTAGAAGGCCCAGTGCTAGTCTTAGCGGGAGCCGGATCGGGCAAGACCAAAGTTCTTACCCATCGCATCGCCAATCTTATTGCGCACGGTGTGCGTCCAGACCAAATCCTTGCAGTGACTTTTACCAACAAAGCTGCGAAAGAGATGCGCGTGCGCCTCTGGAACCTTTTACAACGACAACGTGAAGATGCAACCGGTCGACGCGATTTGCTTGAGGCTACAGAAAAGGCTGCTCAGGCGATCGGTGAGGCTCCGAACGGCTCATTTATGCGTTATATGGGGACGTTCCATGGAATTTGTGTACGAATTCTGCATATCGAGTATCTAGCGGCTGGGATTGACCGAAACTTTACGATTTACGATTCAGAAGATCAGTTGACACTCATTCGCCGGATTATGCGCGAAATGAATGTTGCGAACGATAAGACGTTGACGCCAAAAAGTGCGCACGGCATGATTAGCCACTACCAAAATCTCGGTATGAGTCCGGCCGATGCTCGTCGCGAAGCTTACTATCCTAACCAAAAACGTGTTGCCGAGATTTACGAGCGCTATGAAAAAGAAAAAGCCGCAGCGGACGCCTTGGATTTTGACGATCTTTTGACGAAAACCGCCGACATGTTCGAGAAAAATCCGGAAGTTCGTGCAAAATGGCAAAAACGCTTTCGCCATATTTTGATCGATGAGTATCAGGATACTAATGTCGTCCAGTATAAACTAATCAAGAGTTTAGTTAATGACGAGCGAAATATTTGCGTGGTCGGAGATGACTGGCAGTCGATTTACTCTTGGCGTGGAGCGGATTTTACTAATATTCTTAACTTTGAGCGGGATTTTCCGGGTGCGAAAGTTGTAAAATTGGAACAGAATTACCGTAGCACTGGCAACATTCTCGCCGCTTCGCAAAAAATTATCAATCAGAACAAAACCCGCACTAGCAAGACGCTTTTCACCGAGGCCGGTCAGGGCGACCCGATTACGATTGAGGGGCTTATGGACGAAACTGGTGAGGCGAACTATGTCGCACGGATGATCACAAAACTGCGCACCGCCCAGCAGTACAAGAGCTATAGCGATTTTGCAGTGCTCTATCGTACTAATGCTCAATCTTATGCTTTTGAGAAGGCTTTTATGGCGGCGCGCATTCCGTATAAGATTATTGGTGGCGTGCGCTTTTATGACCGGAAAGAAGTGAAGGATGTGTTGGCGATCCTGAAGCTAATCGTGAACCCGAATGACCGTGTAAGCCTTGAACGGGTGATCAAAAACGTGCTTTCTGGCGTCGGCCCAGCTTCGCTTGAAAAGTTGTTTGGTTATCTAACCGAACATCCAGGGGAGAATCTGGCTCATCTTGATGGGCTGCTCGGTACCAGCCTCTTGCCACCGCGCGCACGCAATAGCATCGCTCGGCTAGCAAATTTCCTCAAAGACATGCGCAACGCTGAAGGGAATGACGATGGAGTGCCAGGGCTAGTGCGGGAGACGACAGAAAGCGGCCCTGACACCATAACGATGATCCCGGCAGCCGAGATTGTCGAGAAAATTGTCAAATACTTCGACTTTGCGACTTTGCTGCGGAGCGATACACCGGACGGCGAAGAACGGATGGGCAACCTCGAAGTGCTCGCTTCGAACGCTAGCGTGTATGAAACGCTTGAAGACTTTTTAGCTGATGCAGCGCTCCTGAGCTCGGCCGACGAAAGCGCTGGCGACGATGTAGTTTCGCTAATGACTTTGCACGCTGCGAAGGGTCTAGAATTTCCAGTTGTTTTCATAGTAGGAATGGAAGACGGTCTATTCCCGAGCAGCCGTGCAGACAATTCTGAGGAAGAGCTCGAAGAGGAGCGTCGACTGGCCTATGTGGGCATGACGCGCGCCATGAAAGAACTTTTCTTAACCTTCGCTGGGTCACGCTATGCTTTTGGCGGGCGGACTTATAATGCGCCGTCTCGTTTCTTGCTGGAACTAGGGTACAACCCCTACGGATCGGGCGCCTTCGGCGAATCTGGCGTTTATGAAGTAGGCGTAAGTGAGCCCGGGGTAAGCTTTGGCATTCTTGGTGGAGACCCGGACGGGGAATTTGGCGGTTCGGCATCTAGCGGTACGGCCAAAGAGGATACTGATTTTAGTGGGTTTAGTGACGATTTTGATCCATTCCCGGACGACGTGCCGGTTTATGAGGGTTAGCTTAATCTTCTTCATCCTCACTATATTACTCTATGGCTAAACAACGGAGGGAGAAGCCATAAATACGAACCCCATCATGAACCGGATCGACACCAGTACTAAAGAAATCAAGATAATAAACACGCGACGCCTTGTCGGCGTGGGCCGATTTCGACCAGTAATATCCTACGTAGGCTCCATAGCGTGCGTCGGCCTCAATCTTGCGAACAAATCCGCTGCGGACGAAGAAAGTTAGCGCTAGCTTGACATTTTTACTAATCTGTGCTACAATGGAAAGATAGGGTTTACCCTAGAAAATTGCAAGGTTGATAGAATTCTCTTCTGTTAGATTTCGTAGGCGGCGTTATTACTATCGGGCCAGATGGTCGTAATGCCGTCTATGATATGATGGCGAAAAACATCAAGAAAAGGAGAGAACGCAATGTTCCGAAGACCTAGTTTGGCCGAAGCTCGCTACCTCCTCAAGGATCCGTCAATACAAGAGAAAGACGGAGTTTTTTGGAGAGATTTTTCCAGCGACCTCAAGATCTCCTTCCCGACTTCTCTACCGCTCAATCAGGACCATAACCTGGTCTGGCCACGCCCAGTCATGGATAGTCAGACCGAGCCAGAGCTTAGCAAATGTCTAAAAATGTATCCTGGCGCAGAAACAGTCACGGTAACCTCTGGCAGCTTTGCTGGGCAGGCCTTCCACCTGACGACTCCGCGCGATTGCGAGCATGTGATGCTCTGTGTAACACTGCTCAGCAGTATCGTTAGCGCGGATCAGACTTTGGGTGGCGATTTTGCTCAGCGTTATGGAGCGCTCTGGCACCATGCCGATGCAGGCTGTTTTGAGTTCGGCAAGTTCTATAATGCGACCGATTATTGGATTATGCCAACTCCGGAGGTATTGCGCCCGTTGCTTAACCAGCGGGCCGATAAATTTGCCGAAGAAATGCGCGCGGCTGACGCAATTTGGAGTAACTATGACCGGGACAAGCGCAGGATTCGTCGCCAGATTGAAGCGGAACTTTCGCCCCTCCTAGAGTCTGGGAGCTGGGGCTGGGATCCGTATGAGAACGGAGCTACGCTCTATTATCTGGGGGCCGATGGCAAGGGTGAGGCCATAGAGGTGTTGTATACTGATTCAGCCCTGCTGAAGATTCAGCAGCTGATTCAGGTCGCCAAGAAAACTTAATCCGCCGATCTATCAACCACGCCCCCGGCTTCGGTCGGGGGCAACCTCAAGGAATTTTAAGTTTTAATACAGTTGTGCTATAATATAAAGTAGGAATGATGAAATTGCATTTCCGTTTTCGAGATTTTTGTTGTGCTGCGCTGTTGGCGGTGCTGGGTTTCTTTTTGACGCTAAGTTGTCTGAATGGCTTAATGAGCCTACATGGCAACGCCTACGCCGAAGACGAACCTAGCTCAGTTAACCTTGATGACGATGCGGAATACTTCGTAACGATTTATGATCAAGGCTCAGTCCGAACCGTGAAAACTATGCGAGCGACAGTAGCAGAGGTACTCGAGCGTTCGGATATTGTTTTGGCTGAAACGGACATTGTTGACCCAGGTCTCGAAACGGAGATCACGAGTGATTATAATATTAACATTTATCGTGCGCGCCCAGCGATTGTAATCGATGGCGCCTTGCGTCGCTATGTTATGACGGCGAGCTTTGACCCAAAGCAGATTGCGATTGAGGCTGGCCTAACGGTCTATGACGGCGACGAAGTAAAACCAGAAGTAAACCGTAACTTCCTAGAGACTGGTGCCGCTTCAACTTATCGAATTGAGCGTAATGGTGGCCGCCAGCTGACAGTCGAAGAAACTTTACCTTATGCTACTGAAACCCGTTACGATTATACTCGTCCGAAGGGTGAAACTACCCTCGAGCAAGCTGGGGAAGACGGCCGTCGAGTCAGTATTTACCAAATTCAGTTTGAGGATAATATAGAAGTTTCGCGCGAACTTGTCTCTGAGAGCGTCGTGGTCGAGCCGGTGCCGGAGATAGTTGTGGTGGGCGCAAAACTTTCGATTCCGCCGGAGCGCGAGCAATGCGCAAGTTGGGTGCGTGAAGCTGGTGTTGCCGAAGAAAACCTTGAGGTGGCGCTAGAACTAATTTATCGAGAGTCAAGTTGTCGCGTCGATGCGACTAATGCCTCGTCTGGAGCTTATGGCATTCCACAGTCGCTCCCAGGCAATAAGATGGCCGCCTTCGGTGATGATTGGCAGACAAACCCGATTACACAAATTCGCTGGATGGAACATTATGTCACGAATCGCTATGGCGGTTGGCATCAAGCGATGAATTGGTGGTGGGAGCATGGATGGTACTAAAAAACAAGAAATCTCTCGGCCAGCACTGGCTTAAAAATCGCGCAATCCTCGACGAAATTGCTGATCTTGCGACTATGTCGGGCGTAAAGCTCTGTCTTGAGATTGGCCCTGGGCTCGGCACGCTTACCTCGAGCTTACTTAAGCGTTTTGATAAGGTTATCGCGATTGAGTACGACGATGATTTGGCGCGAAAACTTCCGGGGTCGTTCCCGGGTAAAAATCTCGAAGTAGTAAATGAAGACATTTTGCGGGCGGATGTTGGCCAGATGGCTAATGGTCAGCCATATTCTGTGGCAGGAAATATCCCGTATTATATTACTTCGCCAATTATTCGCAGGCTATTAGAAACTCAACCAGCCGCAGAAAAAATAGTACTCCTAATCCAAAAAGAAGTAGCTGAGCGCTTGGCCGCAGAACCAGGAGACTATAATTTGCTTGCCTTGTTTGTACAAAATCTTGCCGAAGTTGAGCTTGGCCCGGTCGTCAGGGCGGAAGAATTTACGCCACCACCAAAAGTTGATAGCCAAGTGATTGTTTTGACTCCCTTGAGTGAGCCGCAGGTCGCACCTGAATACCTAGAGCTGGCAAGGCGTGGTTTTTTGAACCCGCGTAAAAAGCTGGCCGCCAACTTGGCGAACGCTAAGCGGTCGAAAGCTGACTGGCAAGAAATCTTGCGCCAGAATAGTATCAACCCAGACGCTCGCGCCGAGGATCTTAGCCTCTGGGATTGGGAGACGTTGAGCAATCTCTAGCTTAACCTCCATCATCCTCCCTTGATTACTCTATATGGCTAGACAACGGAGGGAAGAACTGCCGCTGCCGTCATATTGATGCGATGGTATGCTCTCCGTTGCTGTGACGGTTGGATTATATCGATTCAGTGCATTTGCCGCGGTTGAGGCCCAGATGTAGCCTCTGTTTGCGGCCAATATACTTAATTGATCCGTGATACTTAGCCACCCGCTGCGGACGAAATGTTCGGCCGAACCTTAGCAGCATGCTAAGGTTTTAGGGACTTTTTGAGGTGCTCTACCTCTATTAGCTCTTTTTCAAACCTTAGCGCCGGCGCTAAGGTTTTACCCGAACAGAGAAATATCCACTTTCGTCCGCAGCGGAAGCCCTTACCCAGTCGATGGCAATATAGGCGAGCCTGGCTGGGTGATGCGTTACTATGCTAGTTTTGTATCAATATTACCCATTGCCTTTATTGTTAATAATTACAGAAGTTATCCATCATTTGCCGTAAGTATCAATTGTGCCGGCTTCTCCCTCCGTTGTCTAGCCATATAGAGTAATATCAAGGGAGGATGAGAGTCTGGCGAACAGTGTGCTAGAGCCAAGTAGGAAAGCGCATTGCTAACAACTCGCAGACAACAAGGAATAAGGAAAAGTAGAAAGAGAAATAGAATCTCCCTCAGGAGCTTTAGCTATCTGCTTTATCGGGAATGTCCGGAGCTTACGAGCGCCGATTCAAACATCTGAGAGAAGTGGAAGTTTACTTCTACTTCCGAGGATGAGCAGAATCGGGAGATTCCGAAGGAATCGATGGATGAAGATGCGCTTCGCCCGTAACGACGGGCCGAAGCGACATCGTTTCCCGAAAAGCATGATAGTAAAGCCCCTGAGGAAGGTATGATTTATTTATTATCTTTTCCTTATGACTATGTTATATTTGTGCTATAATTAATGTATTATGTCAAAAACTTATCTATGTACAGCAATCCCCTATGTCAACGGTAACCCGCATATTGGTCATGCTATGGACTATCTCCTAGCCGATGTCTATGCTCGATTTTGCCGTATGATGGGCGACGAAGTACGTTTTCAGGTTGGTACTGATGAACACGGTAACAAAGTATTTAGCACCGCCCAGAAAAACGGTGTCTCGGTTGACGAGTATGTGCAGATGAATTCAGATAAGTTTCGCAAATTTATTAAGCGGCTCGATGTTTCGTATACTGATTTTATCCGCACCACTAATCCGGAGCACGTTCGTCGCTGCCAAGAGATTTGGAAAAAGCTTGAGGGTCATATCTACTCAGCTGAGTATGAAGGCTGGTATTGTGAAGGTTGTGAGCGCTTTGTGACGGCGAAAGAATGCGAAGAGAATCATGGTATTTGTCCTGATCACCAAAAGCCATACCAGCAACTTTCGGAACGAAACTATTATCTCCGCATTGCTGACTTTAAGGATGAAATCCGCACTCAGATTGAAACCGGAACGATGCAGATTTTGCCTGAATTCCGTAAGCAGGAAGTTTTGCAGCTTTTGGCTGATGCGCCAGATATCTCAATCTCGCGCCCGCGGGGTCAACTTACATGGGGCGTCCCAGTACCAGACGATGACGACCAGGTCATGTATGTCTGGATTGATGCACTTTCGAACTATATTACGGTGCTCGGTTATCCTGACCAGGACATCTCTGATTATTGGCCAGCGCAGGCGCAGTTTATCGGCAAAGATATTTTACGCTTCCATGCGATTACTTGGCCGGCAATTTTGCTCGGCTTAGGTTTGCCACTTCCGAAGCATCTGGTAACTCACGGTTATATTTTGGCGAATGGCCAGAAGATGAGCAAGAGTATCGGCAACGTCGTCGATCCGATCGAGGTTCTTGATAAGCATGGTCTAGACGCTTTTCGTTACTATTTCTTACGGCACGTCGATACCTTTACTGACGCAGATTTTACATGGGAGAAGTTTGAAAGTGCCTATAATAATGAACTTGCGAACGATCTGGGCAATCTTGTTCAGCGCCTTGCTACGCTTTGTAAAAAGAATAATATCCACGGTATAACGGCACCAATGGATGAGGACGCGGAGTATACTCGGCTAATGCAGAATTTTGAATTTTCTAAAGCTTTTGATTACGTCTGGACAAAGGTGCAAGCCTTAAATAAATCGATTGATGAACAAAAGCCTTGGGAGCTTACTAAGACCGGCGAGGTTGAGAAGCTTCATCAGGTATTGGGGGGGCTGGTCAAAGACCTCTTAGCGGCTAATCACTTGCTTGTCCCGTTCCTGCCAACGGCTACCAAAAAGGTTCGGGCTATCTTCACTGTGCCGGATATCTTGCCACCGGACACCCCGCTATTCCCGAAGAATTAATATTTAATAAGGCTAGTCACGGAGGCTAGCCTTATTGTTAGTCTCCGTTCCAATAATGCTTGCCACTCAGGACATCGTAGTTCACAAGTTCGTATTCTTTCAAAGCTTCACTTTGCTCGGGCGTCTCTTCGCCCCAATAGGAGTTTGCCAGTATTGGTGTCTCCTCACAGACTGTATCCAAAAGGTAGAAGAGCGCAGGCTTTTCAACGCCCAATATATTATACATCGTGTTTAGTAGACAGTTTGGTGTCACCGTTGGCAAATCTACTCCTCTGGTCGGGAACTTAAAACCGAGTTCCGCATTTAGCTTAGCGGCTTCTGCGGCCGTGTACGCACTTTCAATATCAAAGTTTGCGTAAATGAAATACGGTGTAAGGTGCGCAAGGTCTCGGTCATACTTATCTTCAGACTTAATGTTCTTATCTAGGACACCCATCGCATGGTCGCCAAACCAAATCACCACCGTTTTCTCGTCAAGCTCATCGATCTTTTCCAGCAGCTCGCCGAGATATTGATCCGAACTATGCAAACTTTGAAAGTTTGACTCAATCAACCAGGAATACTGATCGTCTTGCAGCAGCGGGAAATCGAGCTCTGGATAATATGCACCGCCGTACGGCCCGTGATTCTGCATTGTAATGGCCGTCACGAGCTGAGGCCCATTGTCCTCTTTTAAGATATCCCAGATCTCGTTATAGATCGAACGGTCGTTATTGTACCCACTAGAAAATTCCTTTTCGTTATATTTCATTTTGTCAACGTCGATAAACTCATCGTAACCGAATTTTGGATAGATCAGGTAGCGCTTATACATGGTGCCATCATAGGCATGAATCGCCGTCGTCCCAAAATCGAAGCCTTTCACCCAGTTTGCGATCGCCAGTACACTTTCGACTTTAGACAGGGAATTTACATAAGGGATCGTCTGTGCCCAGTAGTTTGATAACCCAGTCTGCCCCTCAAATTCAACGTTCGCAGTATTGCCACCGTATTCTGGCGAGTACATATATCCGCTCGGATATTCGCGGAAAATCTGGTGCAGGACTGGCGTCACGTCGCCACCGCCATGTGCATAATATTTCGTTAGAAGGGCCGGATCATAGAAGCTCTCATTCATAATAAAGACTACGTTCTCAACGACATCGCTGAGCGGCTTGCGCTCGTCATCCGCAGCCTTAATCGCGCGGTATTTTTCTGCGATTTGTTGCATGGCGTCTTGGCTATAACCTTCCGGTTCGGGCATACCGAGACGCGACAGATTGTAAAGAAAACCAATTACGAAACCGTTGTTTTCATAATTTTCGGTCTGATTCCAGCCACTGTATTCAATGCCCGGAACCCAGTCTGGCGCTTCGTGATCAATAATCGGCTTAGTCACGCATACCAAAACTGCCAGCGCCACCAGTGTCCAAGTTGCGCGTGGAATTATTGAAATTTTTTCCCACCACGGTAGATCACGACGATCGCGCCCGCAAACTTTGTGCGCACAGTACTCGAGAAAAATCGACCCAGCCAAGACAAAGACCACGCCAAAAACTAGCCTAGTAATGGCTCCGCTATCAACGAAACTGGTTAAATTGCCGACGGAGCCAGCTAATTGAAAATCTTCAGGTAATAGCGGTGCTGCTCGTAAGGTAAACTTCTGGATATGGATAAAAGTTATAACACTAAGTATTGCAAAAGATAGGCCGACCGTAAAGAATGGCCGCCAAGTTACCGTCGCAATCACCGCCATGAGGCAGAAAATTACTAGACAGCTATAGACCGTAATATCTTGATGTGTCTGGATGAATTCGTTCGTAACTTCAGCGTCGCAAAGATTTTGGCGCCAAAGTAAAAACCAAGTAAAAATTACTGAAAAGAATACTAACAACAAGAAAGAAAAAAGTACACGATAAACTGCCGGCATGGTGTGTTTCGGCGTTGGTGTTTTTGGCTTATTTTTTTTCTCGGCTACAGGTTCTGCACTGTTGTCAGAAGCCGTTTCTCTTTCGTCTTGGTTTTTAACCATAAATTCATTATAGCACAGATATTCCAAAAAGCGCCACTGTAGGTAGCGCTTTTTATCTCTAAAAGATTCGACTATTTGTCTAATTCTTTCTTGCAGTGGCAAGGATTGTCGCATTCACAAGCATAGCCATCGCTCGCAAGACGGGTTGCAATATCGGAAATATAGAATCCAATCACGCCACCAACCATCGGAACTAGGACGTAAGCCGCAACTGCAAGGCCAGCCGCCTGCGCAAGTTCGCCAAAGCTATCGGCCGTGGTTGGCAAAATCTGGTGCATCAAAGCTGCGACCGGGTTGAACATGTAAGATCCGGTTAGCATGAAGAAACCTTGAGAAATCACATAGGCTACAATGTCGAGTAAGACTAGGCCGCTAGCAATTGTCATTGCAAAAGCAAGTGGGCTTTTGCGCGCAAAACGAAGCGAACGTGCAAAGAAGAACGCCAAAACGATTGCACCAAAGAGCTCAATCAAGGCTACTGCCCAGAAATTTTCGCCAGTAAGTTCGCCCATAACTGGCATGTTTAGCGAAGAGCCACTGCCGATGCGGAAAGCATTGACTGCGATCATCGCGAGCCAGCCACCTAGCAACTGTGCTAGGATGTAGAGTACGCCGCGAATTGCTGACATGCGACGCGTTGCCATCATACCGACAGTGACCAACGGGTTCAAATTAGCACCCGAAAGACCAACTACTGCAAGGTAGACACAGATGACACCGAGGCCAAGGATAAGTGGCTGCGGCGTGCCGAGCAGGCTGAGGACTAAAAGCAAAATAACCAGCAACATCGTGCCGATTACTTCACCGATCAAAGCACCCCAAATCTTTGGAGTCTTAAAAATAGTTAAAATATTTTCGTCTTTATCGCATTTGCGTGCGAAAAAGCCCTTCATTGGGTTTTCAGAAGAAGCCGTTACGGTAGTCTTTTTTAACTCGACTACTTCCTTGACTTCTTTTTTGGCGTCAGGCTGAGTCGTAGCTTTTTCGGCCTTCTTCCCGGATTTCTTTGGCTTTTGATTCGCCATTATTAAACCTCCTTAATTCTAATATTTACCCGATTATAGCATACCTGTGGTACAATGAAAAGCAACAACTTAAGCGTAAAAATATAATTTTAAGGGAAACTTATGGGAATCATGATGTCAAAAGATTTAGAAGATAATTCCGAGTTGAGTCGCCGTATTTCGTCGGATTTACGGGCGCGCACTCAATCGGAAGTTCGGCGTGGTTCCGACTATGGTGACGACAGTGTCGATGACGAAGAGACAAAGAAAACAGGCCGTTTTACTTGGGTCTGGATTGTTTTAATCGTTCTTGCGATTATCTCGCTGATCTGTATTCTGTTTATCTAAGAATTGACCTAAATTTATAAAATTACTTAGGAGAAAAAGTAGTTTTTTACTCTTGAGTGATATATAATATATGGTATGTCAGAGTTAGATAATCTCAAATCCGAGCTAAAACAAATAAATCTTGAATATGCCAAGATCAAAGATCTTCCGCCGGCTGAACGCGGAGAATTTGGCCGTGCTATGAACCAGAAAAAGCAGAAAATCTTAGCCGCAATCGCTAAAGCCGAAGAAGCTCTAGAAAGCGAGAACGTCACCTCGTTGGATATTTCTGCTCCGTGCGCGCCAAATGAGCCCATACCAGTTATTAAACGTGGTACGAAACACCCGTTAATGGTCGAACTCGACCGTGTCGTGCGGGTTTACTCAGATATGGGTTTTGACGTCATGGAGTCATGCCAGCTGGATGACGAATTTCATATGTTCGATAGTCTAAACTTCCCTAAAGACCATCCAGCGCGCGATGGCTACGATACTTTCCGCACCGCCGAAAATTATATTCCGCCAGCGCACACTTCGACTATGCAACATCGCGCTCTGAAAAAGTACAAAAAAGCCCTCGAAGATGGCGGGCAAATTGCCGTAGTAATCCCGGGACGCGTTTTTCGTAACGAGGATGCTGATGCTACTCATGAACATACTTTTTACCAATGCGAAGGTGTTTTTGTCTCGAAAGATGCTTCCATGGGGCAAATGTTTGGCGTGCTAAAACAGTTTTTTGAATCATACTATGGCCAAAAATTAAACATCAAAACCCAGCCAGGCTATTTCCCATTTACGGAGCCGTCAGCCGAACTCTTAATCGAAAAACCAGAATCGCTTGGCGGCGAGGGCTGGCTAGAGATGCTCGGTTGCGGCATGATCCATCCGAACGTTCTAAAAATGGCCGGTATTGACCCAGAGGTTTATCATGGCTTTGCTTGGGGCGGCGGGATTGAACGTCTCGTTATGCTGAAATATCATTTAAGTGAAATGCGCTATTTTGAGTCTGGCAAACTTGAGTTTTTGGAGGAGTTCTAAATGTTAATTTCGCTAAACGAAATCAAAAAATATGTCAAAGTCCCAGCCGAAGTCTCGAATCAAGAACTAATCGATTTGATTGGCTCGCGCTTGGTAGAAGTTGAGGAAGTGATTGATCTTGCTCCGAAGTACAAAGGGGTCTATGTTGCGAAGGTAGTTAAATGCGAGCCGATTGAAGGTACGCACCTAAACCTTTGCCAAATTGATGCTGGCGAGCATAATACTGAGTTTAACCAGCTTGAAAATGGCTTAGTTCAGGTAGTCTGTGGCGCGCCGAACGTCCACGCTGGAATGTTGGCGGCTTGGATTACGCCGGGCGCGATCGTACCTTCGACTTATGGTAACGAAAATTTCAAACTTAGCGTGCGCAAGTTGCAAGGCTATGAGTCGAATGGTATGCTGTCGGGCGCAGACGAGCTCGATTTTGATAACGAACATAAGACTATTGCTGAGATTGATCCCAAAATGGCGCAGCCAGGCGACGCGCTTGCGGATGTTTTTGAATTGGATGATATTATTATCGACGTCGAAAATAAGTCTCTCACTCACCGCCCGGATTGCTTTGGATTGATTGGATTCGCCCGCGAAGTGTCTGGAATTCTCGGCCTAGAGTTTCAAGAGCCAGAGTGGCCGGAGCTAAAAACTGTAAAAAACTTACCTATCAGCGTAGAGATCACTAGCAGTGATATTTGTCCGCGTTATGATTGTGCGGTTTTTGATTTGCCGAACCATGAGCCTAGCAAATATCTTACCTCGACAGCCGTTTTCTTGGCGAAAGCTGGCATGCGCAGTATCGACCCGATGGTGGATCTGACGAACGTCATAATGCTCCAAACCGGTCAGCCGCTTCACGCCTTCGATTATGATAAGCTGGTTGCGGTCGGCGGTAATAAGGACGCAAAGATTATCGTACGCCAAGCCAAAGATGGGGAAGAATTGCAGCTGCTTGACAGTAAAGTTATTAAATGTATCCCAGAAGATATTCTTATTACTTCAAATGATGTTCCGGTTGCCCTAGCTGGAGCAATGGGTGGCAAAAACACCGAGATTGATGCTTCGACAAAGCGGGTCGTCCTCGAAAGCGCTACCTTTTCACTCTATAATTTACGCAAGACCCAGATGGCTCACGGAATCTTTTCCGAGGCGATCACGCGTTTTACAAAAGGACAGCCAGCCGCAATGACGATGCCGGTTTTAGCCGAAGCCGTTCGTCGACTCGGCGTTGAGCCGCTTTCGGTAGTTGATAAATATCCAAAAGAAGCTGAGCCAGTTGTTGTAAAAATTACAACAGATGAAATAAACCGGTTGCTGGGAACGAGCTATTCTACCGAGCAAATTACCGAAACCTTACAAAATGTTGGTTTTGATGTGGTGTCAAAGTCTTTCAAAGCTGGCAAGGTACTTGAACTTGAGATTCAAAGTGCAAGGATTCATAGTATGATCGTAACCGCTCCGGTCTGGCGTACCGATATTCATATAAAAGAAGATATAATCGAGGAAGTCGGTCGCTTGCTCGGTTTCGACAATATTCCACTTGATTTGCCGAAACGGCCGTTTGTTGGTACCGAAGTGTCGCCAATGTTCCGGTTTAAGAGCGAGTTGAGGAACATTCTTTCGGATAACTTACAGATGAATGAATTGCTAACCTATTCTTTCGTTAGTAAAATGCTGACAGAAAAAGTCGGGCTTGATCCGGAAAATAGTTATGCGATCGTGAACTCGATTTCGCCGGAATTGCAGTGCTTCCGCCAGCAAATTGCACCGAGCTTGCTTGATAAAGTTCGCGAAAACATCAAGAATGGTTATCGCGGCTTCACGCTTTACGAAATGAATCAAATTGCAAGTAAAACCGCCGGCCTGACCGATGAGAGGACGCCGCGGCTCAGCACTGATTTAGGGATTGTAGCGCTAACTGATTTTTACGGCTTGAAGGCGAAACTTCTGGCACTTTTCCGTGAACTAAAGATCATGCTTGAGTATACAGCTCTAAGTGGCGAGAGCGCAAAACGCTATCCGTATCTTGAACCAAAACGCTCAGCCGAGCTTAGCGTGGGCGGCAAGGTTATCGGTGCCTTTGGCGAAATAAAGATGACAACTTTGCGTAAGTTTAAGCTCGACGATCAAAACATTACCGCTGCCGAGCTAGTACTTGACGACCTTGTTGGTATAGACCGCAAGACCGATGCCGATCTAAAAATTTCACGTTTCCCATTTGTCGAACGTGATCTAACATTGAAAGTAGCTCTCGACGCACCGTTTGGCCGATTCGATGGTATTATTGATAGTGTTCTGAAAGCTGAAAAGTTGATCTATACTATGACGCCAGTCTCAATTTATCAGGCGAAGAATAGCGACTCAACAAAGAATATTTCTTTCCGTCTTCGCTTCTCAAATCCAGAGAAAACCCTCGACGCCGAGGCAATTACCGCTATTATGAATACTATTAATGTTGAAGTCACTAAAAATGGGGCAGAGATTGTCTAAAGAGGAGGAAAGATGGATAGTAAATCATTAAAAACTAGCGTTTGGCAGCGAATTGTTATTGTCGTTGTGGCCTTACTTCTGCTTGGTTCGACCGTGCTAACTTATATGTTTATCGTGATGAGTAATGGCGTTACGAGCCAAGCTAGCGAGAATGAAGCAAAAATTGCCGAATTGCGCGAACAATATGACGCAAAAAGCCAAGAAATTGCCGAAGCCGCGAAACCACTCTCGGATAAATACTTTAAAACTTTCGAAGCCTTTAAGTCGCAGGTAAAGGCGTATAACTCGGCGACTGCTAATAATGCCGTGCTCGAAACCAAAGATCTAAAAGATGGTACTGGTCGGGTCTTGGAGGAGGGCGATTATGATTACGATGCTTATTATATTGGTTGGTGTGCGGATGGTACGGTTTTTGAATCATCATTTGATAATTACGATGAACCGACCGCTCTTAATGCACCGCTAAGTGTGAGCGATAGTATGATCGAAGGGTGGAATCAAGGTGTGGTCGGCATGAAGCTTGGTGGTGTGCGTCAGCTTACTATTTCTGGCCCGCTTGCTTATGGCGACACTCAACAGATCTGCGGCGAGTATAATGCCCCATTAAAATTTATTGTCCTTGCGATCGAGCGCGACGAAACAATGGAAAAGCTTAATTCCGAACTAGACGCAATTTCAATGGAACTTTATATGGCTTTATATGGATCACAACTCTACTAAAAATTTAGTTATTGTCGGCGGTGGTCCGGCGGCGCTGACGGCAGCTTTGTACGCTGCCCGCGCCGGGATTGAAGTGCAAGTTTACGAACGCGCTAATATCGGCGGTCTGCTAGGCGAAATCTCCCAACTTGATAATTACCCGGGCTTCGCTGGCGCGGGCAGCGATTTGGCTACCGTCATGCGCCGCCAAGCAGAAGCGGCTGGCGCCCGGATCGACTATGGCGAGTGTACCGTGGTTCGCCCTTTGACGGACGGTCGTGCCGGATTTGAACTTATCATTGACGGCACGACCGTCCGTGCGGGCGCCGTCTTAGTGGCTACCGGTGCAGAACCAAAGCACTTACCTTTCGTGGTTACTCCGCCAGTTTCGTATTGCGCCCTCTGCGACGGCGCCCTCGCCAAAGATCAAGACGTCGTTGTAGTGGGTGGGGCAAATGCTGCTGTCCAGGAAACGTTTTACCTTGCTGGTCTTGCTAAAAGTGTCACAATTATTACGCACTCCCAACTTAAAGCCGATAATATTTTACGCCAGCGGTTAGCGAATTTTAGCAACATTCGTGTAATTGAGAATCAGGAGCCGACTGCCGACTTCTTAAATCAGTTTGCTTATGTCTTTGTTTTTATCGGACATACCCCAGCTACACAGTTTTTACATGGCCTATCAATCCTGGACCAAAAAGGCTACGTCATGACTGGTGGCGAATTGGCTACTCGCGCTGAAACTAATTCGGCTTTTGGACAAAGCATAAGGTTTATGCATATGACAACGGTCCCGGGCCTTTTTGCGGCCGGTGACGTGCGCGCCTCCTCCGTTCGTCAGGTGGTCACGGCGGCCGGCGACGGAGCTAGCGCTGCAGTCGAAATCTCAGCTTGGCTCGAAGAACAGAAATAAAGACGGAAAGTGTCAACCACCTGTATTACCGAATGAAAAATGTTCGGGTTATTGTTCGTATTTTATAAAATAATATTATTCTTATTTCTAGCCTTGGCAAAACTGGTTTTGCTTGGTATTATAAAGTTGTCTAAGTTTATCAACATAATAATCGCCAGTTATTTTTATTGGTAGAGCCAATTTTACAAGTTTTTGTCGCGAGCCGGAAACGGCACCGCAAACAATGCACACGATGGAGACTTGTTCAAAGTTGGCGCGTTGATAGGCTTAGACACCCCTTGCGGTGTCGTTTTTGTTTGCGGAGAGCGTTAGCTCTACGGAAACAAAAAGGTATCTACTCATAGGTAGTAGATGACGCATAGAGCTTATATCTTCAATCTGAAGAAACTAGACACTTTTGTCAGTATTGAAGTTAAAGAAAAGGTTAAGCTATATAGTAAAAGCCATATAGCACATCGGCACCGCACTCAGGGTTCTAAGTAAACCAAAAGGAGGGCAGTGATGCTAAGAAAGAAGAACAACTCTAATCTAGCAAAAGGGGCAAGATGTGTACCGATTGGTGCTAGCCTCGCCCTCCTTTTGGTACTATTCATAGCCTTATGCCCGATAGCTGTTGATAAGACTCAGGCTACCGATGATGGCGGCATCGCCACCTTCTCCGGTTGGCTCTCCTCGTCAGTTACCCTCACGATGGCAGACAGTGTCAGTGAGACAATTGAGCCAACTGTAGCTGGAGCCTTCAAGAACCTAGCTACCGTTGCCCATGTGGAAGTAAACAACTCCGACTACTATGAAGTCTCTATGCATGCATCTAGTAAAGACATGATAAACTCAGCCGTGGGGAGTGACAGCACGGCGAAGATTGGTTCGATCACTACGGCTGGAACTTCTTCAAGCTTCAATAGCAACCAATGGGGATATAACCTCACCAAGAATGGGGCGGGCGTGACCACCGCCGTTCCCGCTACTTCCACTACCGAGTACCAGCCCGTAGCTACTACTGCTACGGCGATGCCAGGGATTGGTAAGCAAGCAACTTCTAACAATGCGGCTTCTGACTACTACACCATGAACTTTGGCGCTAAAGTCGATACTTCGATCCCGGCTGGTACCTACAGCAGCACAGTTACCCTTTCCGTTGTTGCTTCTCCCAAACAAGTCACTGGCTTTGATAGGACTGATACTATGCAGGGAATGACGGCTAGTATCTGTAGGGAGATTGGTAGTGAACTAGATCTCCAGAGCGGTGGAGCGGCTAAATACGCCGCTACGGATAGCCTTGGTAATACTTACTATACTAAACGTCTAAAAGACCTACGAGATGGTAAATCCTACTGGGTAGCCAAACTAGCTGATGGCAACTGCTGGATGACCCAGAACTTAGCACTAGATATACCAGCTGAAGGGTTAACTAGTGAACTAACCGCTCTAGCTCCCGGAAAGACCTCCTGGAAACCGGAAGAGGCGACC
>CAYOLY010000004.1:0-61776 GCA_964404945.1 uncultured Candidatus Saccharibacteria bacterium | reverse complement strand
GAGCAGGCGGCTCATAACCGCTTGGTCGTTGGTTCGAGCCCAACCGCCCCCACCAATAGAAAAAGACCTTTCGGTCTTTTTTGCTTTTATGGAGCAAGAGTACGAGGGTAAAGGTTCGGCACACAGAAGCAGCCGTAGTCAAAAGGTCCATTTCGTTTATGCTATAATATATATGTATGTCCGAGTTTAAGACCCGCGTGCGAAAAGCTATTTATTGGTTACAGCACAATCTTTTTGTTTTTGATCGGGTAGTTATTATCGTGGCAGTGACGATTTGCTTATTCTTTGTTTGGGGAGCGGTGTCGTCGATGTCGCGCAACTGGACCTTAGCCCAAGAGCTAGCGAATCGTAAGCGCGAGAAAGTTCTTCTTGAGTTGGAAGTCGAGACCCTTGAGCTGGAAAACGAATACTATGTTTCTACCGAATATCAAGAGCTTGCTGCTCGTAAGTATCAGAATAAAAAACTCCCCGGCGAGACCTTAATCTATTTGCCGCCCAATTCTGAGGCCGCCAAGAACAAATATTCAACCGAAGGTTCTAGTAGCGCCGAGAATCCTGATGAGTCGATGAGTAATTTTGAACAATGGTTAGTATTCCTGTTTGGTGCCGGCACTTTAGATTAGCCATATATGAGCTACCTCAAGCATGATAAAAATCGCTTGTTATGCTCAAAACTTAGCCATCAAAGTCTTCACCGCTTCTCAAACTATGTAACTTATGCTAATATATAAACATGAGCGATTCTCCGGAGAGTAAGAATTCTACTACAAATTTGAACCCTAGCGCAGCGCCGAGGCCTGCGGCTGAGCCAGCCCCTACTTCTGTGCGGCAGCCCAATTCTGCTCCAGTGCAGCCATCCGTGCCGTCATCTGCGCAAGTTCATGCTAATCCTGTTCAGCCGCAACCAAATGCGACCGCTAGCTCACAGATTCCGACACAGGACTCCACGACTCAGTTTAAGGCTGAGAATATCGGTAGCTGGGCGGCACAACAAGAAGACTACTTTGCCGAACAAAACCGTAAAGCCGAGGAAAAACGCAAAAAATCTGAGCAGACCCGCAAGAAAGTTTTACCGGTCGTCTTTATCGTTGGTGGTATTATCGCTGCCGGGTTGATTATATGGGGTATTGTAGCCTTGATTATGGCGCTAACTTATAAACCGGAGCCGGAAATTCCATCCATCGCTGGCGGATCTGGTGCAGACATTGGTGATTATAAGAACGTTTTGCAAGAGTTCTTTAATAAGAACAATGGCGATATCGGCGCTGTTGATAATGCGGTCAATGATGTCTTAGATACCGACGAAGGCAGAGAGTATGCTGACCAGATTAAGATGGCACAAGCTTCGTTCCTGCTGGCGAATGAGTATTATGAAGAGGCTGCTGCTGTTGCTGGGCAGGTCGATCCCAATTCTCTTAGTACTGAGCAGAAGTCCATGTTGTATGCGCTACTTGCAGCGATTTATGCTAAGCTTGGTGATTTTGAAAGAGCTAATTATTATGATGAGCTAATGTATGAGACTAACCTTGAGCTTGGTGGCCAAGGTGGCGGAGCTTAAAAATGAAAAAGCGACTTCTTTGCCTAGTTTGTTTATTAGTTGCTGGTATTGGGATTATCTCTTCGATAGTTTCAATTAGCGGTGTCTATGCCGAAGCTGGCGATCCGGGTGGTATTAGTGGCGGTCACTGTGGTGACTGGTGGGACACATGTTTTGGTGCTACTTGGCAATATTATCCAACCGATCAGCCTAAGGTTGTTATTAAGGGCAACAGCAATGTGCAAGGTGGAACTATTGAAGGTTGTGATAAATACGGCGGCTATTACCGCCTCGGTCTAGCAACTCATCGCAAGGGTGTGCGTCAGGCTGTAACTATAAGCAGCGGAGAGTCTGTTACGCAGTATGGTTTTGTACAAGTTTACAAAATCTACAGCAATGGTAATTCAAGACCTGGAGCAGAAAGTACATCTCCAAACATGGTTGCTTTTCGTGGTGCGTCCGATCCGTATGGGGAAGACTGGGACGAGACTTACAAAAAGTTCTTGGTGGCTCTTGACGCAGGTGCTACGAATGGTTTTGAGTGGCGCGAAGTTAGCTGGTTTTGCTATGACAAGAAGTGGGATAGCCCGACAACGGAATTCCAGTCTAAATCAAAGGTTGAATCTGGTGGCGCGTCTAGTGAGTCATTAACCTGGGACCAGAATGCTCAGGACCTTGAAGTCCAGGCTGATGAGAATGGCAAAGCCATCGTGAATTTCTCGCACAGTCTTCGCTATAACACTGCCGAACTCGTTGGCAATTTCAATAGAGCTTCGACTGACTATACTATCACGATTGATGATGGCAGCGGTGGTCCTTGGCGAGGCAAATGGGAAACTGATGGCGGTAAACCTAATGAAGTCCATAACCTGCCAGAAGGGGCTACGGTATCTACCACGGTTGTCTTGGGTGAAAATGAGGAAAGTAAGCGTGTTTGCTCGAAGATTTCTTATACCACAAAAACGCTATCTTGGGATAGTTCCGACCCACATGCTATGGTGGCAAAGGGTGATACTGGCCAAACCGAGGCTTGTGCCGTCGTCAAGAAGACAGAGAAGAAAGTTGAGGGAGTTGGGCAGATCGAATTTTGGTCTCAGTCGGCCGTGGAATCAGTTGACGAACCGGGTAAGGACATTGCTTATCACAAAGAATGGACCAAGGAGAAAACTACCGGCGATAAAGTTACGCTACAGTTGAGCACCGACTACAATCAGGGTAAAGTGAATTTCTACCATGGTTTAAGCTACGAAGTGGTTTTTGCCGAAGGTATGGCGCCGGGAGCGAATGATACCGTTGAACTTGATAACATGACGACAAAGTGGACTGTTACTACTGCTACTGGTGGTACGGAGACCGGTACTTACAAGATACCTAATATTAACTCGACCGGTACGCTAGAAATTGTTTACGATCGTACTAAAAATCATACCGTAAATATCCCGAATCCTGGTTACGCTGAAGAAAAGATTACTTATGAAAAGAAGATTGTGCCTATTAAGCGCGAAGAGAAAAAAGATGGACCGTGCGGGAAAGACGCAAACGGCTATGACCCAAACAACTGTTCATGGGATCCGAAGCGTTATCGCTACTATGCTGAAGAAAATACTGGTAGCGGCAAAGGCGATTCCGCAGCGCGTATTGAATATGTAAATCCAAATGAACCGAACGAGGATAATGGGCAACCATCATCGGCTGGTAAGGCGAACGGTGGCCCCATGTATGCTGGTGAATCTCGGGAAATGTACTGGCGAGGTAGCGCTGAGCCGATAGAAGCTCGACGTATCATAGAGGATCGTTCGGTCGCTTTTGAAGTGCCATACACGAAAGGTTATAGCGATTCGGCCGTGAATGGTGAAGTTCCGAATAATCTTAAACACCCAAATCGCACCAAATTCGACCCTTGCCAGTATTGGAATCAGTCTACGAAGCTTGGCGTATTTAGATTTGGTTTAAACGGATGTGCAACAGTTTGGAGTGCTACACAGGTCCACGATGGCGGAAAGGTTGGCGAGTATAAGCCAACCTACAGTCAGAACATGGTTATCCCAGATTATGTAGGTGATAAATATTGTAATAGTTTCGGGTTTAGATGGCGCTATTATTATGGCATCAAGCGTGCAAGTGAAGGTAACGAATTTATTTGGCGGCCGGAATCTGACGAGAACCGCTTTACCTATTGGACCCATTACGATGCGGCTTGCCGCACGATTGCCAAGAAGCCTTCCGCAGCGGTTTGGAATGGCGGCGTGTTCACAAGCGGCGGGATTATGGTAACTGAGCTTGCTTCACGCTACGATAATCCGGTGATTGGCGCCATGGCTAGCGGCTTCCCTAATGCGTCTTTCGGCACTTGGACCGAGCACCTGGGCGTGGCTAATGGTCAGGTTAAAAATTTTGGTACTGGTGGATCGCTAGCTTTTGGATCGAATTCTCATTCCGTTAGCGTTGGCTCGAACTCTCCGCTTACGATTCGTAATGATATTGTTCTGGGTGGATCAGAAATTACTCCAAACCCAACGTTGGTTTCGCGCCTGTTTGACTATTTGAAAGATGTTCCAAAGATCGAACTTTCTGGTAGCACAGTAGAGATTACTGAAGCTATTGCTAATTCGACTCTATACTCCAGCTCAGTTGACGATATTTACCAGCTTACTCAGTATATTATCTATGCGCCGGACGCTACCGAGCTTAATATTAGTAATAATGTCACACAGATTAATGCCTGGATTATTGCCCCGAGAGCTACAATTAACACTTGCTCAGGTTTCCAGAAGAGCACGAATACTGGCTCGCCACATGACGGTACTGAGACGCGTCCCGATACTACGCATACTTGTGATAAGCCTCTCCGAATTAACGGTCCCGTTATCGCTAGCGCGTTGAAGTTGAATCGCACTGGTGGTACTGATATCACGAACGACGGAGATAGCTATACCACTGTTTTCGGTCCTACCTACACTGATGATTGGCGAAAATATACCCCAGCCGAGGTTTTCAACCTGAGTGCCGATGCTTATCTCTGGGGTTATGCCCAGGCCGGTCGTTATGGTTCGAGCTATACGGAGGCTTATTCGCGTGAACTTCCGCCGAGGTACTAGAAATGGTTAGAAGAAAAAAAGTCCCAAAGGCCGTAAAGTCCGGATTTAGCGTCATTGAGGTTATGCTGGTGCTAGGTATCTCGGGCCTCATGCTAGTGGGTCTGCTTGCTGGGACTTTTTCTTCCATCTCGAACCAGCGCTATACCGACGCCGTCCGTACCTTTGCTGAGCAAATCCGTTCGGTTTACAACGAAGTAATTAGCCCAGAATCGCTCGGTGCCGGTAATTCGGGTGAGGCTATCCTTGGCAAAGTTATCGTCTTTGACCCCAGCTTGAATGGGGCTAACGGTGACAGAATGTTCTATACCGCCACAATTCGCGGACGTGCCGATGTTAATATCAACCCAGTCAATCCTAGTGGCAGTATTATGGAGGAACTTGCTGCGGCAGAAGCTACAATCTACTGCGGTGAAGCTATCAACGGCGAGTCTAGCACAGTTAGCGAGTTTATGTCGCTTTGGCAGACCCGCTTCATGTTTGGCCAGAGCACCGACTGGGGCACCAGCCCGAATAACGAATTTAAAGGTACTTTCGTCATTGCGCGCTCGCCCGCCTCAAACGCGGTTCATACGGCCTATAGCAAGGATCTCGTTTATAACCTCAAGGACGAGTGTAAACCGGAAAATCGTAGCGCCGAAGCCAGGTTCAAGAATGACATTAGTGACAGTGCTGAGCGTGACAAGTTTTACCAGAGTCGCTCTGTAAATATTTGCGTAAAGTCCGATGATGTGAAATATGTTCGCGCCGTACATATTGCGGCTGATGGTCGTAATAGCTCGGCTGTCAGCATACTAAATTCTGATGAGCTAGAAGGCGACGAGGAGAACCCATGCCAGTAGCAAAGAAATTCCGAAATAGTGCTAAGCGCGGCGATACATTGATCGAGGTTATGGTCGCGATGGCTATTCTTGCCGTTGTTACTATCGTGACAGTTACTATGATGAACCAAGGGCTGAATGTTGCTGAGCGTTCACTTGAGCTAACCACTGCTCGCAACGAACTTAATGCTCAGGCTGAGGCTCTCCGCTTTATCCATAGTTCCTACGTCTCTGAGTTAAACTTACCGCCATGTAATGATAACCCGAACAACGATACTCGTTGTCAGGCTTTTGCGGGAATCTGGGGAGAAATCACGAACCTTTCCTTGGACTGGAGCGCTGCCCGCAAAATTCAATTCCCAGTCATAGACTGCGCGGAGGTCTATAAGGATAATAAACTCGCAAACGATAATGCTTTCGTCGTTAATACACGTTTGCTTCAAGCGTCTAACTCTACCTCTGGTGTTAGCTTGAGTAGTATCGTTACTGCTGCTGGTAACCCATCAGTGTTCAAGATGCCGGATTTAAACGCACGCATCCTTTATGATAACCCCGACACTAGCCTTCATGAGCTCACTAACTACACTAATCTTAGGGAAGCGCAGGGGATATGGGTAGTCGGTGTAAAATCGCAAGAAACTGGCGCTGGCGGTAGGTCGCTGTATTACGATTTCCATGTTGAAACTTGCTGGAATGTTTCTGGTAGTAACACTCCTAGCTCGCTTGATGCGGTGATCCGATTATATAATCCAGCTGCAAGAGGGTAAAATGAAAAAAACCAAAAAGAATACCAATAAAGTTCAAACATCCACTCGCCAGGGTTTTACGATTATTGAGATTTCGCTCGTGCTAGCGTTTGTGGCGACGCTTTTAATTTCTATTGCTTTAGTTATTTCTAACATTATGGCGGTTTATCAAAAAGGTCTTACCCTGAAGGCTGTCGACAGCGTCGGCCGCAATCTTATCGACGAGTTCACTACTGCGATTAACTCTGCGCCTTCGATTGATACGGCCAATCTTTGTCGCACGCATACTAATGATGCCGCCACGAGGGAACAATGCGAGGCCGATAATGCTTACAAGTTTATCTTCCAGAGCCGCGAAGCCAATACTGAGGCCCTTCAATACTCTGGTGTGCTCTGCACCGGGAACTATTCTTACATTTGGAATACGCAGTATGGCGTACAAGCTGGTCAATCTTTGAATCTGCGCTATCAGACTAGTAGCGGCGAGGGCATGCTTACGCGGCCGCATTTAGCTCGGTTCGAAGATAAGAATTACCGCGCTTGCACCTGGTCTATGAATACAAGCTATGGTTTTAAGAGTGATTTTAACAACGCAAACTACACTATCGACATTCGAAAACTCGAGAATGACCAGGATAACTTTATTGCTGAGCCAGAGACTAACTTCCTCGAGGGTTCCGAGCTCCCACTCATGCTTTACGAGCTGACGGTTTTCCCGATCTCGCAGGATTTAGTGACTTTGCGTAGCTTCTTCTCTGGCACTTTTATTCTTGCCACTGAACAGCAAAAAGACGACGCTAGTATTACCCGTACGGATGATCTCTGTAAGATTCAAAATGCCGATGCTGGCACTCTCGATATTGGCTCACGTTTTAACTACTGCGCTATAAATAAGTTTAATTTTGCCGCACGTACGGCTGGAGTCTAGCTGTATTGTCTCCGCTTATGGTATAATCATAATATGAAGAGTCTAAAAAATCTTTTTGGGAAAACAAAGCGTGGTGCTACCTCGATTTATATTGTAGTTTTTGCGACGATTCTTTTTGGCGTCGTTACCCTGAGCTTTATCCGGATTATGCTTTCCGAAGCTGGGCAGAGTAGTGATGATGACCTTTCGCAGTCCGCTTATGATTCAGCGATGGCTGGCGTTGAAGATGCAAAGATCGCCGTGAATGACTATTTTAAGTGTCTGAGTGAAGGCGGTTCATGTGATAGCAAGAATGTCATCACGGAACACCCGGATAATCCAAGTTGCGATCAAGATTTTGTACTTGGCGAGATTTTGCACGGCATGCCGGATAAGAGCGAGGTCCCGATTATCGCTACGAGCGCTAGTGTTAACGGTGAGACCGATTCTTCGGACCAGGCCTATACTTGCGTAATTATTTCCGACGTCACCCCAGACTATCGTGGCACCTTGACTTCCGATACTCGTACGAAAGTCATCCCGATTAGCGTTCCACGCGACGGCGTTACGACTAATTACGACAGTGCTCGGCTTGACGAGGTTGTTTATATTGACTTTAGTTGGTATTCTGAGCTAAACCGTGGTAACTTGCAGAGTAATAGCTATCGTGTCTCGGAAAATTTCAAGAATGCGAACCAGGCTACAGTCCCGCCTACAATACAGCTTACCTTCATTAAAGTTGCACAGGGCCACCTTAATCTCAACGAACTTCGTGCCGCCAATAGTAATAATGACGTCATAAACAGTACCGTGGTTTTGCTGCCAGCTTATAAAGGTAATGCCGTTACTACGATCCCTGCTAATAGCATTATGGAATTTGGCAAGATAGATAGCGTTGATAGTCCTGCCTTAGTTACCTGTGGCGATGGGGAGTTCGCTTGTACGATACGGTTAGAAGTCGGTGGCTTAAACCTGCACGAAGGTGATAATGTATTTCTTGTTGCTTCGCTGCCGTATGGTGATGCGATGTCTGATTTCGCCGTCACTCTGCGCCGAAACGATGAGTCAGTAGTGAAGTTTCATGGTGTGCAGATTAGCGTTGATTCCACCGGGCGTACGAACCAGCTCTTCCGTCGCGTCGAGACTCGTCTTGATCCGGCCGACCTTTTCTTCCCGTACCCACAATATGCTGTGGAGCTAAGTGGCGGCGATAACGAATCGTTCCTCAAAAAGTTCTGGATTACTGCCAACTGCTGGTACAACCAGCCTGCTCCGGATGGTCATGGCTACTGTGCTAATAACGGCAACACTTATTAGAATCATATAGGTCACAAAATAATATCTCCGTCGCTCTGACGGAGATATTTTACAATTTTCAGGACTACTTACTGATCTTTAATAATTCTCGGCGCGGATTTCAAAGAAAGCCTGCGGATGGCCACAAACCGGACAAACCGCCGGCGCTTGCTCACCGGTATAGACGTAACCGCACTCACGGCACTTCCAGACCGTTACCTTGTCGCTTTTGAAGACCATATCGGAATCAATATCACCTTTAAGCTTGAGGTATCGAGCCTCATGCTCCTTTTCGATGCCTGCTACGAGGTCAAATTTTGCGGCGATTTCGTCATAGCCTTCTTTACGTGCGACCTCTGCAAAATTGTTATACATGTCGGTCCACTCATAGTTTTCCCCCTCTGCCGCCAGCTGAAGATTCGTCTCGGTGTTATCAACTCCACCATTGTGCATCAATTTGTACCAAATCTTCGCGTGCTGTTTTTCGTTATCAGAAGTCTCAGTAAAGATTGCGCCAATTTGTTCATACCCGTCCTTCTTTGCTTGCTTCGCATAGAAACCGTATTTGACGGCTGCTTGTGACTCACCTGCGAAAGCCGTCTCGAGATTCTTCCAAGTTTGACTATTACGGTCTAACTCTTTTGCCATATCACTCTCCTTATATTACTAGGAACATTGTAACATATCCTTCGTTCGCGAGCTAGCCTGGTTTTAACGGTCTCCTAAGGTGTGCTATAATAGCTAATATGGGAATCGAGCGGAGTGTAGAGGCAGAAGCTAGTGAGCCAAAACCGCGCTTAGTTGATACTAGCGTGAATGAGAACGACTTGTCGGAACAAGCCGAAGAAGTTACTCTGCGCCCACTTACTTTTGCTGATTATATTGGCCAAGAGCGTCTAAAGAGCAATTTGAAACTCGCAATCGACGCCGTAAAAAAACGTGATGATGGTACAACGCTCGACCACGTGTTGCTTTACGGGCCGCCAGGTCTGGGTAAAACCACAATGGCGAACATCATTGCTCACGAGCTCGGCGCTAGCCTTCGGGTGACGAGTGGCCCAGCAATCGAACGTGCTGGGGATTTGGCCTCGATCTTGACAAACCTCCAGAACGGCGACGTGCTTTTTATTGATGAGATCCACCGTTTGCGACGTGCTGTCGAAGAAGTGCTCTATTCGGCCATGGAGGACTATAAACTTGATATTGTAATTGGTAAAGGCCCTGCCGCTCGTTCGGTGCGCCTTGATTTGCCGAAGTTCACAGTGGTAGGAGCCACCACGCGTACTGGCTCGTTAGCTGGTCCGTTGCGCGATCGTTTCGGCCTGATTCATCGCCTTGAATACTATAAGATTCCCGAAATTGAACGGATTATTAGTCGTACCGCTAATATCTTAGGAACCGAGATTGCTCCTGAGGCGACTAGCTTACTTGCTACACGCTCGCGCCTCACTCCGCGTATCGCTAACCGTTTAACAAAGCGTGTACGCGACTATGCCGAAGTGCATGGCAACGGCATAATTGATGCAGATTTAGCTCAAGGTGCTCTTGATCTAATGGAGATTGATGACCTTGGTCTCGACCCGGCCGACCGTAACATGCTGGAGTTGATGCTTGAGAATTACGGCGACCGTCCGGTTGGCCTGACTACGATTGCAGCCTTAACTGGCGACGAAGCGGCTACGATCGAAGACTACTACGAGCCATATATGCTCCAACTAGGTTTGATCGAACGCACCCCACGCGGACGTTCAGTCACAAAAAAAGCCCAGCAACATCTCGCCAAAGTTCGCCGAAATCTCGCTTAACCTATATCGCATATGTTACAATACAAGTGTATGCGTTTTGAAAACATCCCCAATCCATCATTAAAAGAAGCCTCCATCTCCAAAGAGCAAGAGAGCCCAGAATCGACTCTTGAGCAACTTATCTCCAAAATCGACAAAACCGATGTCACGGTCTACGAAAAACTTAACGCCACCAACATGAAGGCCGCCCGGGACGAATTTTTATCCGATAATTCGCTTATTCATCCGAACAATGTTTATGGTAACCTTAATCCGGACGAAATTTCTGAGAATCTTGCTACTTTAGACGCTGTCGAAGCTGAGTTAGCTGACAATGATACGATCCCCGACAAACAGAAACGTTATATCGACATCATCCTAGATGATCATCGCCGTGCCAATGATTTTCTTGCCGCGAATATTGCTTATAACTCTGCCACGACTCCTGAAGAAAAAGCCGAAGCCGCCGAATATCATCGCGAAGCCAACGAGGCTTACTTTGGCAAACCCGACGAAGCTACTTTCTATGTACTCCTCCAGGAAAAGCTTGGCAGAATCCATCCCGAAGAACTTCGCCCTGAAGACCAAGCTACCTATCAAAGTTTGTTGGAAGCTATTGGCCCGATTAAACCTGTCGAAAAAGGCCGCTTCAAACCACAACCCGAGACCGTCGCTCGCTTTTCTGAAATAGTTCAGAATTTCTTTGGTGGCTTGCTCAATCACATCCCCAAAGATCAAGAAACCTTCACGCCAGACGAAGCTGCCAACATCGTCAACGAGATTATCCACGAAGAAATCGGCGACGATGAAACCGACTATCGCGCCAAAGTTCACCCTGAACGCAACAACGCCTCGGTTGACCCGATCGCTCGTTCTATTACTTTTCCGGGCTCGCGGCCGAAAGGTGATTATACTCGCGACGAACTTCAGACCATCATCGTCCACGAATTCGGCACTCATGTCTACCGTGCCGCTGTTTACGAAAAGCATCCACTTATCGCTCTTTCGCACGGCCTTCCAGGCAATGAAGAATGGGATGAAGGCGTTGCTAAATGTGTTGAACAAGCTATTGCTGGCAAATACCAAGATTCCGGTATCGACCATTACATCAATATCGGGCTCGCTACCTTCAAGGGTAAAAACTTCCGCGAAGTTTTTGACATCGGTACCATGCTTAAATTCCTTACCGATGCTAAGCCCGACGAAACTGACGCTGAACGCGCCAAGCGCCTCGAGAAAATACGCACTACAAACTTTAACCCCGTCCAACGCTGCTTCCGTGGCACTGGGGAACTAGTCAACAACAAAGATCTTGCCTATTACAATGGCGCCAACAAAGTTTGGCAATATATCGAAGAGCATATTGACGATCCTGCACTTATGGACCACTTATTCCTCGACGGCAAGACCGTCGCTACTGACCCCGACCAAGCTAGCCTCATTTACGAAACCCACGTCGGTGGCCTCTAATTAAAACCTAGTCGATAACCTTTGCCACTCCCTTGAAACCTCTTGCGCTTATTATAACTTAAGCTATAATAAGGTTATGTATAATCCTTATCAACTAGACCACAAAACTCCTACTAGAAAAGACTATCTCGATACGACTGATTTTGATCAGTCCGAGATGCTTGATATGGTAAAGGTTTCTACGACCGTACGCAGTTTCATTAAAGAAGGCGGTACGCTTGAGACCCTTTATCACAAAAACCTCGCCATGATCTTTGAACAAAAATCCACTCGCACACGAGTTTCTTTTGAAGTTGCTATGGAACAGCTTGGCGGTCATGCCTTAAATCTCGCTCCGGGTGCTATCCAACTTGGTGCCCATGAGTCGATTGGCGACACAGCAAAGGTCCTTTCGCGTATGTGTGATATGATTATGGCTCGCGTTGACCGTCATGAGAGCATTATGGAGCTTGCTGCGACCGCTACCGTCCCAGTGATTAATGGCATGTCGGATTATAACCACCCGACCCAAGAGCTCGGCGATATTATTACGATTTTCGACCATCTTCCTGAAGGCAAACCGCTTGATAAGGTTAAAGTGGTTTTTGTTGGTGACTGCACTCAAGTTTGTGCCTCACTCATGATGATTACGACAAAGATGGGGATGGACTTTGTTCAATATGGTCCTCCGGCCAAGTGGCTTTCCGACGACTTCCTAAAGCTTGGCCGAGCTAATACTCAGCGTTACGGTGGCAGCGTCCATGTCTCGGATAATCCCACTGTCCTTGAAGATGCCGATTTTATCTACACCGATGTCTGGTATGGTCTTTACGACAAGGAAACCCCGAAGGATGTTTATATGCGGGAGTTTTATCCAAAATATCAGGTTAACGACGAGATGCTTGCTGCGACCGGTAACCCGAATGTCAAAGTTATGCATTGTCTTCCGGCGATGCGTGGCGAGGAGATTACTGATAGTGTACTCGATGGCCCGCATTGTATCGCTTGGGATCAGGCCGAAAATCGCCTTACCGCTCAGCGTGGACTAGTATTGTACTTTGGTGGCGTAGCACAAGATGCACTAGACAATATTAAACGGCAAAAGGAGGAAAACTAATGCCAAATAAAAAGAAAAAATATAAGTTCAGGCTGTTTAGCGCCGTTCTTGCTACGGTCTGCATCATTCTCGTCGGTGACGCCGTTGCTCCGACTGCCGCGATCGGTAACTCGCAGTACCTTTGGTGGATTATCATGCTCATTGGCTTTTTTGTACCATATGGGCTCATCTCTGCCGAACTAGGTACGCAATATCCGTCCGAAGGCGGTATGTATACATGGGTAAAGAAAGCTTTCGGTCCCAAATGGGCTGGGCGAGTCGCTTGGTTTTATTGGGTCAACTACCCGCTTTGGGTGGCATCGCTGGCTGACCTTATCACAACATATCTTATGCAGATGCTAGGGTTCGAAATGACTTGGCCGGTTATTCTTGCGATCCAGCTCTTCTATATTTTGCTAGTCAGTGTACTTGGCGTCCTACGTGTTTCTCAGAGTGACGTTCTTTCGAATATCGGTGCCGTAGCAAAGTTTATCTTTATGGCTGGGTTAGGCGCTCTTGGTATCTATGTGCTTGTCACTCAGGGTAGTGCCAATCCGATTACTTCACCGATTGATCTCTTGCCAATGGTCGGAGCCGACGGAAAATTTGACTTTACCGGTCTAGGCTTCGTTGCTTTAATCATCTTCAATATGCTTGGTTTTGAAGTTGTCTCCACTTTTAGTGATGATATGGACAATCCTAAGAAGGAAATCCCGAAAGCCATTGTACTCGGCGGCATCCTAATTGCAGTATTCTATCTTTTGGCCAGCTTTGGTATTGGTGTGGCGATCCCGCTTGAAGAGCTCAGCTCGGATTCTGGTCTACTCGATTCCTACCAGATTCTCTTGACGACGATTGGACTTTCTGCTGGCGCGATCAAGGCTATCATCGTGGTAGTTGGCGGGCTCTTTATCTATACTTTGATTGCTAATATCGCCTCCTGGAACTTCGGTGTCAACTCTGTCATCGCTTACGCCGCTGAAGACGGTACTTTCCCGAAATCTTGGGCAAAGCGCAACAAAGATGGCGTACCGTATGTTGTTTCGATTTGGACTGGTGTTGTCGGCGCGATCATTGCTATCGGCGGTGTGATTGTTGCTCAGTTCTTCCCGGAAGTTTCTAACCTTTTCTGGACCTTCTTCTCGCTTAGTCTTGTCTGTCTGTTACTTTCCTATATACCTATGTTCGCCGCATTCTATAAGTTGCATAAACAAGGTCCGGCCGTAAAGAACGGATACTGGATTGGTGGCGGTAAGATCAAAGCCTTCCTCTTTACCGCGGTTCCTCTAATATTGCTAGTAGTTGCGCTGTTCTTCACGCTCTTCCCAGAGTTCGACATCGCTATGTTTGAGTACCAGTGGCCGCTCATTGTCGGTGCTTGTATAGCCGTTGTTCTAGGTGAACTCATGGTTAGCAAAGTCAAGAAGACAAAAACTAGCAAACAGAAGCGCATTAAGGCTTCAAGATAAAACGTTTCGAAAGGAAAAACTATGCGAATCATTGATAGTACCCCGCGAGCCGATGGCTTTCATATGCCGTCTGAGCTTGCTGAACACCGTTGCACTTACATTCTCTGGCCTGAACGAGAAGACAACTGGCGCTATAACGCCGAACCAGCCCAGGCGGTTTTTAAGCAAGTTATTCAAACTATCGCAAAGTATGAGCCGGTCATTGTTGGCGTAAACAAGTCGCAATATCTACACTTGCTTGAGATGAATATGCCAAATGTCCAGATCGTCGAGATTAGTAATAACGACTCTTGGGTTCGTGACACTGGCGCAACTTTCGTGGTTGATGGCGCTGGTCATATGCGTGCGATTGACTGGAAGTTTAACGCCTATGGCGGTCTTGTTAACGGGATATATTTTCCATGGGATCAGGACGATTATATCGCTCCAAAGATGGCTGCGATTGAAGGTGTTGATTATTACCATCTGACTGATTTTGTCCTCGAAGGTGGTTCGGTACATTCTGACGGCGAGGGAACTATCCTTACTACCGAAGAAACCTTGCTCGATCCAGGACGTAACCCAAACATGACCAAAGAGGAAATCGAAGAAACTCTTAAAGAGTATCTTGGCGCCGAGAAAGTACTTTGGATCTCGAAGGGAATCTATATGGACGAAGATACGAATGGCCATGTCGATAACATCTGCCAGTTCGTCGCTCCGGGCAAAGTCGCGCTCGCTTGGGAAGACAACCAAGACGATCCGCAGTACGAGCGTTCAAAAGCTGCGCTTGATTATCTTGAAAGTGTTACCGATGCTAAGGGTCGTAAGCTTGAGATTGTGAAGATTCATGTTCCGAACCCCGTCCTTATTACTAAGGAAGAGTCGGAAGGTGTTGACGTCGTTGAAGGGACCTTCCCGCGCAACGAAGGAGATCGTATCCCCGCTAGCTATCTTAACTACTATAACTGTAATGGTGCTATCATTTTACCGATTTTTGACGATCCGCATGACCAAGCAGCTATCGACACTCTTCAGGAACTCTTCCCGGATCGCGTAATTGAACCAATTTATGCTCGCGAAATCTTGCTCGGCGGTGGCAATATTCACTGTATCACACAGCAGGTGCCAAGGCCGTAGCTATGAGGAAGCTGCATTATGACGGCCCAGTTGTTCTGGTAGTGTTGGATGGCGTCGGACTTTCCCCGCATCGTAGCGGTAATGCCGTGCGCCAAGCACACACGGAATTCCTCGATCAGGCTATGGCGAAATATCTCAATATACCTCTCGCTGCTTCCGGTGAAGCGGTGGGTATTATGCCAGGGCAGATGGGAAATTCCGAAGTCGGGCATAATGCACTTGGCGCGGGTCAGATTATTAAACAGGGAATTGCTGGAATCGAAGCCGCGTTTAAGACTGGCGACATCTGGCAGAGTAAAGCTTGGACCGGTGCGATAAAGTGGGTTAGTGAACACGAAGGTGCCACTTTGCACTTTGGCGGGATTTTCTCGGACGGTGGGGTACATAGCGACATTGGCCATCTCGAACAGATGATCAAGCGAGCTTATGATGAAGGTGTACACCGGATTCGTATTCACTGCTCGTTTGATGGTCGTGATGTTGCTCCACAATCAGAACCAAAGTATATCGAAAGGCTCGAGAAGTTTTGTTCCCAGTTTAAAGACGCTGATTTCCGTATCGCATCGGGAGCCGGTCGTATGGTGGCTGTTTGCGACCGCTACGAAAACGATTGGGACATGGTTAAACTTGGTTGGGATATGATGGTGCATGGCAAAGCTCCGCGGGAGTTTACGTCGGCTAGCGAAGCGATCCGTACTTTTCGTCGAGAAAACCCTAACGTACAAGACCAGTATCTTCCAGCGTTTGTTGTGATCGAAAACGCTGCAGCGCGGTCGGCGCTCGCTTCTCGGGCGATAAAAGCACGCAAATCCGGTGCTGATTCTCGCCGCGGAGCCGAGCCGATTGGAAAAGTTCACGACGGTGATGCTTTTATCTACTACGATTTTCGCGCCGACCGCGCCGTTGAAATCGCCACAGCTTTCACACAGCTGGACTTTGATAAGTTCGACCGTTCCGCCGCTGGTGCGAAAACGGCGAACAAAAGAACTCGCTCCGCTAAAGCCGAAGTCGTCGGTGGCAGATTAAACCTCGACGCTAAAGCTGGCGTTAAATTTGCTAAAGGCGATGTCGACGCGCCAAAAAGTCAATCTGTTACAAAAAGAGACCGTAACGGGCTTCCCGATATCTATTTTGCCGGCCTAACTGAATATGATTCTGATCGCCACATTCCTGCCAATGTGCTTGTCCCCCCTGTTAAGATTTCTCAGCCTCTCAACACTTTTCTCGGCCGAAATAAAGTATCTCAACTCGCGATTTCTGAAACTGTGAAGTTTGGTCATATTACTTATTATTTTAATGGTAATAGCTATAAAAAGGCTCCGCGTGAAGGACAAATTGAGATTGTGTCAGACACGCAGCCGTTCAATACTCGTCCATGGATGAAATCTGCCGAGATTACCGATGCTGCGCTTGAAGCAATGGATCGATTTCAATTTGTGCGCCTAAATTATCCTGGTGGCGATATGGTGGGGCATTTTGCTGAGCTTGAACCGACCATTACGGCCGTAGAAGCGATTGATATTCAGCTAGCTCGTCTGGCCAAGAAAGTTGATGAGCTTGGCGGCATGATGATTATCGCTGCTGACCACGGCAACGCTGAAGAGCTTATCGATAAAAACGGTACGCCGAAGACCGCCCATACGACGAATCCAGTCCCGTGCATTTTCTACGATAATACAAAGAATGCTAAACTTTATCGCTCTGCCGGGCTGAGAGACGCCGGACTTACCAACGTTGCCGCAACAATTGCTCTCCTACTGGGCCTCCCAGACTATCCTGCCACTTGGCGTCCGCCACTAATTAAGCTATAATGTAGTTATGTTAATTAACGGTTCACATCTTCTTGGCTTCCCAATTCTTAGTCTGCATGTGGGAGGGGAAGTTGCCCGCGTGGCCGAGCCGATTGTCGATCCTGACACCCTGAAAATTATTGCTTTCCGGGTTGAAGGAGCCTTGATTGGCCATGATGATGTTGGTGATATCTTGCCCGTCGATAGTATCCGCGAGGTTTCCTCGCTCGGGTTTATCATTGATTCGGTTGATGAGTTTGTTGACGGTGAAGAAGTGGTCCGAATCAAGAAAGTTCTCGATCTTAATTTTTCGTTAAACGGCCTCAAGGTTGTAACCAAAAAGCACGAAAAGCTTGGCAAAGTTTCTGAATTTGTCGTCATTGCGGAAGATTGGCAAATCTACCAGTTAATTGTTCAACGCCCCCTAATGAAATCTTTTCTCGATCCAGAACTGATTATCCCGCGTAGCCGAATTTTAGAGGTGAATGACTACGAAGTAATTGTTAAGAGTGAGAAAGAGGCTGCTAAATCTAAAGCCACCGCCGAAACTCCAGCGGACTTTATCCCTAACTTTGTTAATCCTTTTCGGGAGCCTGATTTTGCTCCGGACAGCCGCACTACGCGTCGCGACGGTTAGCTATACTCATAGAGTATCCATAAAAGCTTACGCCTCCCCCTCACTTTCGGCCTTATAACGTTCAACTGCAGTTTTGGCAGTTTGTAAATCAAAACCTTGCCGTGATAGGTATCCTACTAGCTGGAAATCATTATATTTTTTGCGTTTTTTTGCGATTATCTTCATGATCTCTTCGTTTTCATCTCTTGGCACCACGTTCATTGCAATATGAATTTTTTCGTCGTCCACCCCTTTGCGTTTCAATTCCATTCGTAGCCGTTTATGGCTAATTCCTTTGCGCACGTGGCGGTTTTCAACGTAAAACTTTGCGAATTTTAGGTCATCCAAATAACCTTTTTCGATCAAACGCTCGAGCACCTGCGCGGCTATGTCGTCCTGAATCTCGGGCAGCGGACGCTTTTCCTCGCGCGCACGTTGGCGGTTCAACATCTGTCGCTTAAACTTACGCCGCTTCAGATAGTCGCGCGTTTCGCGTATTGAGTGTGGTCTAGTTAAAACCCATTCTAGAGTTCGCTGATAGAGTTTTCCGAATTCAGAGGCGCATTGAAGAGCTTTTAGCCGTTCCTTATCTACCTTCTGATTAACTTTTACGTCCAAGTCAACAACCTGCGCCACGTCAAGCGAAAAGGCAAAATGCCCGTCTAGAAACACATTTACGCGGTTCTGGTCGCGCACGCCCGGCGCGAGGCGAGTTATCGTCCAAGTTTCCGCTTCCGCAAAATAGTCCTCCCAGCCGTTGTCGCCCCCTGGCCCGCCGGCTTTGCCGACGGGCCCGCTCACGTCGCTTGCCGATCCATAAATCATCTCGGCCTCGCGCCGGCGCATTTCTACGTCCGGATCCTCATCTTCTTCGTCAGGTTCATTGTCTTGCAAGCCGGTCAAGCCACCCGCTATATCATCCTCGAACGACTCAATCTTGAGCATTGGTCTAAGCTTCTAGCTCTCCACTGTCATCTAGTGTTGCGGCCGATTCCTCATCTTCGTTTAGACCAGACGCTGCGCGCACCTGTTGGTCGATTTCGTCTAGTAGCGCCGGATCCGATTTTAATAAGGCCTTCGCTGCTTCACGGCCTTGAGCAATGGTCTCTCCTTTATATTTCAGGAACGCTCCTGCCTTCTCGATGATACCTTTTGCGATTGCTAGATCGAGTACATCACCGGTCTTACTGATACCCTCATTGTACATAATATCGAACTCGGCCGTACGGAATGGCGCTGCAATCTTATTTTTTACGATTTTTACCTTTGTGCGGTTGCCTGCGATGCTATCGCCTTCTTTGATCTGACCAATCCGACGAATATCCATGCGTACCGAAGCATAGAATTTCAAGGCATTACCACCAGTCGTAGTTTCCGGATTACCAAACATTACCCCAATCTTCATGCGGATCTGGTTAATGAAGATTACTGTTGCCTTCGACTTCGAAATAATACCAGTTAGCTTGCGCATTGCTTGGGACATCAGGCGCGCCTGCAAGCCCATTTGCGCATCGCCCATGTCTCCGTCGATTTCCGCTTGTGGTACTAGCGCTGCCACCGAGTCAACCACGATCAAATCCACCGCACCACTTCGCACCAGAGTCTCGCAAATTTCGAGCGCCTGTTCTCCATTGTCTGGCTGGGAAATAAACAGGTTGTCTGTATCGACGCCGATCTTTTTCGCGTAGGATGGGTCAAGTGCGTGCTCAGCATCAATGAAGGCCGCTTGCCCACCTTGCTTCTGAATTTCGGCAATTGCGTGTAACGCTAGAGTTGTCTTACCGGAGGATTCCGGACCGTAAATTTCAATAATGCGTCCTTTAGGATAGCCACCGCCCAATGCTAAATCTAGCGACAAAGAGCCCGAAGGTAGCAACTCTACGTCAATTTTCTGTGACTCGCCGAGTTTCATGATCGAACCGGTCCCGAACTGTTTTGTAATCTGTTGAATTGCTAAGTCTAGCGCCTGTTTTTTGCCAGAATCTTCCGTTGCCATCTCTGGTTTAGTAGCTTTTTTAGTCATATTACCTTCCTTTATTAAGTATATTATAACACCCCTAGAGCTGCTTTTGCCTATAATCTACACATACTTCACAGAATGACAAAATTCTTCGACAAAAACCTAAGCAAAATACGCGTCTTTTGCTCGGCCCGTAGGCTTGTCGCCACTATATAACAAATCTTTTCAAAATAACAAGCACAGCCACGTTAAAATTCGCATTTTGTACTATAACGCTTTGCTTACCACTTTTTTAGTTTGCTAAATTCCCATCAACGGCTTAATGTCTGCCCCTAACAAATTTAGCCTCGTTGCGAAATCTTGATAGCCACGGTTAATTGAATAAATGTTTCTCAAAATCGAATTTCCCGGCGCCGCAAGCATCGCGATCATTACGACGACTGCTGGGCGCAAAGCTGGTGGCGCAACTAATTCTGCCGCACGCCAATTCGTCGGCCCTTCAATATAAACTCGGTGCGCGTCCAAGAGTTCAACCTTCGCATTTAAGTTTTCCAAATAGGTTAAATACACGGCCCGATTTTCAAACACCCAGTCATGAATCAAAGTTCTCCCTTTCGCGGTTGCTGCAATCACTCCAAAGAATGGTAGGTTGTCAATGTTAAGGCCAGGGAATGGCATCGGTGCGATTTTGTCGGTCGGCGCAATCAAATCTGCCTTTCGTATCTTTAGATCTACTAGTCGCGTTCGTCCATTTGCACTGTAATATTCTGGCGAACGGTCAATCTTCGCACCCATACTCTTTAAAATTTCCAGCTCTATCTCTAGGAACTCAATCGGCGCTCGGCGAATTGTTAAGCATGATTTCGTTACGAGCGCTACTGCAATGAACGACATTGCTTCGATTGGATCTTCTGCTGGCGAATATTCTATCTCGGTGCGAATCTCAGCCCTGCCGCGCACAACGAGGGTCGTTGAGCCAATCCCGCGCACCTTGACCCCAAGTTTTTCCAAGAAGAAACAAAGGTCTTGCACCATATAATTTGATGACGCGCCAACGATTGTCGTTTCGCCCGGGTAGAGCGCCGCCGCCATCAATGCGTTTTCCGTTACGGTGTCTCCCCGTTCGATCAAAACAATACGCTTTGGCGGGAAAGGAGCTTCAACCTGGTCGATGTAGGGCGCTTTATCTCGCTCTGGCTTTAGGCCTGGGTTAGCCCCCTCAGGCTTCATCATCGGCTTGAGCGGCGCTACGGTTGCTTCATAGAATCCGCTACAATTTGTTGCATCCACTTTAAGCCCAAATGCCGACAGTGCTCGTAGGTGTGGCTCAATTGTTCGCGTCCCGAGTGTGCATCCGCCGGCGTAGGGCAAACGAAACTTCCTGAATTTATGTAGCAGCGGCCCCATTAGCATTAAAATCGACCGGGTTTTACGTGCCGCCTCGACGTTTATGCCTGCTATATTTAATTCATCCGGTGGTATAATTTCTAGATCACGATTGTCATTTATCCAGCGGCATTTCACGCCAATTGATTCTAAAACTTCAATAATCCGAAAAACCTCTTCGATCCGAGCAAGGTGCTTTAAAGTCGTTGTCCCGGAATTAAGCAGCGATGCACAAAGCAAAGCCACCGCCGCATTTTTGCTGGTATTGATTGTTGCTTCACCATGAAGCTCCTTGCCACCAGTGATCGAATAACTCTGGGTTACGCTGTCATTAACAGAGAGAATTTGCCCCCCTAGCGCTGCCGAAAGTTTCTTTGTCAAATCGAGCGAGATATTTTGCCGGCCTTTCTCAATGCGATGAATTGCTGACTGACTTGTCCCGATCGCCTCGGCAAGCCGCATTTGCGTCCAGCCCTTTTCCGTCCGCAACCTTTCAACTACGCGTCCGATTGCTTCTTGATAAGTTGGATCTTGCTTGTTCCGTTTCATGGTTCTATCATACCATACTTTATATCACCAAATGAATAATCATTTTAAAAAACATCCATGTCGCGAGATAAAGTTATCGTAGCTAAACTAGTCTTTACTGCCGCAAACTACGTTGTTCGCATGTAGCCAACCCTGCACTGTTCCTCCGTCGAGGTATTCGCCGTCAGTTGTTGCTACGTGCATGATTCCGCCTTTCTGGAGATAATTCGTGATCGGGCCGGTTACGACATACTCCTGCTCGGATGGACCGAAGTTGTGCGAGTTTACATAATCAACCACCTCGCGCAGCAAGCTCGGCGACATGATATATTTACTAACGTTGATAAGATTAGACGGCGCTTCTTCGATACTTGGTTTTTCAATCACCTCGGTTAACAGTCCGTCCTTCACCGAAAAAACGCCGTAGCGACTTACCTCTTCGCGTGGGACCTGTGCCCCAAAAATCGCCGAGTCCTCTTCGCCTTTTAGTGATTCTAACAACGCTGTTGCTGCTGACTTTCCGCCGGGGTTCCAAATAAAGTCATCACCCATAAAGACCAAAACGGGTTCATTGATGTTATATTCTTCAACCACCATCGCGATTGGTACGGCGGTACCGTACTTGCTAGAGGGGTCCTGCGCAATATAATGAATTTTCACGTTATCCGGCAGAGTTTTTGCTAACTTTAGCCGGTCAGATTTACCACGCTCGGTCAAGTACATATTAAGCGCAAGGTTATCTTGATAAAAGGCCTTCACTTGGCATGGTTCGACATTTGAGATCACCATGTAGATATCGGTCACGCCAGCCTTAATCAGCTCTTGCACTGAATAATCTACCAGCGGCCGATCGCCCACCGGTAGCATCGATTTTTCGATCACCTTAGTGATCGGCAATCTGCGCGTACCCCAACCTGCCACCGGAATAATTGCTTTTGTAATCATTGTCCAAACTCCACTTATTTGCTGCTATTATAGCATACTTCTTGAAAATAACTTTAATAGGGTAATTTTAGTGATAAAATAAACATAAGATGAATCAGAAAGAAGCCTATCCGAGTTCAGGTTACGAGTCCCCAGAATGGACCGAGTGGGATGAGCTTGGCGAAGAAGAACACGGTGGCGCTTGGGCTGTCGAGTATTTTGACCAAGAAATGCACAGGATTCTCAATAGTCTCGATGAACAGAGTAAAATCGGCAGCTGTTTTATCGATAATGAGTATGATTTGCAAGATTTGGCAGATGCTTCTTCTGACCCGGAGGTTGCCGCGAAGATAAAGGCGCAATTTGTGAATTTATTACACACCGAACTACCCGAAGAAGAATGGACGCCAAAAACAGAAGCTGGAGCCTTATTCGATCTTGCGGCTGCCTTGACAACCCGCCTTGCCGAGCAGGCGGAAATAGCTGCTGAGTATGACGATGATCTCGAAATTGTGAGTCACAGCCAGATTGAAGATTGGAAGCGCTTCGCGAAAAATCTCGGTATCCAATATCCTGTAACTAGCGAGCAGGGAATACGGCAGTATGTTAGTACTGATCAAAGCAATTTTCAGAAACAGTTTCTTATTGAAAACGGTTTTGTCGACGAAGAGGAGGTTTATCAGTCTAAACTTAAACAGCTTTTCCGAGGTGCGCCAATTCCCGACTCACTAAAAACTCGTTCGCCCGAAATGCGCAAGTATTGGCAAGAACAGTCCGAACAGATGAACGGCGATGCACTCGAAATCTTTCTGAAGAATTTTCTCAAGCGCGAGAAAGCGCCCGACGAAAAGGCGACTGAAGGCTGGGAAGAACTAGAACAGGAACACACCAATTTACGTCTAGCACCGGTCGATCCCTCCGACTTGTCCTGGGCGCTGGACGAACGCGGTGTGCCGACGGATGCCGCTTTTGGTGAGAACTCCCCGCTTATTCAACGTGGACTATACCACAACCCTAACCTAGTTTATTATCCTTCATTAACTCTGCCCGAGCAAAATGCTACCATGCAGTTCATTTCGCAACATGCTGACCGGTTGGAAAGTCCGATTTCTCGGTATTTTGCTGGGGCTGCGAAAGATGTTGATTATTCTGATTACGACGAGCCGGACCAAATGTCCGAAATTATTAGTTCCTGCAAATCGCCACAAAATTTTACTCACGATGGTCAGCCCAACCAGCGCTTCTGGAGCGAAGCACTCCGTATAGCTCAAACCGAATCATCCGTCTTGACGCGAATGGCTGGCGGGGAAGTTGAGCTATTGATGAAATATTCGCCAGCGCAGCGCGTCTACCTGAATCTAGATGATGGCGACTTAGTTAATGATATTAATGCTTTCGTAGAGGTAGAGCTCCCTCATGATCAGACTTTTGGCGAGCATATCGAACAGATTTTTGACGCGGAAGGTCGGCTGGCGGATGGCATTCTCGACCCGCAATATTTCGGCATTGCCCAAGCTGAGAATATCCTAAGGAAATATCCGGAACAGATACGAGAAAGATTCGGTGACCGTTTTAACGACTATCTTCAACAAGACTTATTTGGTCGTAGCCAACAATGGTCGAGCTTTCGCTATATCTTTCTGCCGAGTATTAAAAACTATAACAAGCTGGAAGACCAGCGTAGTTTTAATGAGATTCATCGTGTTTGCGGTAAGCTATTCTTGTATTCGTTGGAAGAGAATGGTGAGCAACGTGCCGAGGACCAGGTCGACTATCTGTGTGGTGACTTCGATAAGTTTACGAATAACAAGGAGAATTTTCTTTCCGAACAGCAGAAATATATAATAGACACTTATTCTGGCGTTAATTATTACTACAAAAGTCAGTTTACGCGTATCGCTTCACGTCTCGACATTGATGATATTTCTGAAGAAGAGATTAATGAAAAACTTATGCGTAAGTATTTTAGTGATGGCGCTTGGGATGTGTTCTGTCAGGGGAAAAGATGGACGCGACTGCCGTTTGACGGCGAAGATCTTGAGCCAATTCGTCGTAGTGCAGTAGATGTTTATCGTGAGCTAAATAATAAACACTCGCGCGAGCTTTATACTCAGATGGTAAATTCAATGGACTTAGAAAAGATGACGGTTGCTGATTTTGAGCATCATCGCGATGTGATTGAACTTATTTCGTCGTCAAATGCGATTGAACTTCGTCGTGCGAATATCGAACTCTTCCAGAACTTGGCTGATCTTGATAATTACCAGGAAAAATTCCGTGAGCTCGAGGATGTCTTTTTGCGCAACAACTTGCCTTACGCCGGAAAAGTTTTCCGCACTTTTCAAATTATGCAATCTGCCCCTGCGGTAGCGAACCGAAGCGGCGTCAAACACGCTATGGAGCGCGGGATCTTGTCCGAATTGCCTAGCGAAGGAGGATTACTTAATCGGGAGGCGGTGCTATTTACAGACCTTCTAAAGGCTTCTGTCGATTCTAACAACCATTCTATGCGCCAGTATGCGGAATCGCTTGTTCTTGGCCAAGACATGACCGATCGGCTTTCTAGTGGTGAGCTTAGCTGGGATGAGTTGAGCTCGGATGATCGGCGCGCTCTAAAAGTTTACGTAGACCATCTTGGTATGATGTCCAGCCAGACTCAAAATGGCCGGGCTGAGAAGTGGAAATCGAGCGGCGATTTGCGCCAAGATTTGGCGGATCTAGAGAAGCTTTTTGGCACTACGAAACGCCACAACTTGGCGAACCGCGCTGTGCGTAGCTTTGGTTACGCGCTCGGAATTCGGAGTGCTAACGAACTGCTCGAACGAATGGACGCTAAAGTCGCTATGGCGGATGCGCGTGGGCGAGAGCGCTATCTAAATAATGATTTCTCGATTCACGAAGGTGATCTCGTTAAGGCGGTGGAGCAGAATTACCTCTTTGATTTGCTGCAGAACGGTGTAGTGTGTAAAGAGTTCCTGAATGGCGAGACTAGTTCGGATGCTACGCCGCTTGATGCGGACGTTACGCAAATTGGCGCCGGCGTGAACGGGACAGTATCATCAGCAATTGAGTGGAAGAATGCTGACCATTCTTTTGTCTCGACGCCAATCAACTTGGTGCTAAAGCACGATGAACGTTTTGTCACCGAGAAAGACGAGCGCGAATCGCGTTACGACCCAGAGAAATTTGCCCTGTGGAGTAACTATGGCTCAAACTATGGTGTGCGCGTCGGTTTTCCGAGCTCGGCGATTGATTTCATCACCTACGACACCGAATCAGCGCATAGCCCGAGTTATCTATTTTCGGTCATTGCTAAGAACGGCTTCTATATTCCCGTCGTCGACCAGCATACTGGAAACTGTATTTTCTCGCCCGATGATTTTGATCAGCTTCGCCGCACGCTTAGTGGGGTCGAGTACTATGGTGGTGGAGAGTTTCAGTTCGCAAACGATGAAGATTTAGTAGCTCCAGATACCGGCGAAATTGCGAAAGAGCTGATAACACATAACCAAGAAATAGCTAGCCAGAGCCAGTCAGTCTTCGACCAAATTCAACGAATCCTATTCGAGAACTATCCTAATCTGCGAGGTTTACGCGACGGCGTAAGTGATGACTTGGCACCAGGCTATATGGAATTAATCAATACCGGCTCGACCGGTCGTGGCACGAGTACTCCTGGTTCTAAAGTTGATTTCGACTATATTATGCGTGTCGACGCAGATATTTATAACGATCGGGCTAAGAAATCTGCTCTCGAACAAGCTCTGCGCGCTGGGTTGCCGGCTGGCAAAGAACGCACAAATAGTAATGGGCTACGACTCACGGATGTAGAAATTCCTGGAATCGAACGGCCGGTGGACATCGATATTAGCTTTGTTCAGCGTACGAACCGCATGGAATTCTCTTCTGACCAAGCTATGTCTGAGCGTCTTGACGCGATGCGTGCTCAAGACCCCGTACGCTACCAACTCGTGTTGGCGAACATTGTTAAGGCAAAGGGGATATTAAAACAGGCTGACGCCTATAAACCGCGTACCTCAAGCGACACTGATAATCCAGACGAGAAAGGCGGTCTTGGCGGAGTTGGTGTAGAAAACTGGATTGTTCAGCATGGCGGCAGCTTAGTTGTTGCAGCCAAGGATTTTCTTGCCGCTGCTGATGCCGCTGATGGTGATTGGCAGAAGTTTGCTCAATCTTATGCAGTTTGGGACGCTGGGCAAAACCACTTTGCTGTTCGCAATAATGAGACTAGCGCTGAGACAGTTGATGGTAGTCAGTATTACGAAATACCCTTCTCGAATTTTGTTGCTAATAATATGGACGCGGGCGGTTTCAGTCGTATGACGGAAGCCCTACGACAATACTTAGCAGAAGTTGAAAACCCTGGATCAGTAGAGGCTTGATTGTATCACAACTGAAACCCAGTTTTCGTAAATTTCACTAGTCTGTCTCCTGGCAGGTTAAAACTCTTTCCGGGTAGATAACTAATAATTGCTTGGCGGAAGTTCTCAAGTTGTGGCCGGGTAGCCGAAATCTCCGCCCGAATTGTCCCAGCGTGCAGCAGCTCTAGGCCTAAATTGCGGTTGAGTTCGTCCTCGTCTAGTTCCCGGAACCACTTCCGTTCCCAATCTTCGCCCGTTGCTGGCATAATCCCGTTGACGATCAGATCGATTTCTTGACGCAGAGCTTTTTGCTTTTGCCAGAGTTGCCAAACTTTCAGTTTTTGTTCAAAATCCAGCGGGGAATTATTCAGCTGGTGACGTATGCGATTACGAAGATATTCATCCCATGAGTTCGACGGGTCTTCGCGGTATTCTAGTCGGCGTTTTGCAGCGTATTCAAAAATCGCCGCTTTGTCCATTGGTTCATAAAACAACTCCGTTTCTAGAAATGGTCGACGTATCCCGGGAGTATCTAGCACGCTCAGCCCGCGCCAGCCTGTCCCACGAGTAAAATTTATCAACACTGTCTCAATTAGATCGTCGAGATGATGTGCAGTCCAGATCTCGACCCCATGTCCGTCGTCCAGCTCGTCCGCTAGCTGAAAGAGAAAAGCGTAGCGTTGTTCGCGCGCCTCGGCTTCGGATGTGCCTTCGCCTAGCTCTGCCCTCGCTTCGCGGAACTCCACTCCGTACTCGTTGGCTTTTCTTCTGACGAACTCTGCGTCTTCGTGCGAGTTTTCTCGAATCCCGTGGTCGAAGTGTGCAACAACAATATCCCCTTTAGCGATTCTGTCCGCGCGGCAGACTAAGTCCAACATTGCCATCGAATCTATGCCCCCCGACACCGCTAGAATTATTTTCGCCATATTTCCTAATTATATCAAATTATGCTATAATTAGAAAATATGGAACTCGCCAAAATTCGTAATTTCTGCATTATTGCCCATATTGATCATGGCAAATCAACTATTGCTGATCGCATGATGGAATTAACGGGCACGGTTTCGGCTCGCGAAATGAAATCTCAATTACTGGATTCGATGGAACTCGAACGCGAGAAAGGGATTACGATCAAGCTTGCCCCAGTCCAGATGAAATGGAAGGGCTACGAGCTAAATTTGATCGATACGCCGGGGCACGTCGACTTCTCCTACGAGGTTTCACGTTCGCTCCAGGCGGTCGAGACGGCGGTACTTGTTGTCGATGCAACTCAAGGTATTCAGGCGCAAACCCTTGCTAATGTTTATCTCGCTCTTGAGCAAGATCTATACATTATCCCGGTGATTAACAAAGTTGATTTACCGGCGGCTGATGTCGAAAAGGTTACTGCGCAGATCGTAAATCTATTGGGCTGCAAACCCGAAGAAATCATCCCAGTTTCCGGTAAGACAGGCTACAACATTGATAAAGTGCTCGACCGGATTATTGAGTCTGCTCCGGCTCCGCGTGCGGCCGAGGCTGACGACACCAGGGCTTTGATCTTTGACTCTTATTTTGATGATTATCGGGGAGTTATTCTCTACGTCCGCGTCTTTGAGGGTGAAATTCCTAAAAATTCCGAAATCCGTATGATGGCGGCCGAGACCAACGGTCTTGCGCTCGAGGTTGGTGCGCTTACGCCGAAGATGACGCCCGAGCCTAGTCTCCAAGCTGGCGGGATTGGCTACATCGTCACTAATCTTAAGACTACTCGCGAAGCAAAAGTCGGTGATACGGTAACACTTGCGAAAACTCCTGCCAGCATACCGCTGCCGGGCTATAAGAATGTTTTGCCATTCGTATATGCTGGGTTCTTTCCAGTCTCAAACGATCAATATCAAGAGTTGAAAGATGCTGTCGAAAAACTTGCTCTCTCTGATTCGGCGCTTCATTTTGAGCCAGAGAATTCGCCGGTGCTCGGTTTCGGTCTCCGGATTGGCTTCCTTGGTCTACTCCACATGGATATTATTAAAGAGCGTCTCGAGCGCGAGTTTAATCTCGATCTTGTTATTACGAATCCTAGCACGAATTACGAAGTTACGCTAAGCGATGGTACTAATCTTGACATTCGTTCCGCCTCGGACTTGCCAGATCAGTCGACGATCTCGGAAATTCGCGAACCTTGGGTGAAAGGCGAAATTATTTTGCCGAGTTCGATGATCGGTGGCGTGCTTGGCCTAATTAACGAGAAACGTGGCCACCAGACCAATCTTAGTTATATTGAAGACCGCGCTGTGATCGATTTTGAAGCGCCGATGGCGAACCTTTTGACAGATTTTTATGACCAGTTGAAGTCGATTACTTCGGGCTACGCCAGTTTTAACTATGAGCTTTCTGACTATCGCCCCGAAGATTTAGTTCGTCTCGATTTTCTCGTAGCTGGGAACCGTATGGATGCGCTCAGTATTATGTGTCACCGTACTGAAGCCGACGCGCTTGGCCGCGAATTGACGAAAAAGCTGAAAGAAGTCATCCCACGCCAAAACTTTGAGGTCGCGCTCCAAGCTGCGATTGGCGCGAAAATCATCGCCCGCGAGACTATCGGTGCTTATCGTAAGGATGTCACCGTGAAGATTCATACTGGCGACCGCGATCGCAAGGCGAAACTCCTCGACAAGCAGAAGAAGGGCAAAGCCCGTATGAAACGCTTTGGCAAAATCGACATCCCTTCTGAAGCTTTTACGGTAATGCTCAAGAGAGATTAATATGGACTCGGGGCTTTTTATTGGTTCGGTTCGTCTACTCCGAGACGAAATTCCGAACCAGAAGATTTACCCCTTCAACATCCCAACCTTACGCGACTTTAATGAGCTAAAATTTCACCGGCCCGTCACGTTCCTTATTGGTGAGAACGGCACGGGCAAATCTACTCTAATCGAGGCCATTGCGGTGGCCGCCGGCCTGAACCCGGAAGGTGGCACGCAGAACTTCAATTTCAGCACCCAGGACACACATTCCGGCCTTTCCGAATATCTTGTCCTCAGCAGATATAGCCGTCCCCGGACTAAGTTTTTCCTTCGTGCCGAGAGTTTTTATAATGTTGCCTCGGAAATCGTCCGTCTGAGCGAGGAATGTGGTGCCGGGTCGCTCTATCAGCATTATGGCGGGAATCTTCATGAATGTTCGCATGGTGAATCCTTTTTGCGTCTCGTCCAGAATCGCTTTTCGCCGCACGGGCTCTACATTCTCGACGAGCCCGAGGCTGCCCTCTCGCCTAGCCGCCAAATGACCTTGCTCTGCTATATCGACAATCTAGCCAAGCAAGGCTCGCAGTTTATTATCGCCTCGCATTCGCCAATCCTAATCTCCTATCTCAACGGGGAAATCCTCGACCTAAACAACAACTTTCAGCCCGTCGCTTATGAAGATACCGAGATCTACCAAACTTACAAAACTTATCTTAGTGATCCAGTTGCTATGCAGCGCCGGTTATTCGCTCAAGATTAGCTGGTCCTTCGGACCTCCCGAAGGGTTACGCTATACCCCTCGCGTTTAGGTGTTCCTTAGACAGTAGCTTTATGGTATAATCACAAAATGAACGATCCACAAAATAGTCGCTTCCAGCGCGCCAAATCCATCATTCTTTATACTACTATTAGCCTTCTCGTCGCTGGCGCCGCTATCGCGATTTTCATGATTTTCTTCGGCCCAACTCATATCTTCGGTCAGATTCTTTCGACGATTTTTGTGCTCTATCTTATGACTATTCTCAGCATTAACAATCTCTCGCATACCGGTGACATTTATTATAGTACGCGCATTTGCTCTATTATTGCATTAGTTGCAAATCTCTTTTGGGTGATTCCGTGGATTCTGCTTGTCTGGGATATTTTTGGAGTCGATAACACTACGGCTGAAATGATCTGGCGGTTTATGTGGACGATGCTTGTCATTGCTCTCTACTTTACAGTTATTTCAACCCAAATTCCTTTTTTGAAAAAATTCTCCGGCCCAATTTTCGTGAAGCGGGCTATTCCAGTTGTCCTAGTGACCTATATTTGTTTAAATGCACTCATCTTTATCTGGACACATTCTGTATCGCGTTATTATCTCGGCAGTATCGGGGCTAGTATGGACATTGTCTTCAAGATGACTTGCGCCGAGATTATTCTCCTTATTCTGCAATGGGCGATTCCTGAAATTCTTCTGCGCAACCAGCAGAGTAAACAACAGAATACTATTATGATGCCATCTAATCCAAATAACAATCCTTACACGCAGTCCTCTAGCGACCAATCTGCTCAACCTATCAGTAGCAGTACTTCACCGCAATCTCGACCCGGCAGGGTTATCTCATACGAATCCGAAGAAGAGGCCGATCAACAAGAACCAGCCAAAAGCGACGAATAGTCGCCCCAGACGGATAAAGTAGTCTTCCGTAAATGTTGTAATTTTTACAACACTTTCTATGCATTTTCTTGGTTTTTATGCTAAAATACAACAAGTTGACCCAGCTTGTAATCTTTCAGAAGGCGTATAATCGTCAACGCGATTAGGCGCTTTTTTGTGACCCTGGAATTCCGAAGTCCTGAAGCTTTGTCACCAAAAAGCTAGAAGAATTCTAGGAAGCCAGAACAAGCTTTTTTATCAAAATTAAAAGGAGGAAATTGTGCAAAACGCCGAAGAAAATAAATATCTAGGAAAGGAGAAAATTTCGAAACTATTACTAAAGTTTTCGATTCCGTGTATCCTCGCCTTACTTATTACATCATTATATAATATCGTTGACCAAATTTTCATTGGTCATGGTACGACCGAAGGGCTTGGCGCCGTTGGTAACGCAGCGACTTCGATCGTCTTTCCGATTACGCTCGTAGCGGTCGCTCTTTCGGGTATGTTTGGCGACGGTACGGCGGCTTTCCTTTCGATCTGCCAAGGCCGAAAAGATACTAAGAACGCTCACCGTGCTGTTGGCGGTAGTGCACTGATCACCTTGATCGCTAGTGTTGTTCTGGTTGCGCTGGGGTTCATCTTTGCTGACCAAGTTCTTGCGCTTTTTGGGGCGAGTGCCGATAATATCGTTTACGCAAAGCAATATTTCTTCATTATCTTGAGCTTCTTCCCGATCTATATGCTCGGGTATATGTTGAACTCTGTCATCCGTGCCGATGGTTCTCCGGCCTATGCAATGGTCGCCACGGTGGCCGGCGCTGTCACAAATATCATTCTTGACCCGATCTTTATCTTTGTTCTAGGTTGGGGAATTCAGGGTGCTGCTTGGGCGACGATCACCGGACAGATTATCACGTTGATTATCTCGCTAGTTTATCTTGCTCGCACCAAGACGTTCAAGCTTTCGCTTGATAGTTTCAGGCCGCAGGGCCAAGTACTCGGAAATATCGCAAAACTCGGAATCTCTACGCTTATCACACAACTCTCGATTGTAGTAATCTCAATGGTCTGTAATAAGATGCTTGCTGTCTACGGTGCAAACTCCGAATATGGCGCGAACGATCCGCTCGCAATTATCGGCATCTGCATGGAAGTCTTTACCATCGTTCTCAGTATCGCAATGGGTATTATCATCGGAGCGCAGCCAATCCTAGGTTACAATATCGGTGCTGGCCAATTTAGCCGCGTTCGTGAAACTTTCCGTAAGTGTCTTACCGCTACTATTATCGTTGGTTTAATTGCGACAGTGGTTTTCGAGGTCTGTCCTCAGCCGATTATTGCAATTTTCGGCTCGAATTCTCAGAATCCTGAGCTCTACATGCAGTTTGCTACTTTGACTTTCCGTATCTTCCTTTCGCTCATTACCTTCACTTGTATTATTAAGGTAATCTCAATCTTCTTTCAGGCGGTGGGCGAGCCACTCAAGGCTGCGGTCGTCTCGCTTTCTCGTGATATCGTACTTTTCGTCCCGCTTGTCATCATTTTGCCGCGCCTGATGAATAATATCAATGGTATTCTTTGGGCAGCTCCAGCAGCCGATATCGTTGGTATTATTATTTCCTCGACCTTAGCCGTCCTATATTTCCGTCATCTTGGTCGCCATGACTCGGATCAATCTGCGCAAACCGTTGCGCTCCAAGAGTCTCGTCCAGGAGTTATTATTACGATCGCTCGCCAGCATGGCTCTCAAGGTAAAAAGATTGGTGAGCTTGTCGCTAGACAACTTGATATTCCGTATTATTACAAGGAACTTACTGCGCTTGCTGCGAAGGAAAGCGGGCTTGACCGTGAGTATATCAAAAAAGTAAGCAGCAATGATGGTAAAGAACCTTCGCACGAACTTTATCTAACAACCTCGCCAGCGAAGTATGCTATTGAGGCACAAGATGCAGTCTTGAAGCAGATTGCTAAGCAAGGCTCTTGCGTGATCGTCGGGCGTGCTGCGGATTATGTCCTGCGCAAGTCTTTATTTACGCGCCGAAATCCTACCGCATTAAGAATGTCATGGCGATGTACGACGATGATGAAAAAACTGCCGAGAAAAACATTGACCGCGCCGACAAGAACCGTGCTGAGTATTACAGCTTGATCTCTGGGCAAAAGTGGGGCGAGCCAAGTAATTACGATCTTTGTATCGATGCTTCGCTCGGTAAAGAAAAGGTTGCCGAAATCATCGCTGACTTAGCTCGTACTCGTTCGTAGCTTTGGCTCGTCGGTCTATCTAAGAAATCTGCTCCTTTGTTGGGGCAGATTTTGTCGTTAGGCTTTAGGCGGTTTTACTTGCTGCCATTAGTACATGTTCAAAAAGCGTCGTCACAGTAAGCGGGCCCACCCCGCCGATTTTTGGCGTAATAGCCGTTAGGTCTTGCCGTTCACGCACCGCGTCGTCAATATCGCCAACCAGCACGCCGCCTTCGCTCGCGGTCCCTGCGTCGACGACTATCGCCCCAGGTGCTACCATTTCACTGGTGATCAGATGTGGTACGCCAGTCGCCGTTATAATGATTTGATAATTTCTAAGCTCCGCCAGGTCGCTCGTGTGCCCAAAGGCCGTTACATTATAGCCTGAATTTTGCCACATCCGAATCAGTGGTCGTCCGACTAAACGCCCCTTCCCAACAATGGCGATCTTGCTATTCTCGAGATCTACATCATATCCGGCCAGTAACCAATTGATTGCGGTTGCAGTTGCTGACTCAAAGATTATATCATGGGATGAATATTTATTTTTAGTATTATCCTTGGCATGGATATCACTTGCTAAACCATCAACATCTTTTTCTGGGGCAATTTCTGCCACAATTTCGTCGACATTCGACATGTCTTTGAGTGGAAGTTGCACGATTATTCCGTGTATACTTTGGTCAGTATTGGCTCTTCGTATCGCCGCCTTGACGTCGCTACATAACCAATCCTCCACTTCTACCCCTATATCTGAACCGTAGCGTCGCTTTAGCTTGACATACTTATTGATCACCGGGATATCGTTGTCACGAATAATGACCAGCTTTGGATGGATTTTTCGCGAACGCAGGGCTTTTACGGTGTGTGCCTGATTCGCCTTCATATAGCCAGCAATTTCGGCGCCATTCAGCTCTTTCATTTATTCATCTCCTGCATATTCTTTAGAACTATTATTCATCTGGTGATATATTTCTACTGGTTCTTGCTCAAGGCGATAACCAAATTTTTTAAAGACTGCATCAGTAATTTCTGCTCGTGCCTGCGCCAAATTTGCATAACTTTTAGCGGATTCGTTAATCAAAACTAGCGCCGCTTTCTCGCTGATGCGGAAGCCATAGAGCTCTTTGCCTTTCAGCCCGCAAGCTTCGATTAGCCATCCAGAGTTTATTTTCCCGCGGCCATCCTCGCTCCGCCAGATTGGAATACCTTTAGCTTCGGCTTCGTCCGCACCGGCCTTATCCACGTAAACATTCTTAAAGAAACTCCCGGCGCTTGCGACCATCTTCGGATCTGGTAACTTGTCGCTGCGAATCGCCGTAACCATCTTCCGAATGTTTTTTGGCGAAAAATCCGTCTCGCCATGCCCGTCAATATAGCGTTGTAGGGAATTATAAAATGGCTGCGATAATTGCCCCCTCTTTAACTTCAATGTTACTGCTGAAATAAAGTATCGCCTTACATCTGGTCCGTGGTTAAAACGTGAACGCCGATACTCTAGACCCATGTCGCTTTTTTCGATTGTTATAAATTCTCGCGTTACCGTGTCGAAAGCCTCTAGACGCTCGATTGCCTGCGCAACGTCCTGTCCATAGGCGCCAATATTTTGTACCGGCGCCGCACCGAGGGTTCCTGGAATTTTGCTTAGAGCCTCAATACCGGTATAGCTATGGGCGCAGGCGAATTCCACGACATCGTCCCATGTCTCGCCGCTCATTCCGTGTAGAATAATCTCATCTTTAAAATCTTCGTCGGACATCTCGTGCGCAACAACTAATCCGTCTGCCGTCTCAACGGATAGACCTTTCAGCTTGTTTAGTATGATCACTCCATCAAATCCTTCATCGCGACCGATCGTATTCGCTCCGCCCCCCATAGCCCAGACCGGTAAATTATGTGCATCGGCGAATTTATAAGCTTCTAAGATATCTTCCGGCTTCTCTACTTCCAGCACAAACCGCGCGGCGCCACCTAGGCGCATTGTCGTCATTGTTGAAATCAGTACATTTTCGCGGATTTTCATACCACATATTATATCATGACATTCTTACTTTCTAGCGGGTTCTCCCTTTGCTTGGCCGAGTGTACTAACGAGTTGCGTCATACTTAGTTTTTCATAAAACAAGGGCTCGGTTGTAAACAAAAAGCGTATACCGGTTGTCCCAAAATACAAAAGAAAGCCTATCGCGAGGAGAAAGGTTATAATCACATGACTGTTTAAGCCTAATACGGACCAGTTCCAAATCAGTAGGGCTATTTCTGGTAATATAACATACATCATAATAAAAATGATCCGTCTTAACCACATCCGTTTGAGGTTGACCTGTCCGTCGGTATCAACCACTCGTAGGTTAAGGAACTTTTCGACCGGAGTGCTGCCGTTTAGTAAAATTGGTAACAAGAAATAATACACTACAACCGCAAGGCTAATTGGCCAAAATCCGTTTAGACTACTCGGCAAAAATATTTCTAATACTAGCCCACCAAAAAGACACAGGATTAAATCTAGCAAGAATGCTAGTGAGCGCCGCAGGCCGGAGACGGTCTTGCTCTTTTCGCGCGCAGTCTCAGCAACTTTGTCTGGATCTGGCAATACTCGTATGAGCGGCTGCGCTATTGCACAACCAATCATTCCGCCCGCTGTGTTTAGTAACAAGTCATCAACATCAAATAGCCTGTAACCGCGTGGATAGATGAAATAAAGACCACTCAGCTGGGTTAACTCGAAAAATAGGCTTAACAGAAAAGCCCCGATCGCAACTTCTCTAAGATTACATTTGCAGAAATATCGTAAATAAAATCCAAACGGTAGCGTGAGTAAAATATTATAAATTGGCACAAAGAAATATGATTCGGTCAGAGCGGGAAGATAAGTTCGAATATCTAATATATTAAAAGAAGTATGTTCGAAGAAGTCGGTAATAAATTTGAAGGGTACCAATTGGGCACGCGGCGAGGTCATTGCGGCGACTTCGTCTATGGCTGGTAGCGGCAATATGACTAAAAAATACGCACAAGTCAAGTAGAAAGCAAACGAATAAATAATTAACGCTCGCCAAAAAGAAATCGAACCGTATTTATGATATTGCCAAAGAATAAAAGGCAGGCTAATCAAAAAGGCGATCAGTGGGAACACCAAGAAAGCAGTTTTAATTACCTCAACATAAGCTTGCATAAATCATTCTAATTATAATGCAACCAATATTAAAAATCACGAATCTTGCGAAAATGTTATCTTGCGACTAGTTAAGCCATTGATGATGAAAACTGGAGAAATTTCAGGAGTTTTTGCATTTTACTATTTATTTTTTCAAGCAATGGTGGTATAATCAAAAACGGATAGGGATAGTCTATCCGCCCTTCGTGGGTCGGTAGCTCAGATGGTTAGAGCACGGGCCTCTTAAGCCTGGTGTCGTGGGTTCGATCCCCACCCGACTCACCAAGTTCTTGAGTAAGAAGGAAGCTTGCTTACTTTTTCGAAAGAACGCAGGTGGGGGATGGTTTTACGCGGTAAAATCAGTTCACCATATAAAAAGAAGACCTGCACGGTCTTATTTTTTGTTAGTTATCGTTGCATACCGATATTCTATTAGCAGAAGATTACTTCTTCATCCTCCACTTGATTACTCTATGGCTAGACAACGGAGGGAGAAGCCAAAGTAACGGTTAAGATTGTAATTACTAGACGGTAGCACCCCTGAATTAGCAAAATATCCACGATAGGCAATGTTTGGATTGGCGTCAGCCAATCTGGACCAAAGATGGCCATCGAAATTGGCGTGTCGCTGAAAGCCCTGTACCGCGCCATAAAACACATACCCGCTGCGGACGAAGAATCATAGGACTATTGATTTTAGCCTAGATTCCTCTTATAATTATCTAAAAGGAGGTCTCGTGAGCGGAAAACGTGAAGAAACGAAAACTTTTGGGCTAACAGTAGGCGCGGTCTGCCTGGCTATTATTGTCGTAGCAGGACTGGTGGCGCTTCTCCGTCCGAATAATCAGACTGTTCCTTGCGAGCAAGCCAACTGCTCTTCTGCCCTCTCTGCCTTACCAAAGCCAGAAAAGTCAGAAGGTGTTCGTGGTGAATTCGGAATTGATAGAAATATTAACGAAACCACGATCGATAGCTATTTGCACCGCTCTGACGCGGTTTATCGCGATATGCGTATGTTGAAAGACCCTGGAAACTACGAGGCGATAGGTGGCGACTCTTACCTATCTGGTTTTGTTGATGGGTTCGAAGTGGTTCCGCTACCCTATATTGTAAATGTCTCTGGCTTGCCAGCCGAAGTTGGTGCTACTTACACTGGCAAAACTCTGTTTACGTACGACAGCAAAGGGAACTACCGTGCGAATTACGTCGAATCGCTCCCAATTCTCGAATCGCTTTTCCCGAAAGACAAGACGATCTTTCTTATGTGTGGTGGTGGCGGTTACGCTGGGATGATGAAAGACATGCTTGTGGCGCTTGGCTGGAGTGAGGATATGATTTATAATGTTGGCGGTTATTGGAATTACGAGGGGAAGAATAATGTTGAAGTGAAGACCACTCGTGATGGACAAACAGTTTATGACTTCTGGAAAATCCCGTATCATGATATCGATTTTAACACCTTGCATGAGCAGAAATCGTGAAACGTCGAGTTGCTTTTATCGTTTTACTTGCTACTCTTGTAATTTGCTTGGCAGCATTTCTAATTTTTCATCGAACTTCGACTTTTCGCCTTAGCCCAGAATATTACAGTGAGGCCCAAATCGAAGAAGTTGATCTTGGAGAAATTCGTGATCAAATTAACGAAGGTAAGTCCTTTGCAGTTTTTGCACATCAGCCAGGATGTCAGACTTCGGCCGAGCTTGCTCAGATCGTCCAAGATTTTTCCAGTCAACATTCTTTAAAGTTTTACCAGATCGGTTTTTCCGATTTGAAGAATTCTGGGCTCGTTTCAGAATTACGCTTCTATCCTACTTTTGTTATTTTTCGGGATGGTAAAGTAGTGGATTTTCTCAAGGCCGATTCGGGAGACGATATGTCAGCATTTACCTCGCTTGAAGGTTTTATAGAGTGGTTTAACAAATATGTCAGGGTCTAGTCGCAAGCCACCGCGAAAAGCTACCCAAGTGTTTACCGAGCGCCAAATCGTCGGGCAGATGTGTGAACTTTGCGAACCAGAACTCTCTAATATAAAAAAGAAGGTTTTCGAACCGAGTTGTGGTAACGGGAACTTTTTAGTCGAAGTGCTTCATCGCCGCTTGCTCGTAACGGATCCTGCCCCTCGTAGTGTTTTAACCACCCTTTCAAACCTTTATGGCGTCGACGTCGACGAAAAGCTTGTCGCGGAGGCTCGCCGCCGTTTACGCACTATCATTTCTGAGTTTGTTGGTTCGAACTCGGAGTTTAACGACGAGTTTTTTGCGATTGTCGATAAGATTTTGGTTTCAAACATTATCGTTGGCGATTTTCTAAAATCTCCAGAAAAATTATTCTTTTTTGAGTGGATGATTCCGAAAAATCTAAAAGTCGAAGCTAATCGATATTCGCTTAAGGGCATCATGGCTTCATCGCGCTCACCTAAAATTGTCCTCCGCCCCGAGCAGGAATCCGCTGTTAGCCAGGCCTACGCCTATTGGCAATCTAATCACTCGGGCGGTGATGAGGCTAAGTTTCTTTGGAATGCTAAACCGCGTTTCGGCAAAACTTTCGCTGCCTATCAATTCGCCAGTCGTATCGCTGCGCAGCGAGTTCTAATTGTCTCGAATCGTCCGGCCATCTCTGACTCTTGGTCGCAAGATTTTTACCGATTTATCGCTCCGGGCGGGAAGTACATTTTTGCCTCAGCGAAGGGTGGAGAAGTTGTAGTGGATGGCACGAAGCAACGCGTTTATTCTCGTGCAGAACTTCTGCATAATCCTAAGTTATTGGCTAGGCCGCTTTTCTTCTTTATTTCTTTGCAAGATCTAAAAGGGAAGGGCAATGATGGAGATTTTAAAACTAAAAATCAGTGGATTTTTAAAGTCCAGAAACCTTGGGATTTATTAATTGTAGACGAAAGCCATGACGGTGTTGATACTACTAAGACTCGGCAAGCTCTTGCCCAAATTAAAACTAATTTTACTTTATACCTTTCCGGTACGCCTTTTCGCGCTTTAGCTAGCCAAAAATTTTCCGCCGCGCAAATCTTTAATTGGACCTATCTTGACGAGCAAATCGCGAAATCACAGCAAGGAAGTTTAGGTGGCCCTTATGCTGATTTGCCAACTTTAGAACTATATACTTATAATTTGGCAGACTATTTTGGTAGTCATATATCAAACGATACAAACATTACAACCAATGAACTTTTTCGAGCCCGAAATGGCAAATTTCTGCACGAAGATTTAGTGTGTCGTTGGCTAGATTTACTTTCTGGCGAGAGTAAAACGAACAACAGCCTTACTAAAAGTCTACCGTTTGCTAGTGTTCCAAATCGTGACGACTTTCGCCATACGTTCTGGTTGCTTAGCCATATTGACGAGTGTCGCGCGCTTGCCAAGCTGCTTCAAGACCATCCTGTGTTTCGGGACTATGAAATTATTATCGTAGCCGGGCGAGATGATACGGGCATGAGCGATTCTAGGCGCGCTCTAGCCCGCGTGCGTCGCGCAATCGGCCCACAACCGTTAGAAACGCGTACTATTACTCTTTCCTGTGGCCGACTTACTACGGGCATCACGGTGCCGGAATGGACGGCGGTTTTGATGCTTGGCGCTAATAGTAATTTAGACAAGTCCAGCTCTACGCAATACTTACAAGCTGCCTTTCGAGCACAGAATTCCTGGCGTGCTAACGACGGGTTTACTAAAAAGGTCGCTTATATTTATGACTGGACGCCCGACCGTGCTTTGCTTGCTTTGCGCGACTATGCTGTGCGTCTTTGTGCGTGTTCTGATGATGATACTACCGCTGCTGTAAAGAATTTACTAAGGTATTTGCCAGTTTATATGTCTAACTCGGATGGCGGTATGAGTTTGTTGTCGGCTAAACGGGTCGTTTCTTTACCAACTCAACTCGCCGCACAAGAAATTGTAGATGGGAACTTTGTCTCGTCGGATAAAATGTTCTACCTCGATCGCGCTTTTGAACTCTCAACAGCCGCGCGCCGTGTGATTGACAAACTTTACGCTCTGAAAAAGCATGGCTTTGAATCGTCGCCACAACCAATCGAACCGACCCTTCCGTCTACTTCGGAAAGTAATGTTCTTACAAAAAAGTCCGCCCGTAGCCACAAAAAGAAAATCGAAGAAGACTACCGCGCGAAACTGCGTGGTTTTACATCAGCCATTCCCCTACTACTACATCTCTACGGCCAATCGGGTCAAAGTCTTCGCGACTTGGTAGACTCTACGCCCGATGCAGTATTTTTGGAGCTTGTTGGCGTGCCGAAGAAAGATTTTCTCGTCTTGTTTGAAGAAGGATTCTTCAACGAACAAAATTGCATCGCGGCAATTTCCGAATTCATGGCGCGCGAAAAACAGTTCTCCAAATATTACGAAAATCCCGTTGCTAGGACTATCTTCAACTATATTCCGCTTCAACGCCAGTATGTTTTTACGCCGCTAACTGTCGTTGAGCGTATGTTGGATTATCTTGAAAAGCAACGTCCCGATGTTTTTAACTCACGCGATTCGAAAATTCTTGACCTTTGCTCAAAAAGCGGGCTCTTTACGGCAATGGTCGTCCGTCAATTGTTCCAAAATTTGCGTTCTAGCTTTGCCTCAGACCGCGAGTGCTTGCTGCACATTTTATCTCATCAAGTCTTTGCCTGGTCGCCCGATGTTATAACGCGCGAGATTACATTGCGTACAGTTTTGAGCTTCACCCGCTTTGACATGAAGTTCTTCTCCGACGAGGAAATAAAATCTGTTATGCAGAACTTTGTCGTCTACAATCCGTCTGATGGCAAAAGTGTGATAAACTATGTTAAAGTCTTGCACGAAAGTGCAGAATTTTGGGAGGATGAGGTGAAGTTTGATATTATTATTGGTAATCCGCCATATCAATCTGGTCGACGCCAAGTTTATGCAGACTTTTATCGTATGGCAGTTGATCTAGACCCAGAGTTGCTTTGTTTGGTTTTTCCACTCGGTTGGCAAAAGGTCACGAATACAAACGGACTCAAACAACTAAATAATGTTGAATATAAGCGCGACCCGCATCTAGTCTTGATTGATAACTATTACGAAAATGACGAACGCCGTATATTTCCAGAGATTGGTACTGGCGGAGTGAATATTGTCCTACGTGATAATAAATACGACAACCGTGGCCAAATTCGCAAACTCGAGTATGGTAAAGATGTGCGATCAATGATATTGCCAATCGAAACTCATGAAGTGGAAAAACCGATTGAGCTAGATTGTTTACGTGGCCTTGCTGGCGAGCAGAATTTGTCTAAGCTGGGCTCGGCGCGCCGTCCTTATGGCTTTTGCGCGGAACCATTACGCCGTCCTTGGAAGTACCAGCTCTCGTTGAAAGACAATGCGCAAAAGCCTGATGACGTGCGCCTTTTTGGGCTTTTCTCAAACGGTGAGCGTGGCTATAAATACATTTCACGTAAGAGTTTACCAAAAGCTAGCCCAAATCTCGACAGCTATAAACTTTTTGTACCAAAAGCATGGGGGAACATGTCGCGCAGTATTGGCCTCGGCGGCTCGTACTCAAATATTTGTGTAGCTCGTCCAGGCGATGTCTGTGCTGAGACTTTTATTGAGTTTGGCCCTTTTATTAATCAAGACGAAGCCTTTCTGATGGCAAAGTACTTCATGACAAAATTTTTCCGGGCCTGCCTCTTTCTTGCTAAAACCTCTCAGAATACCGCCCGTGATAAGTATCGCTATGTCCCCCTCCTCGATTTCGGACTGGATTTTTGGCAAAAAGAAATTGCCCAAATTGACGAAAGTCTCTTTGAGCAATTCCAGATTCCGGTTGCTAGTCGCGATTTTATTCGGCAGAACTTTCAAGATCGTAGTGAGGAAAATATCGAAATCTTATAGTTGTATTTTCCCAGTGTTTAGCGTTTTAAACTATCGGTCCAAGCGCGAATGTCAGCGTCGGATGGGTTTGAGCTAAAACGGTGTCCCGTCGTCCAGTTGCCGGTGCCCGCTTCTTCGGCCAATAGTTCGCCACTTTGCCCTAAACCAGATGAGGTCGAAGTACAAAAGGGAATAACAGTTTTCCCAGAAAAATCGTTTGCCGTAACGAAAGTATCCACCGGCCAAGCTGCAATGCCCCACCAAATTGGATAGCCAATCAATACGGTGTCGTATTCGTCCCAATTCTCAACTTTTGTCTCGACCAGTTCGATTTCGCGCAGGATAACGTCTTCATGCTCGCGGTTCACTCTAGAATCAGCCACCGTCCAGTCTAGATCGGCCTCACTATAAACTTCCACCGGCACAATTTCAAAAGTGTCTGCCTCAAGATTTTGTGCAATTTTTTCGGCGACCGCCTTCGTATGATTTTGTGCCGAATAATATACTACCAAAGTTTTCCCGTTCACGGTCTCATCTCCATCTTTAATATTTGTGTCCTCTGTCGTATCGACGTTGTCACTTGGCTGGTTGTCTTTTGGCCGGTTGATAAAATATAGAACAGCCGACCCAACCGCTAATACTGCGATGATCGCTACGATAATGCCAATCAATGTTTTCTTTTCCATTTCCTTCTCCTTTACCAATTCTTCTTATCTTTACGGCAGTCTTGATTCTCGCGACGCTCTTTTACCATCTCGTCAAACCACTCCACCATTTTAGGGTCCTGATGGTCGAAGAAGAGGCTTTCCGACTTGTCTAAGCTTTTAATCTGCTCCATATCCTCCTGGGATAGTTCAAAGTCGAAGACATCGAAATTTTCTTTCATTCGTTCGATATGGGTTGATTTGCAATTTACGATCACGTCGCGCTGGATTAGCCAACGTAGAATAACCTGCGCTGGCGTTTTACCGTATTGTTCGCCGATCTTTTTTAACGTCTCGTTTTCGAACATCCCGCTACGCCCTTCGCCAAACGGTGCCCAGGCTTCCATCTTTACACCATATTTCTCCATATTTTCTTGAGCTGTAAACTGTGCGTTAAATGGGTTTACCTCGACTTGGTTTACGGCCGGGATAATTTTTCGCCCAAACAAGCACATGTCGGCCAGTCGGTCTGGATAGAAGTTTGATACTCCAATCGCCCGAATTTTACCTTCAGTGTAAAGTTCCTCAAGCGCACGATAGGCCCCATAGTAATCCGCAAAAGGTTGATGTAATAATACAAGATCAATGTGTTCTGATTGCAATTTCTTTAGCGATTCATCGAAAGATTTTTTACAATTTTCGTAACCATAATTATCAATCCAAATCTTCGTCGTGATAAAAAGTTCTTTACGGGGTATTCCGCATTCAGCGATCGCCTCGCCAACCTCGGCCTCGTTAAAGTAACTTTGTGCCGTATCAATCCCGCGATAGCCAACCTTAATCGCATCTAGGACACAGCGTTTCGTTTCTTCCTTCGGTATCTGATATACGCCGAACCCGAGCATTGGCATCTCGACGCCATTATTTAATTTTGTGTATTTCATGACAACTCCTTCTTGACGTTAGATATTATCTTGAGTATATTATAAATAGCGGGAGTTACTCCCGGTCAATAACTTTTTTAGAAAAAGGACATAATTAATGCAGCTATATAGCATGAAACAGACTTGCGCTAAAACCGGCCTCAGCTACGATACTCTTAAATTTTACTGTAACGAGGGTCTGGTCCCTAATGTAAAACGCGATGCTAAGAACAACCATCGACTTTTTGACGACCAAGACATCGCCTGGATTAATAGTCTAGCTTGCTTAAAGAACTGTAATATGAGCATTTCGGAAATGAAGAACTATATCGAACTTTGCCGTGGCGGGGAAGCAACTATCCCCGAACGCCAACACATTCTCGAGCATAAACTGAGCGACCTTATGGCAGATATCTCGCGTCTCCAGGCCAGTATTGATTATATTCATCATAAGCAGCAATTTTATCGTGATGTACTTGCCGGTAAACGCAAATATTATAGCAATCTCACTTCGACTGCCTCTCCTAAAACAACAAAATAACCCCGTGGTTTGCGGAGGTTAACGACGTAATAATCTTGGTACACTCGACACGATTCGAACGTGCGACCTTTGGTACCGGAAACCAACGCTCTATCCAGCTGAGCTACGAGTGCATGAATACATTGTACCACAAACTCCCCTGTTGGGCAAAACCACCCGCATTGCTACGGGTGGTCTCTCCTAGTTATCTTAACTATTTGGCCTTTCTCCCCTCAATCATGAGAACAAACTTCGTTTCACTTTTAACGCCGCTAGCTTTGCCGGAGAAATTATCGTACTCGTCGGCCAGCTGAGCTAGGCGTTTAGCCTTATCGGCTGTACCGCGCAACTGTCCATTGACGAAGCTATTTAGGGCCTGGACGCCTTCTTGATCGAATTTTTCCATCCCCGCACAGAGCTCATCCGCTCCGTTCAAGACTTGGTCAATTCCGCCCACAATCGCGTCAAACGGCGCTAAGAGTAGAGCTCCAGTTTTTTCGCCAACAACTCCAGCCAGCTGCGTCGCAACGCTCTCAGCCGTAGCGGCAGCCGTCGTCATGGCTACCTGTGTCGCTAATTCCATTGAACTCTGCGCAAGGGTTGTTTTTACCTTAGCAAGAAGTTGCTCCTGGAATTTCGCAGTCATCTCTGTCGAACACGCGCCATATTGCGTCTTACACATTTGCTCCGCTTCGAGTCTTAACGCATCGAGCAAAATTTCATTATTCGCAAGTTGTTGCTCCAGCATCATATTAATTGTAGAAGCCTGAGCTTTTACGCTTTCTTGCGCCGCGGCGCTGGCTTGGGCTTTGATTTCAGCGATTGTTGTCTCGTCGAGCAACCCACCTACGCCCTGTACCTGGTTACGCGCGCCAGCCACGGCGGTGCGTAGTTCAAGAATCCCCGCGCGCAGAGTCCGAGCGCCTGCGACTAAATCCTGGCTACCTTGCGACATTTTCTCGGCATCGGTATAAAGGCCTTCCAGCTCGTCAAAAATCTTTAAATCTGCACTATCGAGCAGTTTCGGTGTCACGACTGAATAGATGTCGCCAAGCTCAAATTTCGTAGTCTCGAAACTAATTACGACTTCGTCGGTGCCTTTGAGCTCTTTTAGGCCAAGGCTTTCGTATAATCCTGGCGCAGCTATAGCGGCGATCGCAAGGTTGCGACCATTGCTAGTAACCTTACCGTTCGTTACGCTCACATTAGAAACCCTCGTCTCGTCTAAGGTTGTTGCCACGGCGACCACGAACGGCGTCCATAGACTACCGCTCTTCGCATGATTAATGTATTCTAGGTGAATTTCAATTTGGCCCGACTTACCCAGGATTTCATTCAATTCTTTCTCTTCGCCATCCAACCTATAAGTCGCCCGCATCGTTACTGGCAGTTCTTGCTCGGACTCGCCACGATAATATATATCTTTGCCATCCGCCTGCCAAGTTAAGTTTTTTCCTTCTGCCGTCCAGCTTTCGAAACCGTTCAAATTCTCGATTTTGCTCAGGTTGCTAAAGTCAATTAGCTCTGCTATCTTCTTGTCGTTAATTAAATGTTTAGTTACGGAAACGTAATTCTGGTCGCCATTCGGCTGCAGTTTAGCGTAAACCGTCTCGTCCTGAACCGTTGCATGGACATTATATGGGACTACCGACGCGAGAATTATCGTCCCAGCCGCCGCCCCGCACAATATATTTCTTACTACTTTTTTCATAAAACTCCTTTAGTTCACTTCTTTTAATCCTAGGGTTGTTTTGCGGATTAAGCCGTCACAGCTCACTAATAACGCTGGGACTACCGTTATTACAATAATCATGCTGACAATCGCTCCACGAGCAATCAGGGTACACAGCGATCCGATCATGTCGATCTGTGAGAATAATCCCACACCAATCGTTGCGGCAAAGAAACACATTGCGCTGACAAAAATTGATTGCATGGAAGTGGCCAAAGCGTTTTTGGCGGCCTGAACTTTTTCTATACGATTTTTACGTTCTTCAAGGTATTTGGTTGTTAGCAAGATGGCATAATCAATGGTCGCGCCAAGCTGAATCGTGCCAATCACAATCGAGGCGATAAACGGAATTTCTGTACCGGTTAAGAATGCTACTCCCATGTTCAAGAAAATCGCAAACTCGATCGCCGCCATTAACAATACTGGCAGAGAAATCGATTTTAGTACTACCGCCATGATGATAAAAATCACCGCAATCGACGTGATATTGACGCTCGCAAAATCGCGATCGGCAATTTCCACCAAATCTTTCATGAGCGGACCCTCTCCGGCAACAATCGCGCCCGCATCATATTTGTCGGCAATCTGATTTACTTTATCTATTTGTGAGTTTAGCTCATCCGAAGCGATACTGTAATTCGATAGGATTAAAGTCGCCGACCAATCTTCGGTTTCGAAGACTCTACGCACGTCATTACTGAGCATTTCTTGCGACAAGCCATAGCTCTCCAGCATGTTTGGATTCAGCACAGCGTCCACGCCATCCAACTCGGCAATCTCGTTAGCCATTTTTTGTTGCTCGGCCGCACTCATTGATGACTTCGTTAGGACGATCATTTGTGACTCCATGCCATAGTCTTCACGAAGCGCAGTCATCGCTTTTGTATATTCATAATCTTCTGGAATTGAGGAATCTAGCTTGTAGTAGACCTCGACTTTGTTATAAATTACGAACGCCGGAATAAGCAAAATTAGAAACACGGCCAAGATTGCTTTTCGATATTTAATAATCCAGTTTTTGAGGCCGGTGAATTTTGGCAAAAGTTCGCGGTGTCGTGTTTTATCGACCGCTTTATCGCAGACGAGTAGCAGAGCTGGAAAGAGTGTCATAGCTACAATCAGGCCGAGCAATACGCCCTTTGCCATCACGATACCAATATCGGTGCCTAAAGTCAGACTCATTGTGCAGAGCGCTAGGAAACCTGCAAAAGTAGTTAATGAGCTTCCTAATACTGAGCTAGCCGTTTCGTGAATCGCTTGCGACATCGCGGCAAGATGGTCGTTCTTTGTTCTCTTTGCAGCTTCGTATTTATGATAAAGAAAGATCGAGAAGTCCATCGTCACGCCAAGCTGCAGCACTGCGCTAATTGCTTGAGTAATGTAAGAAATTTCTCCGAGAAAGAAGTTCGTCCCCATATTGAAGACTAGTGCAATCCCGATGCTGCCTAGCATCAAGAAGGGAACCAGGAAAGAGTCTAGCGACAGTAAAAGTACTACCAGCGAAAGCGCCACTGCGATTGATACATAAAGCAATGTCTCGCTCTTAAACAAATTCTTAGTATCAAGCACCATTGCGCTCATTCCGCCGAGCAAGCATCGCTCACTCGCTATAGCGCGTATTTCTTCCACGGCGGCGATCGTCTTTTCGTCGCTAGTGCCGTTCGCAAAAGTGATGAGCATAAGTTGTGTTCCGTCATGAGTCATTTTTTCACGCACAGCACTCGGCAAGAAATCAAGCGGAATTGCTGTGCCGGTTAGGTCTGCCAGACTCAACACTTGGTTGACGCTTTCGACACCACGAATCTCTTCTTCAAGCTTTACGAGTTCCTTTGGCGGCATATCCTCCACGACGGCTACCGAGAATGCCCCCATGCCAAATTCTTCAGTTAAAATCTCTTGACCTTCCAAAGTTTCGATATCGGAAGGCAGATAAACTAGCAAATCGTAATTGACCTTCGTTGCCGCATAGCCCAAAATCGCTGGAATTATCAGCACAAAGGATAAAATCACGATTAGCCAACGATGTTTACAAATCAGCTCGCTAATTCGCTTCATATTCCTCCATTTCTAACTAAATATTTTGTTGAAAATGACCAACGGTCATTTATCTGCAAGTCATTATACGTCGATACTGACTAATAGTCAATAGTTTTATTAAAAATGCAGGGAATTTTGCACAAAACAGATTAAATTTGCTCAATAATGATGAATGACTATAAGTCATACTTGACTAAAAATTCTTCTAATATATAATGAAAGTAGGTGTTACTTACCACCGCCCTGCGAGAATATTTTGACGGATAGTCGCCGGAATAATCGCATTTTAAGGAAAAGTTGAGGAAAATATTTTTTATTTTAATTTCACTGGCTATAGAAGAACATTTTCCGCAAAAATTTCTTAAAATTTTTGGTATTTTTAAATAAAATTTTCTAATTAGGCGTTTCATAGCAAATGTTGACTCATAAAAAACCCACAACCCGTCCCGTTTCTCCCTCTGACAAGGCAGAGCGAATCATTGATGCTGCCTATCAGCTTTTTATGGAGCGTGGCGACGCCGATATCTCTATTCAGGAGATTGCTGAACGGGCAGGAATTGCAAAGGGCACCGTTTATCTATACTTTCATGATAAAGAAGAACTAAAGAATTCGCTCATCACTCAAAAATCGCGAGAGTTTTTTCAGACAGCAGTTAACGCGTTACGCGCGACCGACATTGTTGGTCTTGAAGAGCAAATGATTTTTGTAATTAATTACATTATTAACTTGTTGACCCAGAACCCCATGGCGCTTAGATTGATTGCGAAGAATCTCTCTTTCGGTCTTTTTAACCAAAAACTCCAAGATTATATTGGTGACGATAGTTCTGACGTGATGCAGGCGATGCTACTTGCGGCGAAGCAAAACGGAGTTCAGCTGCGCAGCCCACAGGTGCTACTTTTTATGATCATTGAATTGACTAGCTCTACATGTTTCTCTTGTATTCTTGAATCACGTCCGCTTCCAATCCAAGACTACAAACCATACCTTTTCGAGACAATCCGGAATATGATTCGTGCGGCAACAATATATCCTAGAACCGCATGAACCTAAGTTGGGTTAGTTTCTTGGCGTATTGTTCGATCAGATTTTTATCAAAATTGTCGAAGCGCATCCAGCAGTCAATAATCCCGATTACCTCAAAGACGTAGAGATTACGAGATTTTTTGCTAATATCTCCAGTGCCGATGAGAATCGGACTCATATCGTCAATCATACGTTGGAGTAGATAAAAATCCCGAGCTTTTGTTGTAGCACGAAAATAATCACGATTACGTTCAACAAAGGCCAGCATCATCGTCCAAGCCATTTCGCGTTTAGTAACTTTGGAAATCAACTGAATATAGTTCTTTTCGAGATCGGTTTCGCAGTTAATCAGAGCGGCGTTAACGTTCTCATTGTGGGCATAAAAAGTCGGCGCCGTAACATGCGCCGCACGAAAGATGGCTTTAGCTTGCACGCCGAGATAACGTTTTGATAGGGCGACGAAAAGGGATCGACGGATAGCTTTCTCACTTCTTTGATAAACTTTACCGTTTGGATTGGTCGGACCACGGCGACGCAATTCGCTAAGATGTGATTCTTTCGGCTTGGCTATGTTTATTTTTTCGTCGTTCGATCCTAAAACTTCCGAAGACGCATCTGGTTCTTTTTGAGTGTTTGTGTTATTTTTCATTTATTAATTTTAACATAAAAGTAATATGGCGGGAAACTTCTCTCGCAAAAATATTAAATATTGACATTCTGAAATATTGGGATATTATGAAAGTAGCCTATCCAACTTTCTTGCACGAAGTTGGTCGTTGGCAGGAGGAATGTTACTTATAACTCCACCTTCTCCAGTGTTCTGCGGCAGTAGCTCAGAGAGGTGTTTAGATTTTCTAACAGCGGAAATTCTTGTATTGGTGCATAGTCATAACTTGGGTTTTTGCCAGGCATGACCTTTCATTAACCATAATTATAAGGAGTTATAGTATGTCTGTAACTACAAAAATTGTAATGCCAGTGCGGTCGTTTCGTCGCATCGAAAACCCTTTCGAAAAAGATGGCAAACGAATGTACCTCGCCGTTATTAAAGCTTGTGATCTCGCCAGTGAATTCGAGGAGTGGCGTGAGATCAACCCGCGCGACCCAAAGACCACTTCAGGCGTTGCGCAGAAAATTTCTAGTACGTTGCGTGAAGATCCTGAGAGTTTCTTCTTTAAAAATCGAGGTATTACCATACTGGTAAAAACTGCGGCCTTCAATAACGAAAATAATGAACTTGCGGTCGAGCTTGCTGATCGCTCGATCCATGGGCTCTTGGACGGAGGTCACACGTTCGCAGTGATTCGCGAAGCGTTCGACTCTCTCACGGATGAGGAAAAAACGACGAGTATTATGAACGAAGCCTACGTTAAACTTGAGATCCTTGAGGGATTTCCTTCGCGTTCGGAAGCAGTAGAAATTGTTGGTGCGCGAAATACCTCTACCCAGGTGAAGGATCAGAGCCTTGATAACCTCTTGCAACGTTTCGATACGATCAAACAAGTTTTGAGTAGCAAACAGTACGCCAATCGGATCGCCTATAAAGAAACCGAATTCAATGACGAAGGGGCGAAAAAGGATATCGATATCAAGGAAATCCTATCTTATTTGATCTGCTTTGATCGTGAGGGGTTCGATGATAGCTTTCACCCAGTTATTGCCTATTCGAGTAAGGCTTCGGTGCTGAAGTATGTGGACAACAACTATGATCGCTTGCAAAAATATATTCCGATCTTGCCGGACATTCTGGAACTGAGAGACCGTATTTACGAGAAGATGCCCGAAGCTTGGAATCGTCAAGGCGGGAAGTTTGGTAGGATCGAGAGTGTAGGTAGATATAATAGACCAGTCTACTTGCCATTCAACGGCCGAAAAACAGAATATTCAATTCCGAGCGCCTTTATCTATCCAGTGCTAGCCGCTTTTCGCAGCCTGGCGCAGGTTAAGAATGGAGAATGTTCATGGATTATGCCGCCTATTGAATTCTTCGAAAGACACCAGCAGGAGATAGTGCGGCGGCTGGTTGATCAGGCTCTGGTTTTCAGAAACCCGACGAAGCTAGGCAAGGAAAAGACCGTATGGCAGACTTGCTATGACTACATTGCTATGGAGGTCTTGAAATCTCGGCTCAAGAAGTAGTCCGCCTTAAGCTAGAGATATGCTATATTTTGTGATAAAATATAGCTATGCACCGGTAGCTCAGTGGATTAGAGCATCTGTCTTCGGAACAGAGGGTCGTAGGTTCGAGTCCTATCCGGTGTACCAAGTTTTTGAAGTTACAATTTTTGCATCATGGAAGAACTTACTGCTGAGATCATCGAGTTTAATAATGCCAGAGACTGGGATCAGTTTCATTCTCCAGAAAATCTTGCGAAGTCTATAGCTATCGAGTCTGGTGAGCTACTTGAGTGCTTCCAGTGGAATAGTGACCCAGATATAAACGAAGTGAAAATGGAACTTGCTGATATCTTAGATTACTGTCTTCTTTTGGCGGACAAAATAGGCGTGAAGCCTGAGGATATTGTAAGAGAAAAGTTGCGCATTAGCGAACAAAAATATCCGGTCAGTAAGGCAAAAGGCAACTCATGCAAATATACTAAGCTTGGATAGGGATCGAAATGATAAAGATTTCTGGTGAGATGTCTTTTGACAAAAACGTCGCAGGGCTACTCGCTGTAAATACTAAAGATATTGTTAAAGACATCGATGATTGGCCGGTTGTATATATTATTTCTAATGATACTGAAGCCTACGTCGGCGAGACCACTAATATTCGTACTAGGCTTGAGCAACACTTAGCTAATCAAGCCAGACAAAAATTAAAGGAAGTTAGGATCATTTCTGACGAAACTTTTAATAAATCAGTTATTTTGGATTTGGAATCCTTTTTGATCTCGCATATCAGTGCTGATGATAGATTTAGGGTTTTGCAGAATGGCAACGCCGGGCAGCAACATCATAATTATTACCAGAAGGATCTTTATGAATCGCAGTTTAATGAAGTTTGGTCGCAACTTGAAGAACTCCACCTGGCTAGCCGCGATGTTATTGAGATCGAAAATAGCAATTTGTTCAAATATTCGCCTTATAAATCGCTCACAATCGATCAGTATCAGGCCTGTGCAGAGATTGTAAAATCATTGGCGGAGAATATAAATTCGGGGAATAATAGTACTTGTATTGTGGAAGGTGATCCTGGAACCGGAAAAACTATACTAGCAGTATATCTGACGAAGCTTTTGTCTACTCCCGTCCAGGATGACACAGTGTCGGATGACGGATCCTTAGTCGAGAATTTACTCAGAATTCATGGGCAATATCCTGAGCTAAAACTCGGCATAGTTATACCTATGGAGAATCTGCGCAATATAATTAAAGAAGTCTTCAGCAAGACCTACGGGCTCAGTAAGAAAATGGTTCTAAGCCCGAGCGAGGTGGCTCGTAGTAATGGAGATTTTGATATTTTGATCGTGGACGAAGCGCACCGTCTAAAATCTGCGCGAAATATGTCTGGTTTCGAGATGGATAATATTCGAAAGAACAACTTGCAACTCGGCTTGAGCGAGGATGACGGCACGCAACTGGATTGGATCATAAGAAAGAGCCGTTTTCGGATTCTCTTCTATGATGCTCAACAAACGATCAAACGTACAGATGTGGATCGATCGAAATTTGAAGTTATGCGAGAAAATTGCCGTTTTCTGTCATTGCAATCACAAATGCGCTGTGGTAAAGAGGGTAAAGAATACGTCGAGCAGATGAAGACAATCTTTAGCTCCGAACTTGCTACACCTCATCATTTTGAGCAATATGATATAAAGATCTTCGATGACGTGGAACTTATGGTTGAAGCAATACGCGAAAAGGATAAGGCGCCAGGCATCAGGTTATCTCGTAATGTAGCTGGTTTCGCTTGGCCTTGGCTCACAAAAGGCAAGAAACCTTATCCAAACAATGCTATCGAGACTGAAAAATACATTGCTGACGGCAACTACGACATAGAGATAGGCGAGCATAGGTACATCTGGAATACAAAGGCGAATGGGTGGATCACATCTGCCAATGCCATAAATGAGGTCGGCTGTATCCATACAATACAGGGATTCGATCTTAATTATGCTGGCGTGATTATTGGTAATGAACTGAAATATGATACGGAAACTAGGCATTTCTACGTCGATCGTGATCAGTATTTCGATATCATGGGTAAGAATTCCACCGACGATAATGATTTATTGCAGTACATTCTCAATATTTACAAGATTCTTTGTACTCGTGGTATGCGCGGGACGTATATATATGCTTGCGATGAAGGACTGAGGGGATATTTAAAACAAGCATTTCAGGTTTAAAACGATATTGACTTCTACTAGCTAGTATTGCAGAATATATAAGGTATAGATCCTTAAGTAAGATTTACACTACGATTCAAATTGCTGGGGGACTATAACTATCATTTCCTGTTTAGCATTACTTAGCAATTATACAAAAAACTGACCTAACGTAAAAATAGTATGATCCCAATCTTTTCCGTGCTATAATATATCCATAACCGTATTCGTATCGAAGTGCAATATAGCCGGAGTTTGGCGAATACTAAGGGAATTATAGTTCAGTGAACGAAGAAGAAATCCAACGCAAGCGTCGCGAGAATGAAGAGCAGGCCACGCGCAACCGTGCGCGGATTCTTGGTTTGCCGTATCTTGATACGCGCGAGTTTGAAAATGTTATCCCGCTAGTTCAAGATGTTCTTAGCGTTGACGAAATGCGTAGGAACTACATTCTTCCGCTTCAGGCCGGTACTGATTCTTTGCCGTATCGTTTTATGGTAACGAGCCAGACTCCGAACAGCATTATACCCGAGCTCCGCAAAAAATACACCGAGCTCGGCGCACATGTTGCCTTCTTCTTGATTTCGAAGGCTGCTTACCAAGTCTTTATGTTGCGCTACGACCCGCCGAAAGAAGTTCACTACGACGACATCCGGATCGGCACCGAGGGCGACTCTGAGACGATTGCTGAAGTCAGCCAGACGCTGAACTCCGTTTCGACCGAAAAAGTCTTTAACTTCTTGATTGATCAGGCCGATAAGCTCGGAGCTTCGGACATCCATATTGAAAACATGCGTAATGAAATTCGTATTCGTATGCGTGTCGATGGTATTCTGCATCCTGTTGCCAATATTGATAAGGACCGCTACCGCATCTTTATGGGTGAGCTTTCGGCCCGTGCTGATATCTCGACCGCTTCGACTAAGCCGCAGTCTGGCCACATGCAGCAAGAGATTCATCGTGACGGCGCCTCGCATCTACTTAACATTCGTGTCGAGATGGTCCCGACCATGTATGGTCAGGATGCTGTGCTTCGTCTCTTCAACTTTGACGAAAGTCTGCTTAATCTCGACTTGCTTGGTCTGTCCGACGTCGAGATGGCAACGATCCGTGAGATTATCTCGCACCCACGTGGCCTCGTTCTTATGGTTGGTCCGACCGGTTCTGGTAAGTCGACCACACTCTATTCGATTTTGAACGCGCTTAATACGACGGATCGTAAGATTATTACTCTTGAGGATCCGATCGAGTATGGCATTACGGGCATTTCTCAAATTCCGATTCACACCAATGATGGCGGTTCTTTTGCCGAAGGCCTGCGTTCGGTACTCCGTCTCGACCCAGACGTCGTGATGGTCGGCGAGATTCGTGATGCTGATACTGCGCGCACCGCGATCCAGGCTTCGATCACGGGCCATCTCGTGCTGTCATCTTTCCATGCTAACTCTACTTCGGCTGCTTTTTCGCGTATGATCGATCTTATTGGCACGAACCCAATTTTCGCTAGTTCGATTCGTCTCCTGATCGCACAGCGCCTCGTGCGCAAACTTTCCTCAAGTAAAGAGCCGTACAAGCCCGATGACGGTACGGCTGATTATATCCGTCGCGTGATGGCCGGAGTCGACGGCGTCGGTCTTAGCGACATTACACTCTATCGCCCAGTTCCGACTGCCGATGCGCCGTTTGGCTATCAAGGTCGCACCGTCCTGATGGAACAGCTCGAAGTTTCCGATGATATCCAAGGCTATCTTCGCGGCGACTTAAAAGATATCAGTACCAAGGCTATCGAGCAGAGCGCTCGCGACCACGGTATGTTGACCTTGGAGCAAAAGGGAATTATGGCTGCACTCCGCGGCGAGACCACTATCGAAGAAGTTTCTCGTGTGATTTAAGTATTATAGCTCAGCCTCATGGGCCATGCTATAATATTCGTATGGAGAACTTTCTAGATTACTTTAAGCCATTAGAATATCGGCTCAACCTTGTCATTAACCGCACCAAAGAAACTTTCTATGGCGTGTCCAGTATCTACGGCCATGTCCCAGAGCCTCAACCTGGCCAGCCCGAAGTCGTTAAGTTTCATGCTGTCGGCATGAAAATCGAAAGCGTTATGTATCATCCTATATCCGAAGCTGGCTACGAAGGCCCGCATGTTACTACCGACTATAAATATGATCCTATGTTTTGCGAATTCGAGTACGACGGCGAAGTTCTCACTATCCCGATTACTCCAGAAATGCACGCAAAAATCCATGATCCTGAGGCTAGAGCTGCCTATTACGGCGATCCCGAAGAATATATGCCAGAAGTTGCCTTCAATATTCAGTTCCGTGCGCGGCTAAATCGTAATATGCAAGGCTGCTACCTTTCGACTTACAAACATGATGGCGAGGAATGCCGTATTGCTGCGACTCAGTTTGAGTCGCACTACGCCCGCGAAGCTTTTCCTTGTATTGACCTTCCTGCCGCCAAAGCTCGTTTCGCGCTTAATATCGAAGTCCCCGATCTTACTTCGGGCGATACCGTTATTTCTAATATGCCGCTTAGCTCGCGCCTACCCACCCGTTTCTTCTTTCGAACCAGTCCCAAAATGTCCACCTATCTCTTAGCTTGGGTAATCGGGCCGCTCAAGTCCGTCTCTACCGTAAACAGGCACGGCGTCAAGGTGTCATCGTACTGCGCCTTGAATCAGCCGATTGAGTCGCTACTTTTTGCAAATCAAACTGCCGCCGACGCGCTTGACTATTACGACGAACAATTCGGTGTAAAATATCCGCTTGAAAAACTCGACCAGGTCGCTCTGCCAGATTTTGAAGCCGGCGCCATGGAAAACTGGGGCTTGGTCACTTACCGCGAGTCTTGCATGCTGGCCGACGCTAACGCGACCATGGAAACGAAACAATCTGTCGCCGTTACCGTTACACACGAGCTCTCACATCAGTGGTTTGGCGATCTTGTCACCATGAAATGGTGGGACGATCTCTGGTTAAATGAATCTTTTGCTACCATGATGGAGTTTTATTGTACGGATGCGCTTTATCCAGAGCTTAATATTTGGCAGGATTTCTTCACTAGCGATTGTGTGGCTGCTTTGAAACGTGATTCGCTTCCAGGTGTCCAGGCCGTTCAGCAGGAAGTGCACGACCCTGCCGAAATCGCTACTTTGTTTGACTCGGCTATTGTCTATGCTAAGGGTGCGCGTCTTATGTTAATGTTGAACCGTCTAATGGGCCAAGATAATTTTCTCAAAGGACTGCGCGATTATTTCAAAAAATATCAGTTCACAAATACCGTTGGAGACGATCTCTGGAATGCACTCCAGCCTTACGCCGATTTTGATGTGAAAAAATTTATGCACGCTTGGATCTCGCAGCCAGGCTACCCAGAAGTTCAGGTCCCGCAGGGAAAATATTCATCTAGTGATATAAAACAGCGGCGTTTTCTGATTAATGGCGAGACCGACGATACGAAGTGGCCTTTACCAGAAGTGCAGGACGATATGTCTGGGCATTATCTAATTAATCTTTCCGATGCCGAATTCCACGACAAGCTCGGTCAGTTCGATAGTCTTTCTACCGAACAGAAGCTTCGCCTCTTGATCGATCGTATGTTTCTCGCGAGTACGCCGGCTGTAGCTTCTAGCTCGCTGCTTGACCTCTTGCCGAAATTCGCTAATGAAACTTCCGCTGCGGTTTGGAGCATTTTGACTAATATTATTGGTGATCTGAAACTTTTCTGCCCGCCCGAGACTTCCGCTGCGGAGGCTTATCACGAATATCTTTTAAATACCTTTGCTGACCAGCTCAAGGCGATCGATTTCGGCACGCTTACCGAACTCGCCGAGATTCAGCTTCGCGATGCTCTGCTCAGTATTGCTTATTACGCCGAGGACGAGGCGATTCTGCGTAAGCTCGCTAATATGTATCGCGATAACCTGACCGAAATCGATGCTGAACTACGCACCTCGATACTATCGGCGAAGCTCTATTTCGACGAAGAGTCTATCTTTCCAGATTTGTTGCAGAAGTATCAAAAAACTGCCGACCCGGAGTTACGTGCCGACTTACTCTTTGTTCTCGCTAGCCTCTCTAGAGAGCCAGCTCATCTCGAACAGCTTCTCGGTCTTCTCGAACAACCCGAAATTGTCCGTCCACAGGACCATATTTTCCTCTATATTTATCTCTTGCGTAACCATCGCACGCGCGATCGTGTGTTAGATTGGCTAACGACCCATTGGGACTACATTGAACAGCTTACGGGCGAGAAGTCGATTGAAGACTATCCGCGCTATGCTGCGGCGTTGATCCGTACGCCAGAAGAAGCGCAAAAATTCTATACCTTCTTTGATAAAAAGTCTAATGTCCCGGTCTTAAAGCGCGCTCTTCAGATGGCGCATATTGAGATTGACGCTCGTCTCCAGCTTATCGCGGATGATACCGCCGGCGTTCAGGAGAGACTGGCGCACATAGCGAAAGGAGAAAAATAACACATGAAACTCTTTTTGACTAGCGATGATTTCGGTGATTTTGCTGATGACTTGCGGCGCCTTGTTGGTGATAACCGCAAAGCTCTCATCGTCGCGAACGCGCGCGACTATTTGCCCGACACCGAGCGTAAGGCGAAAGTTGCGGAGAAAAGAGCTCTTTTCAAAGAGCAGGGCTTTTCTGCGCAGGAACTTGATTTACGTCCGTATTTTAGTAAGGATCCTGCGGAACTGGTGGATTTTGTCAATAGTTATAACCCTGGGTTAATCTTTTGCAGCGGTGGAGATGTGTTTATGCTGGCTACCGCACTAGCGATCAGCGGCCTGGGTGATATTATTCGGCAGCGCCTTGAAGACGATGTTATGGTCTATGCTGGCGCTAGCGCTGGAGCATGTGTGGCGGCGCGGGAAATTGAAGTTTACGAACGCGACGAACTCCGAATTGAGGAAATCCCGGGCTATTACGGTACTGAAGCAGTTACAGCCGGTCTCGGCCTAATTCCGGGATATATCATTCCGCACGTCGACGTTCCGGAATTTAAGAAGCAGGCTAATTTTTATCGTCGCCAGCTAGCCAAGATCCATGCTGATGTTATTGAGCTTAATAATTCTGATGCCTATATCGTAAACGGTAACGATCATAAGCTTAAGCGGGGGAACTAGCCAGTGAAACTCTACCTCGTCCGTCATGGCCAGACTGACTGGAACATTAAACGGCAATCTCAAGGTGTCGCCGATATTGAGCTAAACTCCACCGGTATCGCTCAGGCCGAGGAGCTGGCCAAAGAAATCCGGCGCCGCGGTTTGGAGTTTGATTTCGTTTACTCTTCGCCGCTCCGTCGTGCGAAGAAAACCGCCGAAATTATCACAGATGGCCGCACCGATATAATATATGACGATCGCCTGGTCGAGCGTGACTATGGTGAGCTAGAGGGGGAGATCGTCGACTGGGATAACCTTGGTGCCGACGATCTTAGTATTCGTCAGAACACTGGTATCTATGGTATGGAGCCGATCAAGAACGTATTGGCTCGCTCAAAATCCTTTCTAGATAATCTCAAAGCAAAGCATGGTCCGGACGATACAATCCTAGTGGTTGCTCACGGCACGCTGTTGAAGGCAATGCATTATAATCTCGTTGGTTACGACGAAAATACGGATCTCCGCGGTTTCTATATGGGGAACTGTGAACTGGCCGAATTATCATTGCCGCTGGTCAACGCTCAGCCCCTGAGACTGAGCAGGCAAAATTAACGGCCGCAGGTTTCATGCCAGGCGAATCCGAGTATGAAATTTGCCAAAATGCCGTTGAGGAACTGATTGGACAAAAACCACAGGCGTCTGGGTCGATCCCGATGTCCTACGGGGGTCGCAATTTTGAGGCGAAGGTTTCCACTGTGGAGGACTGGCGCAGCCTGAAAATTGATGTCGTAGAGGCGCCTTTTGATCCTGAGCGCAAACTTCCGAATGGCGCGTTAGCGACGCGGGCTAACACTGAGGAAACATTTATTCCTCTCCGTTCCATGTTGTCCGAGAATGGTCCGCTCTATGTCGTTTCACATGATACTTGGCAGCCGGTTCAAGAGCTGATAGCTTATCGTATGTTCCCTGAGCACTTTATTGTGGGCTCTGGGCCACAGAACCTCGAGCGTGTCACGCGCGACGAGACCACTGGGAAGCTGAAGCTGAATGGCCTTCTGGCGTTCAGGACGAAATGAAAAAATATCTCCAGGAACTTGCCAAGATTCACCCCTTGACGAAAGAATAAACAATAATTCTCACGCACCCACGCCGAATCAAGTAGGCGTGGGTTTCTTTCGTCACATATAAATAGTTTTATTATATATATTATATAAAACTAAACCCCTACCAAATTGGCAGGGGTTTGCTTGGGAAAGAAGACTATTTTGGCTCGCCACCGGGATAGTTCCCACCAAACAGTTCACCAACGAGGTTAACGGTTTCATTGACAAGCGTGCAAACTGCGGCACTCAGTGAGGCAAAGAGACCACTAGCTTTTGCAGAAGTGTAGCTCGTGTATGCGTCATGATAAGTCGTTCGTGTTGAAGATCTTGCTTGCTCCGTCCTCCGGTTGTCCCGCTTGGTATAATTATACCTCGGCGGTTCCTCAGGGTAATCCTGTACTGGCGGCTCAGGAACAAAGTATTCGCGTCGTATCTGTTTTTTGGCGTCGTTGACGATGTCGTCGATTGTAGCCTGAACTGTGTTGGCTACCGTTTGTGCACAACGCTGCGCGAGACACTCGACCTTTGCAGCTTCACGCTGGGCCTTTTGATGATTAAGCTCAGCCATTACCTTGTCGCGTTCTCCTCTTACGAACCATTGGTCGCAAGGATACAAGAACCCGCGATACATCAGACATGCCGCTCGTTCTGGGTCGCGGCGCTCCTCTGGCAAAAGGTCTCCGAATCCGAAAACCATCGCCAGCTCGTCTGGTTCTTTTAGACCGAACATTAGCCATAGCCATCCGAAAGTCCAGGTACCAAAATCATAGTAACTCGGAATCCGGCCCTTGCTCAGCAGCTTGCTGCGCCAGATCTCATAAAGATGTCTCTGGCTCAGCATGCAGTTAGCATATTTTTCAGGTGTAGGGTACTCTTGATGCTCGGCCACCATCTCCTTAAGCTCACTGTTTGAAAGCGCAGCATTTTGGCGGTGTACCTTTGCTGAGGCGTATATGTCGGGCAATTCCTCTTTGAGTTCTTCCCGATACTTTTTCTGGGTTGCCAAGGTTAATTGTAGTGGCGTCTCGACATCCTTTAACGGTCCGTATGCAGCCGTCGTTGGCTGTCTAGCCTCCCATCTCTCAACATACCCAAGTATCCCCTCCGGGTCCTCGATGTAGTTGTAGCAGCTTAACTCAGCCAGGCTATCCACATAGCCAGCTAGCGTCATAAGCTTCTCTCCCTTCTTGTAAAGTTTCTCCAGCCTCTGTTTTTGACATTACTGGGCGGGAACCGTATAATAATATACTTTCCGCTTATCATTTTATCACAAACCGCTGAAAAAGTCAATAGTTATTATGCTAAAAATTACCATTTATAGCAAAAAATCCGTTTGGAGCTTGCGAAAAACGCCAAAGTAACCATAAAATTTATTGACATTTACTACAATCTGTGCTACGATGGATGTAGTTTGTGGTGATTTTATTACGAAATCTAGCCCCACAAATGTATCTAGACATCTCAAAGCGCTCTTTCAGTAAATGAAAGTTAGACGATTTTCGACCCCCTAACAGGGGTAGAACCAAAAAGTCCCAAAAATCTCGAAAAATCTTCAAAAAAAGTCTTGCATTGTTTTGGAATGTGCGCTATACTAGAGAAAGTTAAACAAGTTGCGAAGAACAACCTCTGGATTAAGATAGAAACTATGCGAGGTAAAAATCTATCACTTTGTAGAGTATTTATTCTCGTGTGTGAGATTTCGATTAACAATTTGAGACAACGATGAAAAAATTGTAAGACGGATCTAGCGATCAAATATCGATTGCTAGTTAAGTCAATGCATAAAAAGGTACATAAGGGCACTG
>CAYOLY010000003.1:0-62374 GCA_964404945.1 uncultured Candidatus Saccharibacteria bacterium | reverse complement strand
AACTAACCGCTCTAGCTCCCGGAAAGACCTCCTGGAAACCGGAAGAGGCGACCCGCGTAGTGGCTAATATGACGGAAGGGGAGAAAGCGGAGAGGTTTACGATAGATGAATGCGCAGGGCTGAGTGGGGACAAGGAAGCCGCCTGCTTAAGTAGGAACGCTGGTTACAGTTGGGATGAGGGGGAATACGTAATTACGTATCCAGACGGGCTTAACGATGGTCTCAAGACACATTTTAATGGCGGTTTAGGTAGCTACGCTACTCTTAAACTGGCGGATTACTTTACAATTACTGATACTAACGGTATAGATATCTCAGACTATAAAATCGTTCAAGATGTTGAAAAAGGTTGGATAGCAAGCAATGACGTTGATTTTACGTCAAAGAGCTCTTTTATTGATACAGACGGGAAAACATATGCCAAAATTTCAGGTTTTGCGATAGGTTGCATGAATACGGAATGCACAAAGGGTATGTACGACGCGCACTATCTAACGGGTAATTATTACCAGTGGCTCACCTCGGTTGCAATGTCAGTCAAAGAAGGCGAAGGAATAACTAGCGACGGTGACAGTATTAAAGGGAGTATTTGTGCAAGTAATTGGGAGCTCCCTACAAGTGGCCCAACACACAATAATGAAAAAACTAGTTTCTTTAACTTATATAAAACTTATGGCGGGGCTGCTTTTAAATATGGCGAAGGTAACAGCTATGCTGATGCCGATAAAAGTAACGGAAGTAGTAGGTTGGACAATGTGATAAAGCAGATAAACGGTGTCGGTGTAATCATGGGGAGCGTAATATTAGATAATCCGATGTACTTTTCTCGAGCTGGGCTCGTTGTCCCGGACAGTGGCACTTCTGGTCTTGGACATATTAACGCACATGGTCACTATTGGTCTTCAGTATCGTCATCAGCTACTAATGCTCGTTATGTCGTTATCGGCCCCACTGCAGTATTTCCATCATATACGCGCACTCGTGGATATGGCTATACAATTCACTGTCTCATAAACGCCACTGAATAGGTATTGTAGTTTAGTACCTTAATATATCCGGGGCGCCAAACGCCGTGTTGTCACTAGGGTAAAGTTTAGCTCCATAGCTAAGTACCTTTACTGCTTATTGTAATACTCAAGTTGGTGACACGGCGCTTGGCGCCCCGTTCCGAATCTTAACCTTCTTCATCCTCCCCTTATATTACTCTATGGCTAGACAACGGAGGGAGAAGCCCCAGAAACGTGAGTGACCTATGAAACTTGTAACTACGCTGCCATCGAAAGCGTCAAGCCCAGAAATGCTATCTAGTTTGCCGCCCGAGTCATTATGCGCACTTGAGCTAGCCCATAGAAGAATGCGACGTATTCCGTCTGAGTTCTCTCCTAAGATCTTGTTAACAAACCCGCTGCGGACGAAACACACCTTTTCTTCGTCCGCAGCGGGCACACGTCAATCTTTTTGCCCTGGCAACTTGGCGACTGGGTTGGTGATTATTATTCGTCAACCGCTACTAATACCGTTGAACCATCAATGCACTTATTTGCTTTCAATGGCGATGATTCGTACCCCTCAGCACAGGAGTCTCTCGGGCGTTACTTTGCCATCTCCCTCCGTTGTCTAGCCATAGAGTAATCAAGGGGGAGGAAGAAAAGCAAAAGCAATAAGGCCTAGTAGCTAGCTAGAAATCGTGAAGCTTGACTTCTGAGGCTGGAAACTTTTCGATTTAGGGAGCGTAAGCGAGTCTATGAGAAAAGTTCCACCTTCGATTGAGAGCTAGCTACTAGGCCTTATTACTTCAATTGATGTTATTTAAAAGTACTTCTTTTCTTTATTTTCATGATACTTATGGTATAATGGAAATAATTATGGAGGTCATATCAAAATTCTGCTACTTTTTGCAGCAACGCATTTCGTGGCGTAATCTAAATCCCTTAAACTGGTCGCAACGGGCGATCCGTGTATTTACAGCTGCCTTCTTCACTATTATGTTGCCTATTTATATTTTTATCGGCCTGCAACCTGCTCTACCCGCCGAAGCCGCAAACTACCCTGTCCTCAAAATCGGCTCTATCCAGCTCAAGACTCCTGTCGCCCCACTCGAACTTACCAATTATCAACTCATTGCCCCCGCTACTATCGCTGGTAGCTACAGCCATGCCGCCAACAAAACCCTTATCATCGGCCATTCTTCAACCATCTTCGCCAAACTCGACCAAGTACAGATGAACGATCAATTTGCCTATAATAATAAAACTTATCAGGTTACCGATATCACCGTTCAAGCCAAGCCGAATATCAGCATGAACGAGATCCTTGCTCCTGCCGAAGCCGACACTATTATTATCATGACGTGTGCCGGAGAGCCTTTACCAAACCAAGACGCCACCCACCGTCTGCTGATCACTGCTATAAAAATCTAGGCCAAGATAATATAAGTGTAATAAGTCGCGAACAGTGCAATCATTAACGCTCCCTCGATTCGATTTATTCGCCGTGTCGACACTGCAAACACAAAAAGTAATACTGAAGACGCCACTAGCATGACGATATCAATCATCTGAAAACTTGCCGGAGTTACCGCGCCAAAGATCGCCACCGGCACACCTAATACAATACAAATATTAAATATATTACTACCAATAATATTACCAACTACAAGATCTTGCTCGCCCTTACGCGAAGCCACAATCGTCGTTACTAATTCCGGTAGGGAAGTCCCGAACGCAATCACCGTCAAGGCAATCACCCGCTCGCTCATCCCGATTGCCGTCGCGATTGACGAGGCATTCTGTACTACCATCTCGCTACCGACAATAATCCCAGCCAAGCCCAACGCAATGAAGAGCATCGACTTACCCAAACCGTATTTTGGCTTTTCCTTCTGGTTTTCCTCTTTCTTCTGTCTCGCTAAAGTTATTAAATAATACAGAAAAACTAAAAAGAAGAGAATTACTACGATTCCATCCGCCCGCGAAATCTGATTTGGTGCGCCATCACCCAAACTTATATCTAAAAACAGTACCGCAAGCAAAGTCGAAATCAACATACAAAGCGGTAACTCTTTTTTTACCGTATTACTACGAATCTTAATCGGATGAATCAGCGCTGCAATGCCAAGAATTAACAAAATATTAAGGATACAGCTACCAATTACGTTGCCCAGCACCATGTCCGTACTCCCCGAAGCTAATGCAGAGATTGACACCGCCAACTCTGGTGCGCTCGTACCGAAAGCAATAATTGTCAAACCAATTAGCATCTTCGATACTTTAAAATTCTGCGCCGTGCTCGAAGCTCCGTCCACAAACGCATCCGCCCCCTTGATCAAGAGGATAAAGCCAACAACCAAAAGCAAGATATTCAGAAACATAATTTTAACTTTTTATTTTAAAACTTTCTAGCTTAATTTTAGCACAAACCTTACGCGCGTCAATATTTTTGGATTAACATTCCGCTAGCGTGTTATAATAAAGAAAAGGGAACCAATTTCTAAAACAAGAGAGGTGTATTATATGTCGGATGCGGAACAAACCGCCAAAACCAAAACTTTACCGCAAAAAGATACAGGCAATACCGCCATGAAAACCTCAAACAGTAGCACTAAACCTTCCGACGCATCTCAAAAATCTCGCCTCGGCATCAGAATCGGCGCCATCGTCATTACTATCTTGACGCTAAGCCTCGTCGCCTTCTTTGGTTTTCAACTCATCACGAACACAGGCGTATTTCATGAGCCTGGCAAGATCGTTTTTGACGAAACCGCCAGCGAAGTTGACCGTGATTTTATTCAAACCAACCTCGGTGATGTCGAGCTAGAATCCGACGTTATTATCTCTACTAGTAAATCATTCAACAAGCTTCCCGTCGACTCTAATCATGTCCTCTACGACATCCTTGTCCCGGTAACAGACTTCGGCACTGGAGATTCGACCATCTCGCAAAATGAAGCCAAAAGCGCCAATCTAATCTCGATCTGGGATCTTGATTTTACGGTAAAACTGCTCGACATAGACGATGATTATTATCTTGATAATTTTAATTCTGGTGCAATTTTTCAGTACTACAACCTTTCCGGGTCAGATTTAGATGTTGCTAAAGTTAATGAAAAGTTAAGCCAGAATATCGCCACTTTTCCCGACCAGAATACTGTTTTTACTTTCGCGCAAACCGGCGTCACCGCGCTCTCGCGCGAGATGAATCTCAAACTCAACCAAGTCGGGAACGGCTCCTACTTTGCTGAGAACATCGGAACTTTTCTTAGCAGTTTCGATAAAACCCATACCAGCAACGAGTCCTCCTTTTCGACCGGTGCACCCGTCGGCTCGCACACTAGTACCATCTGCTCGCTGCCTGGTATGATTGACGTTCTCACTAATATAGGCCTCGACATTGTCGAGCTGACCGGTAACCACAATCAAGACTGTGGCGACCAAGCCGCTCTTGATACAATTGCTAAATACCAGGAACTTGGTATCGAAACCGTTGGCGGTGGCAAAACCGCCGCCGAAGCTGCTCTTCCGCTCGAAATTTCTGAAAAGGGGACTAATATTACTATGCTCGCCTACAACCTTTCTACCGGCGGCTACACCCTCGACGCAACGCCCGGCGCCAACTTCTACACTGAAGAAAAAGCTCTTGCCGACATTGCTAGTGCCAAAGAACGCGGCGACTTCATTATTATTGATATCCAATTTAATGAGTGTAACTCCTACGTCAACACCAAAGAAGACACCACCTGTGATTACGCCGATTCTTCCGCGGCTTATGCTGGCCATGGTTCGCAGTCTACTTTCTTCCGTCATTTAATTGATCTCGGCGCCGATATCGTAGTCGGCACCTCCGCTCACCAACCGCAAACCTTTGAGCTCTACGACGATGGCGCAATCTATTACGGTCTAGGTAACCTATTCTTTGATCAAACTTGGTGGCCGGGGACTACGCGCAGCCTTATCCTAGTACACTACTTCTACAAAGGGCAACTTCTTCAGACCCGTATTGTACCAACCATCTATGATTCCAGCTTCCAGACCAAACTTATGGATGACGCTTCTGCCGCCAGCTTCATCGATCGGCTTTACCGTGTTCGCCCAGGAGGGCAATAATATATCATGGCGCACAAAAAATATTTTCGAGCCGAAATCGCACTCGTCAGCCTCACTGTGGCCGTGCTTATACTGTTTACTAGCATAGTAACTTGTCGACTTATACAAGAACATAGTGGAGCCGCTATCAGCGAAGAGAGTAACGACAATGATGGTAGCGATGATGGTAGCAATATTACTAAACCTGGAGGCGAGACTGGCGACAGCGGCAATGTCGACGAGCCTAATACAGACTCCGAGCCACAGCCCGAGGATAGTTTTATTAGCCTGCAACCCACCGTTGATTCTTGGCTCACGACTACTAATCGCCAAGTCGGCCTTATGATTTACGACCTTGACCACGATCGTATCGCTGCCAGCTATCAGCCTAACCGAGTTTTTGATGTCGCTTCAGTCTACAAACTCTTTTACGTTTACGACGGCTACCGTCAAGTTGCTAGCGGCGCCGAAAAACTCAACGACTATTTCACCACCTCTACCGATTATCGCGCCGGGAGTTATACTATCGGGGAATGTCTCGATCTCGCGATTCGCGAATCCTATAATGGTTGCGCCGACCCGCTACGCAACAGCACCACACGCTCGCTTCGTGTGCAAAAATTAATCAACGATCTCAATCTCGAACGCACTACCAACCTTGGCCTCGAATCAACCGCTAGCGACCTTACCAAGTTGCTAAAACTCTATTACGACCACGACGACTTACCCGAGTCGCTTTGGCGTCGTATCGCCGACTCGATGTTGAACCAACCCCCCACTATGGTCGCCCCCAACACCGAATATGATTGGCGCCAAGGCCTACCTAGCGGGTTCTCTAACCAGGCCAAAGTTTATAACAAAGTCGGCTGGAACTGGAATGGTAGCAGCTGGACAACCTATGCCGATGCAGCTATTGTCGAATTCCCGGCCCTAGGCCGTCATTATACCGTCGTAGTACTGACCCAAAATTTCCCAAGTTACGCACCGATCACCAAACTCGGCACACTCCTCGAGCATGTCATAACCGAGGCTAGCTCTCAATTATGACTATAACCTCTTAGCGAATCTCTAATTCTTCGCTGCGCAGATCCTGGTAATAACGTCCACTCTCAGCCGTAAACTTCAAGACACAATAGTCTGGATCAGTTACGCCCTGCGTATAGTACTTTGTGTCGCCCTGTTCCCATAGCAAGTTTTTACTTTCCTGATCAGTCAGAACTTCCATCTTGCCACGCAGCATCAAGCCTGCATAGCTAATCAAACCTTTACGATAAAAATATAAGCAAGCTTTAGGATTCTTCAAATATTGTTGCGTCCGGATCGCGGAATAGTTAGTCGAAAAATAAAATTCTTTCAGCCCGATATGCTGACGTGGGCGCAACATCGCTTTAATATTCGGCATACCGTTCTCGTCCACCGACCCTAAAAAACTCACTCGTGCACGTTCCACCAACTTCTCTAGATTTTTCAACTTCATGCCCCCATTATACCACAATGTCTCTCTAATAAGTTGTGAAATACTGCGACCAATAAGTTTTGTAAGCCGAGTTCGGATCAAACACAAACCCAACCGACAAATGCTTGAAATCTGGATCTAGAATATTCTTCCGGTGATCTGGAGAGTTCATCCATGAGGCTACCACTGTTGCCGGCGACACTACGGAATTACCCGCAGCCAGATTCTCGCCGCTCTTACCGCCAGTTGTAGGCACCGGACAAGCCGTCGACCAAGTCGAACCATCTGGACGGGTGTGAGCATATTTCGTAACTATCTCTAATGCCCGCGTATTTGCCGCACTTTCGCACGTCGTACCCCATGTCAGTGCCGCTAAACCATTCTTGGCTCGCTCTTGATTTACAAGATTCAGAACATCACGCTTCCATTGCTCTACCGGTGGTGCAATCACCGTCACCGTAATTTTGTCATAGCGTGACCCATCATAAGTCCCAGCCGTAATCGTCGTCGTACCCGTCCCAACAATTACTGGATAGCGACAAGTCTCCGAACTATATCCGAGCCAAGTCCGAGCTGAATTAATAAACCCTTTAATTACTGACGGGTTACTAGTTTGCCAATACATGTCACCCAATCCGGACAACCCACCGCCCACGCAAATATCAAAATCCGCTGTTTGATAAATCGTAATTGCCGTTTCTTCCCAAAGTTCACCGCGCGGCACATTCATACCTTTAATTCCACCGCTACTCGAAGTGCTACTACCGGTAACATAACTTCCACCCGACGAAGATGATGTACCCCCGCCATTGCCAATCCCGGATGAGCCACCGCCATTGCCCGATGGCGGGATCGTGGTTGGCTCCGCCAATTCTTCAAAACCAGGCGCTAGCAACTCTAGCTGATCAAGCCCATCATTTATCATGTCGCTACGCTCGGCCACTACCTTGAACTCAATTCCACCGTTCAGGCTGATCGCCGAAAAAATCATGACACCAACAATCAATATCACCACCGCATTTAGCGACAACAATATCATCATCTTGGTCTGGTGCATCATTTTCGCAGCCGTCATCCGTCTCTCCTCTCTTCCTTATAGATCTCGCCCGTCTATGCCCGTAGATGTTTCTCAGAATCAATCACGGTCGCAACTAGATTAATAATCATCTCAAGCTGAATCAGATCGCGGCGTTCAAAGCTAGACTTGCCAAGCGGCTTCCCAACTACTAACTGACCAAAAGTTTTACCCTTCGCATTTCGCAGTTCTGCTACCGCTTTCAACCCTAGCTCATCAAAGGCTGTCTGTACGGCCTTATTAGGCTGCTGCCAAATATCACGCCCAGAAGATTTCAGATGCGAAATCGCTGACAATTCCTCTGGCGACATCGCCAAAGACTTCGATCCGTAGAGCCGACCATTTATAATAAATCCGATGTAAGTGAAGTGTAGATGATCCGCTAAGAATCCTGCTAAATCCCGTAGATCCACGTTACGCGTTGCTAAGTGATTTAATTTTTTAATCACGTAAGCAATATCGACTTGTCCCACCATAATCATTGAACGCAGAACTGCACTGATTTCACGAATGACTGGCATGAGCAACAATACGATTACGATCATCAAGAAATTCAAGACCAAAACCGACGTCGAAGGATTCGGAATCTTGAACAATGCCGTAAAGATCGTATAGAAAAGCAACATATACACCGCCACGCCTGTCAAACCAACCACAGCGTAAGTCGCCGTTTGAAGCCAACGCGATGCCACCGAAATCATGTGGTATTTCAAGATCGCGTAAAAATATGCCGCAATCGTTACGCTAATAAATAGTGGCCCTACCCAGATCCAATTATAGATACCGAACAAAGGCAGAATCAAATCAGTCGTCAAAGTAAACACACCGGTAATCGCAAAACCAATCATTAGCAGCAAGGCTGAATTCTTGACATGCTTAGTTCGAGAGTGCCGCACGGCGTGCCAAGAATACAACAGGAATGCCGTATCCGAAACAAAATAGAAAATCATATAAACAATGTAGAAGACCCCGCCCGTAAGCGTGACTGAATTACCAGCCGTCGTGAGCTCGTAGGACTCATAGAGTAGACCTTTATCGTAGACCATTAGTACCGACAGCACCACCATAAACAGCAAATCTAATACCGTCAAAATCTTCCCACTACGATAGCGCCAAGATGAATAGCCCATCATCCCGACCATCATAAACATCGGCGTAATATAGATACCATAGATCCATGGTTCTACGGTCGTCGCCGTCGGCTCTAAAGCCAAAAACACCGCGATCGAGACCGACCAAATCGTCGAACCGATCGTAGCGAAACAGAACCAAGCAGAACGCGCTCGGTCCGCCTTTGATGAACCAATAAGCGTTAGCAGACCGAAAGCAAACGACAAAATTGCGATCGTCACCAACAAAATTGATATGAGACTCACATAACCTCCTACAAAATACTTAACCTAAGTTTACCACAGGTATTTTATACTCGTCAAGCACCACCAACAAAAAACGTCCCCTAGCCAAACGGCTAGGGGACCCCACGCAAAAGAGCTAAGGTGCAAAACTCAGACGATGCTGGGCAGCGCCGAACCCGGTATCATATCCAGCATACCCGCCTCAACATCGTCGCCGATGACGAACAGTACACACTTCGGCGTTGTGTGCTGCTGTGTCCAGCAAACCGAATTGCCGTTGCAATAATCGCCGAGATAGAGATACTGCGACACGCCCAATTCTTTGCAGATCGCGCCCATACCGGCTATCGCCGTCGCACTGTTCGGCGCCGGGTCCAGCCGGTGCGGATCTTTCGGATCAATCGGCCAAAGTTGAGTCAAGGCCGTCCGTACCAGCGACATCCCCATCACCCATTCATCGACAAGAATTACACCACCAGGCGCCAACATTTTAAGCGCCAGCCGCATAATCTTACGCTTGTCGGCCGGATCAGGGAAATAGGACAACAGCCCCGTCAACCGCACCACATTGAACTTGCCAGCGTGCTCTGGCCGTGCCATCTCGTCCATAAGGTCGCTGATGACGACCTTGACGCCAATACTTGCCAGTTCCTCCAGCGAACGACCAAACACCAACGGCAAATAACCCAGCAGTCGGTCGTCATTGTCGCACAGCACGATCTCCTGTCCCAGCTGACCCAACGGATAGCCGTAGTTCCAATAGGCCGAAGCCAAACCCGCGCCACCGTCAAAGATCCGCTTTGCCTTCCTCAGGATACTCTGAACAGCGCCGTCCGTAAACCGCCTGCCCGGGTGACTCGGCTCCTCAACGCAGACTATCAGCATCCAGTCGCCCTCCGGCACCTTCTCCAGCACCGGAACCGACATCTTGCCCGCTGCCACCGAAACCGCGTAGCCATCCTTGGCCACCAGTGCCAGTCCGTAGAATCTATGACCAGTGATATAGAGATACTGGTAGAAGTAGCGGGAATTAACGCCATAATCCAGCATCAACTGAGTCAGACCCAAGCTCTTGGCAAAACGATCGTGCATTTCAGGCCAGGTCTCGCCAATGCCGTCGACATCCCGCTGGAACGCCTCGGCGTCCTCACCGTGGAACTTCTTGCAGAAGTCGATCACGCCGGAGCGCACCGCCTCCACCTGCTCCTCCGTCGGCAACTCCCCGCTCTTTGCCAACTGGATATACTTCATGGCCAGTTCTTGTGGAAGATACACCGGCAAAGGGCCGCCTTCCAACATCAGAAGATTCATCGGATGTTGGAAAAAGACATTGTTGCGCAAATCCTCATGCATTTTTCATGCACCTCCTAAATAGTTGTTAAGCTACTAAGTGGCATCTAAAGAACTCACCACCCAGTCACCTACGCTACCATTATACCCGGTCAGTACTCTTAGCGCAAGAGGATTCAACCAGAAAAGCTTGACCTAAACATAAGCACGCTATATAATATACATAAGTTTTATATATTATATAAAGGATGCATATGAAAAAATATAAACAAAAAATTATGAAACACTACATATGCTCAGTCGCTCGAGTAATGGCCTGCGTGTCATTCTTAGTGCTAGCTATCATCGGTGTTTCGTCATTAGTCCGAGCAATGTCTCTCGAAAGCGTTGCTAACGAGAACGGTATCCCATCTTCTTGGGAAGTCGCCTCACTTGGTAACCCCGAAAGCATTACTGTTCCGATCACTTATTGGGACCAACGCCAAGACGATTGTAATGATCCCGACCGCCAATTCGAATGGTCGCTTTGTCGTCTCTACGCAAAAGGGATTATTAAAAACATCGTCAAAAACCAACTTGGCGTCGATGGGTTACCAGTCCCGTCATATACTAATAGCACTGACGCCTGGAATGCCTACCACGATGTCTTTACCGCCAATGTTACTGGTAACGAACCAGTCCAGCCGACAGACAACTTCTATCGCTGGTTCCACGAGACCACCGATGAGAACGGCAAGCAATTGTCGAAAAAATACGAACGTGAAGTTACTTTCCACCGCACCGGTAACAATACTTACGAATACGGTAGCAAGGGAACTTTCCCACTCGATGATGTAGATTTTTCAAACAGCGATGAAGCTACTAACACTGGGCACAACTTCCACTTTACTGCTCACATGCGAATTCCGATGAAAATCTCCGCCGACGGTTCAGAACAATTCTGGTTTAGTGGCGACGATGACGTTTGGGTCTTCCTAGATGGGCAACTCGTATTAGACCTCGGCGGCCTCCACATGGATACAGAAGGGTACTTCACAATTGACCAAAATGGCAAAATCGTTTCCACCGTTAACAACGTTGCCGACGCCTCTTGCCGCCAGCAGAATGTAAAAGACCCTCGCATGGTCGGCTACGACATCTATAATAGCCAAGTCGAAAATGCCTGCCCGCGCAAAACAGAAACTACTACTTATGATCTTGGGCTAAAATCAGGCGACGTCGTAAACTTGGACTTTTTCTACGCCGAACGTAGTACCTCCGAGTCGAACACTCGCATCACCATCTCGAACATGAACTGGCCAATCTCTGCCGACAGCAATCTCGAAGGGGAAATTATCGGTAAAGTTGGCGAAAGTGCTAGCAACTTAGTCCAGTACAATACTAGTATCACTAACCGTGACCCAGAAAACATTCTCAACCTTGAGCGTATTGCTGCTTATATCAACGATAGCTCAAAAACTTCTGACGAGAATGGCACCGAACAGAATATCACCAATAGTGGTTTTATCCCGCTCGACATAAACACCCTTTACTTTACCAAGACTCCAAATGATCCAGATTCTTGGCAAAATATCGAGATTTCGGCACCACTCAACTCTGCAGAGGGTTTCAAACTTGCCGAATCAATCCAGATGGCTCCGCACGGTCAAGCTGGCGATACGCTCTATTTCCGCTACTTTGCCGAGACCTCCGACAACCCGACCGGCACTATCACAGCTCTAACTAGCTTCTATACTGAGCTTCGCGGAGCTTCCGGCGTAACTTACGATCATACTCAGCTCAATTACACTGGCCGTCAAGAAGAAGTCGTTTCCGAACACACGGTTACTGTAAATTATGTCTATGACGACGAAGAACATACTATCGCTCACGATCCTATCTCTCGCGTCGTTACGATCGGGCAAGATTTCTCGATCGACTCGCCAGATATTAACGGTTACACTCCTGACCAGACCGTGATTACCGGCACAATGCGCGACGAAGATCTGACTTACACTGTAGTCTATTCCAAGACCCCCGAAGAAAACCCTGATCAACCCACAAAGCCCAAGCATACTGTTACGATTAACTACGTAGATGAACAAGGCAATACACTAGTAGACCCCTACGTTGAATCCTATGCTGAAGGCGACCCTTATAACGTTCCGTCACCAGAAGTGAAAGGTTATACTACGGATGAACCAGTCGTTTCTGGGACCGTGCCAACCCAAGATGTCGAGCATACTGTGGTCTATAAAAAGACCGAGCTACCTCCAGTTACCCCGACCGACCCAACCGCTCCAGAAGAACCAACCACTCCTGACACTCCTAGCAACGACCTGCCACAACTACCAACTATCCCTTCAGATATCATTGATGGCGATCTTATCTATACGGGCCCACTCGGCGAAGTCGCCTTTGTGCCAAACACCGGGATTATTAGCGAATATGTTGCCCCAATCTTCGAACAATATTTCGCTAGCGCCATCCTGTCCCAAGGTTTTATCCTCGTCACGCTTCTAATCTTTGCGGGCTCTTTTGCGACCTACTTCTCCCTACGTAAATACCTCGACCTCGAAACTGCAACTCGCGCCGCCAACAACCGCAAGCCACGACCAATGCCAAAGAGCGCCGCTGGCATGAAGAAAGCTCTGAACAGGACCGCTAAGTCGACTACCAAAACTACTAAGGCTGCAACCAAAACCGCAAGCAGCCGTGCGGCAACTAAGTCGGCTAGTAAAACTAAAAAATAACTAAGCCCCTAAAAGTGCGGTGGCAACATCGCACTTTTTGATGTTTTTCGTAGTAAAATAAAGTTATGTCAATTCGTATCCCAAAATATTCTCTCGCTGAAGAACTAATTAACTCCATTAGCCATGGGCTCGGCGGCATATTCAGCATCGTCGCGCTTGTGCTAATGTTAGTTAAAGCCAACACCGCGCTCCAATACGTAACCGTCTCAATCTTCGGCACTACTATGATCATCCTTTATGTGATCTCTTGCGTTTATCACGCACTTTCACCACGCCTTACCGGCAAAAAAGTTCTCCGCGTATTAGATCATTGTAATGTCTTTCTGCTCGTCTTCGGTACCTATATCCCCGTCGCATTGCTTGGTGTCGGTGGTAGCCTGGGTTGGTGGATGTTTGCTTTTGTCGCCGTCATCAGCATTATCGGCATTACTTTCTCTGCCATCAATACTGATCGTTTCCAAGTACTAGAAGTCGTCTGTCACTTGCTCAACGGCTGGAGTATCCTCATCGGCATACCACAATTGCTTGAGCATATGCATTTTGGCGGCGTTTTGTTGCTGCTTCTTGGTGGCGTGGCATACTCGATCGGAGCGATCCTCTACGGCATTGGCGCGAACCGAAAATATATGCACAGCATTTTTCATTTTCTTTGTATCGTTGGAACCGTTTTGCAATGGCTTTCAGTCTATTTATATTTATTATAAAACCATGAAAAACGCCGAAAACTATAAAATCCGTGGTACCAAAGTCACTTCACCCTACCCGGTCCAGCTTACCCCCGCCGAACATCGTCTAGTTTTTAGTCTCCAACATATTTTTGCTCCAGAAAACATCCTCCCCGATTGCTACTTTCCAAAGGTCGACTTTCGCCATTCGCATATTTATGACCGGCGAAAAGCTAACTTCGACCTTGCTACGCTGCGTAATTTGCCAGGATCAGAAGTTGCCCAAATCGATTGCATCGCATTTGGGCCAAAAGGAGTTTTCGTTTTTGAATCCAAAGATTTTGGTGGCTGGATCTACGGTACTGGCATCCAACGCTACTGGACTCAAACTTTAAACTTCGGCCAAGAAAAGCACCAATTCTACAACCCGATTCGCCAAAACGCTAGCCATATTGCCGCACTTAGCGAGCTCTTTCCGTCTAGCACTCCAATCTATTCCATCATCGTTTTTGGTAGCGACACGGTGTTAAAATCAATTACCAACCTCCCAACCAACTGTCACGTCGTACTCCAACCCGCACTCCGCAGTCTAATCAGCTCCATTCTTGCTAAGCCGAACGCTCGTGAACTCTCTGTCGCCGAACTTACCAGCCTCCGCGCCAATCTCCAAGCCGCCCGTATTCTTCCTACGACCGCTATTCGCAACGAGCATATCTCTGCCCTACAAGAAAAATAGCTTAAAATATGCTATAATATAATATAATAATGAAAGCCACTCATCTTCAACTTGCCTACGGCACTAAGATCATCTACGATGACTGTAATTTTGACCTCGAAACTGGCGACAAAGTCGGCATTGTTGGCGTAAACGGCGCCGGGAAAACCACGCTTTTCCGCATTATTCTCGGTGAGCAACAGCTTGACGACGGCGAAATCGTTCTTGAAAACCTCCGCCTTAGTCACCTTCCGCAAGAAATTACCATCCCGCCCGAACACGATACTGAAACCGTCTGGGAATACGTCGCTTCGGGGCGCCCGGTTGACCAGCTCCAAGACGAACTAAATTCTGAATACGAAAAACTCGCTAAATATCCTAATAGCAATGCAATCCTCGACCGCATTACTAAGCTTCAGGACCTGATCGATTCTTACGACCTTGCTAACTTTGATTACGAGCTGCTCAAAGTTCTTGATAAGATGCATCTTTCCGACCTCATGGATCGCCCCATGAAGGAGCTCTCTGGCGGTCAAAAATCAAAAGTCGCCTTCGCTCGGGTTCTTTTCGAGAATGCTGGGCTTTTACTGCTTGACGAGCCCACTAACCATCTCGATGTCGAAACTAAAGCATTCGTTACTAACTTCCTTCGCAACTATCACGGCACCGTGCTAGTGATTTCGCATGACGTCGACTTCCTCAACACCATTACGAATAAAACTCTTTTCGTCAACAAAACCACCCACAAGACGAAAGTCTACAAAGGGAATTACGCCGCCTTTCGCCGTCAATATGCCGAAGAAAAAGCCGCTGAAGACGCTCGTATTACCGAGCAGGAACGCGAAATTAAGCGTCTTTCCGAGTTTGTCGCTCGCGCTCGCGCCGCCAAGCGTAGTAACACTGCCTTGATCGGCATGGGTCACCAACGCGAAAAAGTTCTAGCCAAAAAGCTTGCTGAGCTCGAAACCAGAGAACAAGAGTATAAGCGGGTCGACCTTAATATTTCCCCCGCCAAACAAAGCACCAAAACGCCGCTTGAACTACAAAACCTCTCCTTTGCCTACCCGAACGGTCCACTGCTATACGACGGTCTGTCTTTTTCGCTCACTCGTGGCGAAAAATTCTTAATCGTTGGCGAAAACGGCGTTGGTAAGTCTACCCTTCTCAAACTCATCGTTGGTCAGCTTCAACCACTAAACGGCTCTGTCATCCTCGGCCAACACACTTCGATTGCTTACTACGCTCAAGAGCTAGAAATTCTCGACGAGTCTCGCACCATCCTCGAAAATGTCCGCTCTTATGATTTTACAGATACCGAGCTTCGCGGCGCGCTCTCTAATTTTCTTTTTTACGGCAACGACGTAGACAAGAAAGTCAATGTACTCTCGCCCGGTGAAAAAGCTCGTGTTGCTCTCTGCAAAATCCTTCTTCAGCGCGCTAACCTGATTATTCTCGACGAACCTACTAACCATTTCGACCCCGAAACCCAAAAAATCATCGGCGAAAATCTTGCCACCTATACTGGCACTATTATCATGGTTAGTCACAACCCAGCTTTCGTCGAGCAAATCGGCATCACTCGTATGCTAATTGTCCCGTCACGTGACCCTAATGGTGCAAGCCCCGAAGACAATGATAAAACTTCTGCAAGGAAACCCGTCCGTACCCGCGAAGGCGACGCTTCACACCTCGCTGTAATTAAAAATTACTCCCGCGAACTGCTAGAATACTACTATTACCTTAACTCCGATTTAATCTAGCCCTGTCTCCCTATGTTATAATTATCTCAGAAAGGTGGTGTTCTTTATGAACCAAAAACGCTACAAATGTTACAGTGCTGGGCCCGATCTCTTTCCACGCAGGCTACCTGACGGCCGTTTCGAGGAGTGGAGCGAGTCCGAAGCCCGTGCCCGACAGCAAAACTTAGCTATCTCCAGCATCCCCGAGTTCGAGGCTATTACCCCGGCCAATACCGACCTCGCCAGCTACAACGAGAGCGCTCAAGCCCGCATTTGTCTTCTGAAGGATGTTCTATTGGCCTCGCAGTGCGACATCATTTTTGCCAACCTGACGCCGTTCGGCGGTCGCGAGCCTGATTCTGGTACGATCGTCGAAGCCACGACCTGCGCCCTTAACGGTAAGCTCTTAGTACTCTGGGCCGATCCGCTCATGACTTACGAAGAACGCTATGCCGACGCCGATGTTCGCCCCTACTCTCCGCTCGACGACCACAACAATCTTATGATCGAGCAACTTTTCTACAAGAGCTGGGAAGAATATTTCGGTTGCCGCCACACCACATTCGACAGTCTGGAAGCCGCCGCCCAGGAGACTATTCAGCAAATTCGCTGCTGTGGCGGGCTGCACCGACCCAAGGTTACGCTAATGGACCGGCTGAATCAAATCGGCTACCATGGCAATCTTCCGGCCGCCATCGAGCAGTTACTGCAAGAAACCTGACGCCCAGCTCGACGCAAATACACAACATTTGCCAGCCTTCGTTGCGCCAAAAGCCCCGCAGAACCAACATGCGGGGCTAAATTTATATGGGTTATTGTTGTATGCTCTCCAGATAGTCCAGCAAACTCTCCCAGCAACCTATCTTATCCGTCAAACCGTCATAGTCATTCCGCACCCGCTCCCGGATTTCCCGCCAATCCACCCATCTAACTTCCTGGACTTCCTCTGGCTGCAATTTTAATAAAGCTGAGTCCACATCCTTATGCACGACGTAATATTCATTAAAATGCCGGTTAATAATTTCATCTTTAATATTCTCTGAGATCGACGAACCGATACAAAGCAAATCTCCCGGTTTTAGTTCTAAACCAATCTCTTCTTCTGTTTCTCTAACCGCCGCCTGGTAGCCAATTTCGCCGGCCAGCACGTGTCCACCCGCCGTCAAATCCCAACAGTTCGGCCAAAGCTTCTTTTTAGCACTTCGCTTTTGCAATAACACTCGCTGATTATCCGTACTCACGGCAAAGACCACTACCGCCCGATGCCAAAGTCCTTCAATATGGCACCTATCACGCCCCGCCACCTCACCCGTACGTACACCCCATTTATCTAAAACATCGAATTTTTCGTCCATGTCACTATTGTATCAATATTAAGGAATGGGGGAAGCAAAATCCCACTACACTTAATAACGAGTCCCATTCCTTTTAACACCAATCTTGCCTACCGGATAGTAAAAACCAGACCAAAGGGTCCGGTTTTTACTATGGCTGGGGATGAGGGATTCGAACCCCCGAATGCCGGGACCAGAACCCGGTGCCTTACCACTTGGCGAATCCCCAAGATGTATTCATTATACCACAAACTCCCTCAAAATCCACCCTATTTTCCAATCTCCCGCTCGCCCACCTCCCGCATCCACCAGGTCGCCTCGCCAAGCAAAAAAGAAAACTCTTAAAAATGTTGTAAAATTCACAACATCCCTATTTCTGTGCATCTCATTCCTTCTCTTCATCCTCCCTTGATATTACTCTATGGCTAGACAACGGAGGGAATAAGCATCTTCTCGCAGATACGATTGGCTTCTTAGCTCTACTCCGTTGTCATGAAAATTGTAGGCATTTGCTAGTGACGTACTCGTTAAGCTCCACCAGTGGCCATGTATAGCCATATTGCGTAGTATTCCGGCACCAATATATAAATTCCCGCTGCGGACGAAACTCCTCCGTTAACTGCCATAGATAATCATGAAAAAGGGGACAACGTGCTGAGAGAATACGCTGACATTGACAAGACGTTATTCTAGTTATAAAATATAAACATCGGCTCGGATATTAAGCCCGAGCAGCTTGTTTAGCGAAGAACCTTAATATCCGAACCACTATTCTCAAAGGAGTGACTATTATGTCGATTCTTCAGCAGTTTGTTGGCGACCTTCTCCAGACCTGGCCCAACTTCCAGCGCACAGCCAACGATGTCCTCCCCTGGTACCTATGGCTCATCTTCGTTCCTCTGGTCCTTCTCACCTTTGGCGCCCCGTTCATGGACACCTTCTTCTGCCTCCGCAAACTCCACCGGCTCCAGCCGCGCTTTCTGGGCGACACTGACATGCCGCGCTACAAAGCCGCCCGCACGAAGCTCATCCTCACCACCTGTCTGCTCTACGGCCTCGGTATTTTCCTCACCTACCCCAACATCGTGAAAGATCCTACCAGTCCCAACCCTGGCTACCTTTATGCCATCGGCGTAATCGTCCTTTTCATCGCCACCGTCGGCTATCGTCGTAGCGGATTATTCATATCAACGGTTCTCACATCTTTAATGACCTATACGGCTATGTGCCCCATCCTTAGCCGATTGCTCGACGGCCCCGAATTTAACGCCGTTGGAATGCTGATCTTTATTGTTACGCTTGGATCGTTCATATTTCCCACCGATGTCTGGGCTTACAACATCTTTAACGTCTATTGTATAGACAACGTTACACGACCCTCAGACTCCGTCAACGACCAAACCGTCGAGAACCCCTCCATAGAATAAAGTGCGTGATTCAACCCGCCCCGAGTCTGATGACCCGGGGCTCATTTTTGTCTTTCGCCTCTTGACTTTCGCCAAGATTTTTGCTAAAATGAATGCAGTTATTCTAAAGACAGTGGCGGAGCTTTACAAAACAGAATCAATTTCTTCACGGAAACCGCGCTTTTCGTGAAGAAATAACTCTGGTCTTTGGAGGTTGGACACCTTTCTCCAGAAAGGGGTCCATAGGCTCTTAATTATGCTACCGAGGAACATCTCTTAGGGGTCTTGCAGGGTAACGAAAGTTAACAACTTGCTAGCAAAAATTTCGCAAAAATGATCTAAAGCTTAAAACAAGCTTAAAATCCATTATTTTGCGCTTATCAACATTAACCAAGGAACTTTTATGGCAATTTCCAAAGCAAAAAAAGATACTTTGGTTGCTGATTTGACCGCTCTCTTAAACGACGCAAAGCTCACGGCTTATGCGCGTTACCAAGGTCTGACCGTTGCTGAGCTCCAAGAGCTCCGCAAAGCCGCCCGCGAAGCCGGCGTTAAGATCAAGGTCGTGAAAAACCGCCTGGTCCGCGTCGCCATGCAAGAGATTGCGATCTACAAAGACACTGACACGACCGGTCTTACCGGCCAGCTCGTCTACGCGATTTCCGACAACGACGAAGTCGCTCCAGCAAAAGTTTTAGCCGAGTTTGCTAAAACTCATCCTGCTCTCGAGCTCGTTGGTGGCTTCTCGAACGAAGGCAAGTCGATGGATCAGGCTGAAATCGCCACTTTGGCGAAGATGCCATCCAAGAACGAGCTTATCGCTCAGGTCGTCGCACAGCTCCTCTCGCCAGCTACGGATACTATTTCCGCACTCGCAGGTGGTCTGTCTGGGATTGTCTCTGGCTTAGAGGCTAAGGCAAATTAATCAGTAATCAAGTAATTACTAAAACCCATTTATAAACAAAGACACAGGCTTGCATTTTGCTTTTTATGGAGGGTGCGGAGCTTACGAGCGAGCATGCAGTGCGCGAGACCTGTAACGACAGGTTCGAGCGACACGTCTCCATAAAAGCGAATGCGAGACTGTGACTACATTTTAGAAAGGATTTACAATGGCTACAGATATCAAAGCATTGGCCGAACAATTGGTCAACATGACCATTCTTGAGGTCAACGAACTCAAAAACGTTCTTAAAGATGAATACGGCATCGAGCCGGCTGCTGCTGCAGTCGCCGTCGCTGCTGCTCCTGCCGAAGGTGGCGCTGCTGCCGACGAAGGCAAATCTGAATTCGACGTCGTTTTGAAAGACGCCGGCGCTCAGAAAATTGCCGTCATCAAGGCCGTAAAGGAAATCACCGGTCTTGGTCTTGGCGAAGCTAAGGCTATCGTCGATGGCGCTCCAGCAACCGTCAAAGAGAAGGTTGCTAAGGCTGACGCCGAAACCATGAAGAAAACCTTGGAAGAAGCTGGTGCTACTGTCGAATTGGCTTAATTACCGATCGATTCTTAACATTTAGTTTATTTAGCTAGTAAGTTGCAACACAGGGAACTAGACCTCAGCGATGGGGTCTAGTTTTTTGTATAGAAATACAAAATACCTCATAGAAATAGGCCCACAAAATATCCTGAAAGGGCATAGGTCCGCACAAAAATAACCCCGGCTATATAAGTCGGGGTAATGGTGCTTATAGCATCTGATTATGAAGAAGGCGGTGACGATACCGTAACGGTTGTTGGTGAGTCGAAAATCTTTGTCACGGATCTGAATGTTCCATCCAAAAACCTTCTTTTTCATGATGCTTATGTTATAATAAAACGGTGCTAATTGGTTGGGGGGCAATTCACGTACCTTGCAATCGAATAGTTTTATATACAATAGACAATCTTCAAAAATCGAAGGAGGAAAATCCATGAAAACCCGCATTTCCCGTATTCCGACCGTCCTGTTCGCTATTGCTCTCGTCCTCGCCGCCTTTGTCTTCCTGCCGCACACCGCTTATGCCGCCGACTCGACCGCCCCATCTAACGACCCTTACTCTGCCGCACCCGACACCTACGCTTACATCTCTTGCCCGATCGAAATCTACCGCGAAACTGCGGATGGCCACGTGCCGGCCGAGCAGCTGATCGACGACTTTGAGGACATCCCAGAGCACTGGCTCTACGTCCTCACGCCGCTCGCTCCCGACGAAAAATACTATTGCACGCTCGATCTCGGCTGCCGTCTTGAAGCCGCACCGCTCGAAAACGCCAAAGTCTCCGCTGTTTATAGCAGCTACCTCCCCGACGGCGATCTCGGATCGCTGCGCATCGAAGTCACCGAAGAAATCGCGCCTCATACCTTCCTCGTCTATTATGGCGAGATTAAATATATTTCCGACGGCACGCTTTGTTTAGCCCAGAGCGGCTATGGCGGGATCTATGATCACCACGTTTTCTACTTCGGGCTCACCGCCGCTGATCTCCCCGCCAACACCCAGCCGCTCAGCGAGCAGCGCGCTTACCGACTTTCCGACCCCGCCGCCGCCCTCAAGGTAACCGTGACCGGCGATGCCGAGCGCATTGGTAGCGTCTACGACGAAGATCTGCTTGAGTCGGACTACATGTATCCTTTCCGCCGCTACGAAAAGACAACGGAGGTTACCACGCTTGGCCCAGTCAAACCTACCATTACCATCATATCGACGCGCCTGGGTCCGCCCAGCCCAGAGGCTTGTCGTTGCTATATATAAACTATCCTTCCAGATTTCAATCTGAAATCTATAATAAAAAATCGCCCCCACTCAACAAGAGTGGGGGCTAAATAAATTGCTAAGGTTCAGCTTTGACGGTCGGTCGAATCGGCAAGTCTTCACGAATGAACAAATAGGTCTTAGTCCCGAAGCCGAAGCGCCGGTCCGTATAGTTGGGCTTTTTATTGAAATAATCCGGGAAGATCATCTCCGCCAACCATCTGGCCAGCTTGTTAGTGGGCCGCGGCATAGTCACGGCGGGGCTGTTACTGGTATGGATCTCGTACGAACGATTCGGCTCGCCGCTCCTGGAAATAGTAGCACACGGTTCGCCCGTATAGTAGTGACTCACCCTAATCTGGAATAACTCTTTTTCACCCTCCGGGTCATCCGTCACCGGCACCTCGATAGTGAGAGAGAAAGGAATTTCCTCGATCTCGACCAGCTGGAAGCCATACTCTTCATGTACGTATTTCAGTTGAACTCCATCCGAAAACACGCGCGCTGCTGCCAGCTTCCAATCCGGATTCTGACCGCGCACGATTGCGCTCATCCCCGTCTGGAACTCCTGAATCTGCCGCAGGTACTCCTTATCGAGTTTATCGTCGGGATCGTAGTTGATACCTAAATCCACCCACTTCGCTCGATCGAGCGGATCGCCCGTGTAGCCGTTAATGGGGTAAGCCCCAGCGATCTTGAGCGCCGGAGCGTCGAAACCGGGGTCATCACCAGGCACCTGATCCCCACCACAGATCTCGAAGCCTTCCCAGTTATCCAGCTCCATGCGTCCAGAAATGCTTAACATTGCAGCACAACCTTTCTTTTTGTTAAAATACAGAAACCTTATACTCCCATTATAGCACACTTACTTATATTTGTCAATACTATTTATGGTTTTATTCTTTTTCGCCCACTTTTTAATAACATTTTAGCATAAATACAATTGACTTTTTCAAGTATGTGTGCTATAATGAAGGTATGCGGCTGAGAAGCTGCCAAATTACTCAACGTCAGGGAGGGAACGTTGACTGCACCTTGTCAGCACACCATATGAGGGGAGAATCTCATTCATGAAGAAGAATATTTTCGCGCTCGTTCTGTGCCTCGCCTTGTTGCTCACCTCTACCGCCTTCGCCACCAGCGACAACGCTCGGGTAGCTTCCGATCAATATACCGCTACCCCGAGCTACGTCTTCGACGCTGACCCCGAGAGCCCGATGATGCCCTGGCCCATTGTCCGCCTCAGCTATAACGTCACCATCGACCACCCTTTTGAATTCCAGCGCAAGGAAATCATCGACCCCAAAGACCCGCACCTGGGCGAATGGACACGCGTAGAGCCAGTTGAGCTCTATCGGTGGTCCGACGAGAGCTGGAGAAGCGACATACCCACCGACACCCCAGCTGCCCAGCTCGTCAAGGAGCCGTTCTATCTGATGGAAAAAGGCTACTACTACCGCGTAGTCGCCGATTTCAGCGGTCGCACCGACAACATTGATGCGTTCTATTCCAGCGCCAACTACAGCATGTACGACGTTTACAGCGGCCTGCTCGGCGCTGGGCGCACCGGCGCCATTTCGATCGAGCTTAACGAGTCCATCAACCTTTCCACCGAGCGCGACGAGAACGCAGCTTCTGCTTGCATAATCCACCGCGCCAGGCTTCGCATCGCCAGTGTCAACGGCGTCAACTTCACCCCGCGCGCCTATGCTTCCAACGTCAACGGGATCTTCATCATCACCTACTTTCCCAGCGAGTCAACCGATCGCCAGGACTACTACACCGAGACCACTATGGACCTAATCCTAAAACGTGACAGCTTAGAGATGCCTCTCTACAACGTGCTGTATTAAAAACCGCCCCCACTCGGCAAGAGTGGGGGCTTACTTTATGCTTATTAAGCCTTTAGCAATATCAAAACCCTATCTCGTACACTCCAGCCATAAGCCTATTCAACCTTTTTCCGCAAGATGATTCTTCATGTATTTTTTACAACATTTTCATTACGACCGCCGTTTTTTCGGTGGAAAACTATCAAAATAGCAGGTTGACTTTCATCTAGCGATGCGTTATCATGGTGTCAGTACTAAAGTTAATTTACGGACAGGATGCGAGGTGATGTCTGAATTACCAGAGAAACAAATCAAGCGACTGCGTGGCCTTATTCAAGAGGCTGAGACAAACCTAGCTGCCGCAAAGGAACTTTTAATCTCCGTTTTGGGTGATGGTGAAGCGATTACCGCTCCGCGCGAAACCGTTGTCTCTAGCCCCGAAGGCAAAATTATTGAAGGCGTCTTTGACGGCCAGATTATGATCGGGCCTGATGGCAAAAATTACCCAGTTCCTGCAAACTACGCCTCGAAATCAAAGCTCATTGAAGGTGACATTCTAAAGCTCACGATTACTCCCGAAGGCCGTTTCCTTTACAAGCAAATCGGCCCAGTCGAGCGTCGTGCCGTGATCGGTACGCTCGTCCATCATGATGATAAGTATTATATTGAGGTTAATGGTCGCGAATACGAAGTCCTCTATGCTTCGGTGACTTACTTCCACCTGCGCGAAGGTAGCCAAGTTTCTGCCATTATCCCGGCCAATAACGACCAAGCCGCTTGGGCTGCCGTTGAGGCTGCTCTCTAGTAATGGCCAAACGCGCTAGCTCAGGGGAAACCCCCAACGCTGTCCCACACCGAGCATTATATCGCAAGTATCGCCCCACCTCGCTTGAAAGCGTCATCGGCCAAGAGCAAGTTACCGTTCCGCTCCAGAATGCCCTCAAATCGGGCAAACTTTCGCACGCCTACCTCTTTATCGGCCCGCGCGGCACCGGCAAAACCTCGGTCGCACGCATCTTTGCTCACGCCGTCAACAACTTCGATTATCAAGTCGAGGACAGCTATCTTGATATTATCGAAATCGATGCCGCTTCAAATACCGGCGTCGACAATATCCGCGAGCTTCGCGAAAAAGCCGTCATCGCCCCCACCAAGGGCAAATACAAGGTCTATATTATCGACGAAGTTCATATGCTAACCAAAAGCGCCTCGAACGCCTTACTAAAAACCCTTGAGGAGCCGCCCGAACATGTCATTTTTATCATGGCTACCACTGATGCCTACAAGGTGCCGATCACAATTTCCTCACGCACCCAAGTGCACACCTTCAAACTCGCCGACCCTAACCTTATGCAAAAGCACTTACGGTCCATCGCCGACGCCGAACACCTCCAAATTACTGACGACGCGCTCGCCGTAATCGCCCGACGCGGCGGCGGATCTTTCCGCGACTCGCTCAGTCTGCTTGACCAAATTTCCAGCCTTTCCGACGGCGAAATCACCGCCGACATTATTAATTCCGCCCTTGGCCTGCCCCAGACGCAGGCCCTCGACGCCTTACTGGAGGGCTATGTCGCTAACGATAATACTAGGATTGAAACCACACTCAAAGACCTTCTTAACACCGGCCTCAAGCCCGAAACCATTGCCTCGGAACTCATTTCCAGCATTATCGCCAACCCACGCCCAGAGCTGTTACCACTGCTCGCGAAGCTCCCCGAGGTCCAACCGCCTTTTCCTGAGGTAAAATTGCTACTCAGCTTCCTCATGAATCAAGCTGACGCCCCTAAGGCCATTGCAAGGCCTTCTGAAGCCCCTAGAGAACATCCCATCTCCGAACCGCCGCAACACCAAGCTCCCGTCAAAACCGCCCCAGAAACGCCCTCTACGAACTCGCCAGAGGCCGTAGAAGCCGTTCCAGAGGTTGCACCGCCGTCTCGTGGCCCTGATCAACCTTTTACTTGGGAAAGCTTTCTTGAACAAGTACACGCCAAAAACGACGCCATCTACCTCCAGCTTCAAAAAGTTGATTACGAGTTTGATGGCCAAGTTTTACATCTCTATCCGCAGCACAAATTCACCAAAACCATCCTCGAAAAGCCTAACAACCTCAAGATTTTGCTTGATTGCGCGAACGGAGCCAGCGTTACCGTACACGATCTCGGCGAGAAACAGACCCCCAAAGACGAAACACTTTCCCAAATCTCTGCTATAATGGGAGATGTACGTGAAGTAAAAGGAGATATGCCGTTCTAGGGTAGGCAGCGCACTTCTCCGTAGGAGGTAATTATGGAGGAATCGCCTCAGCCGGCGAATCGTGAAGGTCGTGTGCCACCCCAAGACCTTGAGGCCGAGAAATCGTTGCTCGGGGCTATTCTGCTCTCGGACCAGGCTTTTCCAGACCTGCTTAGTACCGTGCGCGCCGAGGATTTTTACGACCCCCGTCACGCGACGATCTTCCAAGGTATGACCGATCTCTACGAAAAACATCGACCGATCGACCTCATGACTTTAACTTCTGAACTCAAAACCAAAGGCACCCTCAAATCAATCGGCGGTTCACCATATCTCACCGAGCTAACAAATTTCGTCCCCACCGCTTCGCATGCTGACGCCTACGCCGACCTCGTCGCCCAAGCTTCGATTCGCCGTCGCCTGATCAAGGTTGGTACCGATATCGCCACCGCCGTTTATGATAATCATGGCAAAATCGAAGAATTAGTTGGTGAAGCCGAGCAGAAGCTTTTTGCCGTCTCAAACCAAACCGTCAAGACTGATTATAGCGTACTTGGCGACCTCCTCATCGACGCCTACGATCGCATTGAGGAGCTGCATAAGAATAAGGGTGCGTTGCGCGGACTCAAGACTGGCTTTCGTGATCTTGACAATAAAACGGCCGGCTTCCAGAAAGGTGATTTGATCATCATCGGCGCCCGCCCGGCCATGGGTAAAACTACCTTCGCCCAAAACCTTGCCTACAATATCGCCACTCGCAACGGCGATAACAAAGGCGTGCTATTTTTCTCAATGGAGATGGCCAAAAGCGAGCTTGTCGACCGCATGATTTCCGATATCGCCGGAGTTGACGCCTGGAAGCTTCGTACCGGTAATGTCTCCGACGAAGATTTTGCTAAAATCGGCGACGCCCTTGGCGATATGAGCGAAGTCCCGCTTTATCTCGACGATACCAGCTCAATGACGATTTATGACCTCTCCAACAAAGCCCGCCGCGCCGCCCACGACCACGGTATCTCGATTATCATCGTCGACTATCTTCAGCTTATCCAGGGTTCCGACCGTTACAAGGGAAACCGTGTGCAAGAGGTCACAGAAATCTCCCGCGGTCTCAAAACGCTAGCCAGGGAACTAGAAATCCCCGTCATCGCTCTTGCACAGCTCTCGCGTGGCGTCACTGGCCGCGATGACCCTCGCCCAGTCCTTTCCGACCTACGTGAATCTGGCTCAATCGAGCAGGACGCCGACCTCGTGATGTTCTTACACCGTCCAGATTATTATCGTCAAAACCAGGACGACTTCGTTCCGACTAATATCACCGAACTTATTCTCGCGAAACACCGCCATGGGCCAGTCGGAAAAATCGAACTCTACTTCCACCCAGAGCTACTCCGCTTCATGACTCTCGACAAAGAGCACGAATAGCGCTAAGTCTAGCCTACATCGATCTTCTTCACCCTCCCTTGATATTACTCTATATGGCTAGACAACGGAGGGACCAGCTAGCGGCACGTATCCAAACCTGTGCGCCATAACCAGCGTTTGGAATTATATATTGGTAATAAGCATTACGTTCGTTTGAATATGCGTGTGCCGACCAGTAATTAGCTAAGTACCCCATCCAGCCGCCGTCATTAGTGTGACCATTCCAGACCAACAAGAATCCGCTGCGGACGAAGTGTTTGGGCAAACCTTAGCAGTATGCTAAGGTTTTGGAAACTTTTTGAGGTGCTCTACCTCTATTAACTCTTTTTCAAACCTTAGCGCCAGCGCTAAGGTTTTACCCGAACAGAGAAAAATCCACTCTCGTCCGCAGCGGGTGTCCACACATCGACTACACCGGCATAAATTGGCCAGGACGTCTTGTGCGATATTGGTCTTTAAGGGAGACTCTTCCCGGCGGAGTAGCTTTCGTATTCCAACAAGACGGCGATCGCCACAACCCAAGCGGTCATGATTCAAATAACCATGGCTTCTCCCTCCGTTGTCTAGCCATAGAGTAATATCAAGAGAGGGATGAAGAGAATGGCATAAATAAGGAAAATCGGATGTATAGATACCCATGTAGTAGCTTTCTAATGCCTTTTTCGAGGTCATCCGGAGCCTACGGGCGAGGTTAAGCGCGCGAGACCTGTAACGACAGGTTTGAGCGACGCGGGCCGAGAAAAGGTATTAGAAAGCTACTACACTGGTATTTAGATATTCTATTTTCCTTATTTATGCTATAATGATTATGTGAAGAAAATCGTCATTTCCAAGCTTTTTCTCTATCGTCATCGTTTCCAAATCGGCTTCTTTTTGTTAGCAATAGCATATTGCGGCCTACTTTTCGGTTTGCCACTCTTAGCCCCAAACGGTCTTTCCGAAGCCGAAATGGAATCCGCCGCTCATTCTTATGCACTCCAACCCGATTCAATACTTAAAGGCGACCTCGTAAACCTACCCTACCGCGCACTCCAAAAACTTTCAATTTCACTTTTTGGCCTCAGCATTTATTCTGTAAAATTACCAAGCATTGTCATCGGCCTCTTTCTAGGCCTATTACTAATCCTGTTGCTTAACCGCTGGTTCAAAAACAGCGTTGCCTTGCTTGCCTCAGTTCTTGCCGTACTCTCCGCCTCTTTTCTTTATCTCGCCGGCTCTGGTACCCCTCTGATCATGCTCGTGTTTTGGCCAACACTTCTACTTTGGCTCGGTTCGAAAATTCAGGGCGTCACCAAACCTAAGCCAATGTACTGTTTTATTTTTGCTTTTGCACTGCTGGCTTCGATTTTCACGCCACATCTCCTCTATCTGGCCGCTTTTATCGTGATTTTCGCTCTTGCACACCCTCACCTACGTTTCACCATAAAAACCCTCCCGACTTTTCCGCTTATCTTGACTATGTTTATTATTCTAGTCGGGCTAGCTGCGCTCGTCGTTGCAGCCTTCGTCAATCCAGTTATCGTCCCGCAATTATTACTCGCTCCAGGCTTGACCTTTGGTCAATTCGTCGAAAATATTAAAACCGCCTTTATTCCGCTCTTTTCTTGGAACACCACTCTCGAAAGCTCATTCTTATCGCCTTTCGTCGGGCTCGGTTCGATTGCGCTCGCCGTAATCGGCTTACTTTCCACGGCAAAAGGATTTTTCGCCTCACGTAATTCCATTGCTACTTGGCTTATTGTCTTCACTATATTTCTCGCTGGGCTCAACCCCGAATCCGCCATCCTCATACTCTTACCATTAGCCATTCTTATCGCTCATGGTCTTCGCTACATCCTCGACAAATGGTACAATCTCTTTCCTAGCAACCCTTATGCCCGCATCGCCGCTTTCTTTCCAATCGGCCTTTTTATGGGCATTATGATCTTCGGCGGCATCACGCATTTTCTTTTCGGGTATCGTTACGTCCCTATGGTTGCAGACGAGTTCAACGACGACCTAATCCTAATTTATGATAACGTTACACCCGACACAACTCTATACGTGATCGACAATAATATTGCCTACAACTTCTATAAAATCCTCGAACAAGACGGGCAGGGCTATAAGATAGAAAACACGTTACCGGAAGTTGCCGATTTACCATCAAAGTACGCTACGCTTGAACACCAAGAAATCGCAGGCACACTTAACACTATAATAACCTCGTCAAAATATGAGAATTCTGATAGAATATACATATATACTAAAAACCAAGTTGCTGAATCCGTAGAGGAATCAGGAGAGTCAAAGGAGTAAACATGGGTGCTACGATGGATCAAATGAAAATGCTCAATCAGTTGCGCAAAGCTCAAAAATCTTTGAAAAATGAAATTGTTGAAGTCGAAGCTGGCGATGGAGCCGTAACCGTTCAAATCACCGGCGAACTCAAAATCAAAAGCGTCAAAATTGACCCTGCTAAAGTCGATCTTGACGACATCCAAGAGCTCGAGCACTGGATCGAAGACTGTATGCGAGATGGCTATGCCAAAGCTCAAGAAATTGCTACTGACAAAATGAAGCCATTAATGGGAAGCCTAGGTAGCCTAGGTTTATAGGAGTTACCCGTGATAGATAAAATCGAAATCAGCGGTAGTAATTACAAAATTTCAGACAGTTTCCGTAAGTACGCCGCCAAGCGTATCGGCAAACTAGACCGTTACTTACCTCGCGGCAGCAAAAAAGATGTCGTCGCTAAGATTGTTGTTACTGAGGTCGATCGTGCCCACGGTAACAAATACGAAGTTTCCGCCGCCATGGAAATCCCTGGTGGCAAAGTGATCACTGCTCGGGACGAATGTTCTAACGTTTTTGCTGGTATCGATATTATCGAAGCTAAGCTCAAAGGCCAGGTCCGGCGTTTCAAGCTTGAAGCTACTCCGCATCTTAGCAAAAAAGGCCTTAAAAGCCTGTTTATTAAGAGAGGATAGTATGCTATACTAAGGGGGTATATTTTGTGTGGAAATTGTGGAGAAAATGTCCGATGGAAGAGAACCAAGACAAGAACAGTGCCCCAAAGCTAGCCAAAACTAGTCCAAAGGCAAAAACTAAGGTCAAAACGCCAAAAGAGAAAAAACCAACTGACAAGTTGGCCGATAAAACTCTGCTAACGAGAATCTTGCAAGGGGTTTTTGGTGATGCCCAAAAGAAAACTCTCCGCCGAATGTATAAAAAGGTCCTCGAAATCGGTAAGCTTGAGCCAAAGTACGAAAAAATGTCCGACAAAGAGCTTGCCGAACAGCCAAATCTTCTCCGCGCTAAATTAAAAGACGGCGGGACCGAAAAAGAGCTCGATTCTATTTTGGCCGATTCCTTCGCAGTATCACGCGAAGCTTCGAAACGCATTCTTGGCATGCGCCCCTTTGACGTTCAGCTCATCGGCGGTATTGCCCTCCACGAAGGTAACGTCGCCGAAATGAAAACTGGCGAAGGCAAAACGCTCGTCGCTTTATCTCCAGCCGTCCTTAACGCTCTCAGCGGCAAAGGCGTACATATCGTTACAGTAAACGATTATCTCGCTCAACGTGATGCTGGCTGGAACGCCCCAGTTTATCATTTCCTAGGTCTTAGCGTAGCCGTCATCATCAACCAAGCTAGCTTTATTTATGACCCTGAATACGAGAACAAAGAACATGAAGACGAACGTTTCCGTCATCTAAGGCCCTGTACTCGCAAAGAAGCTTACGCCGCTGACATCACCTATGGTACTAACAATGAGTTCGGCTTCGACTATCTCCGCGACAATATGGTTAGTGAGCCACAATACCTTCGCCAGCGCGGGCTGAATTACGCTATCGTCGACGAAGTCGACTCGATTCTAATAGATGAGGCTCGTACTCCGCTCATTATCTCCGCTCCAGCCGGCGATAATCCAGACGCCTACTACCAGTTCTCAAAAATTGCCGCTCAGCTTACTCCAGATGATTACATTTTTGACGAAAAGCGCCGCAGCGTCACCCTTACTGATGCTGGCGTCGAAAAAGTCCAGGAGATCCTTGGCGTTAAGAACCTCTACTCAATCAAACATACTCGCCTAGTGTATCATATGGAGCAAGCCCTACGCGCTCAAGTCGTTTTCAAACGCGACAAAGACTACGTCGTAACCAATAGCGGCGATGTTGTAATTGTCGACGAACATACCGGCCGTCTCATGCAGGGACGTCGCTATAATGAAGGTCTCCATCAGGCCATCGAGGCTAAGGAAGGCGTTGCTGTCAAACAAGAAAGTATGACTCTCGCCACGATTAGCTTCCAGAATTTCTTTAGGCTATACCACAAGTTGTCCGGTATGACCGGTACCGCCTTCACCGAAGCCGAAGAATTTCAGCAAATCTACTCACTTGACGTAATCCAAATTCCACCCAACCGTCCAATTCAACGTATCGATAAAGACGATTTGATCTATCGTACCGAAGCCGGCAAACTAAAAGCAATCGCCGCCGAAATCAAAAAATATCACGATCGTGGCCAACCGGTCCTTGTCGGTTCTGCTAGTATTGAGAAAAACGAACAAATCGCCCGATATTTGGACTCACAAGGAATTAAATATGAGCTTTTGAACGCAAAGAACAATGAGCGCGAGGCTGCCATCGTCGCCAAGGCCGGTGAAAAAGGCGCCGTTACGCTTGCTACTAATCTTGCTGGACGCGGCACCGATATTAAACTCGGCGAAGGCGTCAAAGAGCTCGGTGGTTTAGTGGTTATCGGATCGGAACGACACGATAGTAGACGCGTCGATAACCAGCTCCGCGGTCGTGGTGGCCGTCAGGGCGACCCAGGCACGACCCAGTTCTTCGTCAGTTGCGAAGACGACCTTATGCGCATCTTCCAAGGTGATCGCATTGCGCTGATCATGTCCCACCTCGGCGTCGACGAAGATACTCCAATTCAGAACAAGCGCGTCTCTAAGACTCTCGAAGCCGCCCAAAAGCGCATCGAAGGCTTCAACTTTGACTCCCGCAAGAATGTCGTCCAATACGATAACGTTATCAATCGTCACCGCAAAGTCGTCTACGGTATGCGTCGCAAAATTCTCGACGGCGAAAGCATCCATACCGAAATTAAACGTCTAATTAAAGTTGCTGCTGAAGATTTAGCTAAAGATAGCGCTCGCGTCAACAAAAATTTCGTCCGTGATATTACCGACGTTTTCGATATCGACGAAGAAACTCTCAAGAAGATTGGCGCTATTCGCAAAGAGAAAGACCGCGTCAAAGCTCTCCAAGACGAAATCGAGAAACAATATCAGGCCAAAGAAGCTGAGTTCACCGACGAAATCATGCGTAAGATTGAGCGCGAAGTCTATCTTAAGGTTCTCGATATGCTCTGGATGCAACATCTCGAAAACATGCAACACCTCCGTGAAGGCATCCATTGGCGCAGTATTGGCCAACGCGATCCGCTTGTCGAATACCGTAGCGAATCACAGAAGCTTTTCGACGGCCTTGAAAAGAATCTACGCGAAGAAGTTCTCAAAATTTTGCTTAGCCTCACGAAGGTCGAAGCCCAGTCCGAAAAACTTACTGACGGCGAAGAATATGATTCCGAGCTTACCCGTATGGCTAGTAGCGCCACCGAAAAAGGTGTTAATGAAATTTCCGCCGGCGAGAAGAATCTCGACAAAGAATTTAAAGAAAGCAGTAGCTCTAAGAAGACCGCTGAACCTAACTATAATCAAAAGCACAACGTCGCCAAACGCGACCGTAAGAAAGAGCGCCAAAACAAGAAGAAAGGGAAACAGCGATAAAACACTCCGCCGAAGAAATTGTTTTGGCTTCTGGCGCGAAGGGTTTACTCATCGATGTTCCTGGAACCAGCGTAATGAACACGAAATTCCAATTTCGTGCCGGTATGCGCTATGCTAAAAAGCCCGAAGTTTACGAGATCGCCCACATTGTGGAACATCTTGCTTTCGGCGCCAACGCCGAATTTCCGAACGAACAAACTTTTGAGTCCGAATTTACCAAAAATGGAGCTTATCATAACGCTTGGACTTCCGACTTTTCGGTCTGTTACGAAAGTGAATGCGCCGATTTTGAATGGGATCGTATTATGCATTTACAGCAAGTGGCTATCGCTCAGCCCCGTTTTAATGACGCCGAGCTCCAAAGCGAGAAAGGGAACGTTCGCGCCGAATTGACTGGTTACATGAATGATTATTCTCGCTTACTTTGGCCACGCTTACAACAAATGGTTGGCGAAAACGTACCAGATTTACAAGAGCGTATTAAAACAATCGGCAATATTGAGTTAAAAGACATCCGTGAACATTATCGTCGTACTCATACCGCGCACAACTTGCGTTTTATCATTGCCGGCAATCTTCGTCATCGTCGCCGCCAAATTATCAAAATGTTAAACGATTGGAACCTGCGCCCCGGCGAACGTTTTGAAATTCCGAACGATACACTTCACTCCTCCGCACCGGTGCTTATCCGTCGCAAGGATGCTAGTAATATTACTTTTGCTTTTTCCTGGCTCACGCCTCGCAAGCTTGAGCCCTCCGAAACTTATGCGATGAACTGTCTCAACCACATTCTGAACGGCACTATGAGCAGCAAGATTCTCGGCCAAGCTCGCAAACATGGCCTCGTCTACGGCATGGGTAGCGATCTTTCGAATGGTTGGCATAACGCTTCTTGGGATTTTGATGGTGAAGTCAACGCCGAGAACTCGATCCCACTCTTTGATTTAATCCACAAAGAACTTAACAATGTGTTAAATGGCGATATTTCCGACGAGGACATTGATGCCGCCAAATCCTACGCCATCGGTCGTTATCAAATCGGTGCTCAGACCGTTGGGCAAATCTCCGATTATTATGCCGACGGTTATTTCACGAATGGTACTCTCGAAAAGTATGACCGCATGCCTAGTCTAATCCGCGGGATCAAGAAAGAACTGATCGTCGATCTCGCCCGCGAATTTATCGGTAGCGAGCTTGACGCCATGGTAGCCGTTAGCTCCGTCGAGAAGGCTCTCATTACCGAACTTGCCGAACGGCTAAAATTCTAGGAAGCGTGCTATAATATATAGTATGAAAGTTGGGATTCTTGGTTATGGCAAAGAAGGCCAAAGTGCCGAAAAGTATTTTCAAAAGCACGGTGCCGACGTACAAGTTTTTGACAATTTCACTTTACCAGAGATCCAGGCACGAGATTTCTCAAACTTTGATTTAGTCTTACGCAGCCCCTCGGTGCACCCGCGTTCCGACTGGACTAGTAGTACACGCTACTTTTTTGACCACTGTCCTTGCCCAATTATCGGCGTAACTGGCACCAAGGGCAAGGGAACCACCTGTTCACTCATTACAGCCCTACTTAAAACGCTCGGACGAAACGTCTATTTAGTCGGTAATATCGGTAATCCCGCCATCGACGTACTCGACGAGCTAAAAGCCGATGACGTCATTGTTTACGAAATGAGCAGTTTCCAGCTCTGGGATCTTAATAAATCCCCCCACGTCTCCGTTATTTTACGAATTGATCCAGACCACCTTAACGTTCACGACAGTTTTGAAGACTATGTCCAGGCAAAAGCAAACATTTGTCGTTACCAGACCTCTGACGACTGTTGTATTTTTTACAACAAAGATTCCGATAGTCGTGTTGCTGCACAGTATGGTGACGCCAAAAAGATTGCCTACCCGATTACAGGAGTAGAGAAGCTAGACAAGGTATTAGACTATCTTAACATTCCTGGTCAACACAACCGTGATAATGCCCAAGCCGCCCTCCTTGCCGTCTCCAGTTATCTTGGACTGGAACTGAGTGATTTTATTACGAAGTATCAGGAACAAATTCTAAAAACTTTTCGTGATTTTCAAGGCCTTCCGCACCGAATCCAGTTCATTCGTGAACTGAATGGCGTTCAATATTATGATGATAATTTCTCCTCGGCTTTTCCCGCACTCGATGTTGCACTAGCAGCTTTCCCAGACCAATCAATCTTTCTCATCGCCGGCGGCCAAGACCGCGGCATGGACCATACGCCTGCGCGAGAACGTATTTTTTCTGCCACCGGGCTTAAAAAAGCCTTCCTCATTGGTGAAACTAGTCGCCAACTATCCGAAGGCATAGCCGCAGGCCGTTACCAGCTTTGCAATAGTCTGCCTGAAGCGCTAAATTCTACTCGTCAAGCCGCAGAAACCGAGGCAAAAACACATCCCGATATTCCAGCAATCGTCCTAATGTCGCCGGGAGCACCCTCCTTTGATATGTTCAAGAATTTTGCTGACCGTGGTGATCAATTCCAGAAACTAGTAAAGGAGCTCTAGCGTGTTTAGCTTCGAAAATTACGAATTTGATTACGAAACTGCGCTCGCCAAGTTTAATTACAAAGGCGCCGATGGTGTATCATTTACCGAAACCGTGCAGTTCGTTAAAACCGAACTGGGAATCAACCACGAGTTGCTCAATCGCGCACTCTTTTTGAGTTTCATCCTAATTGGCACCTCATATTACAAAGCTCACCCGACCAAAAGCGTCTTACTAAACGCGCCCATTGATACTTTTCAAGCACAGTTTTTTAGTACAGTTTACCAAGAAGGTCTATCCCAGTACGCTTTTGAAAACCAGCTCACGCGCGACGATCTTGCACATTTTCAAGCGCAGGATAACTATACTGCACCAAAGGCTTTACCAACCACTGATTACGCCGGCGTTCTAAGCCTCCAATCCGGTGGTAAAGACTCTCTACTAACGGCGACGCTTTACCAGGAGCTAAAACCGCGTTTTCTCTATATCAGTAGCTCCGAGCATTATCCACAAATCCTAGACAAACTCGGCGGAGAATTACAGATCGTTCAACGCAAAGTCGATATCGAGCATTTACAACAGTCTGGCGGCCTTAATGGTCATGTTCCGATCACTTACATTATCCAAAGTATTGCTTTAATTCAAGCAATACTAAATCACGACAGCACCGTCCTTACTAGCATCGGTCGCGAAGGGAATGAGGCCCACGCCTACATCGATAATTTGCCAGTCAATCATCAATGGTCAAAAACTTGGCCGGCCGAACAGGCCTTTGCCGAGTACGTTCATCGCTATATTTCGCCCGATCTTAATATCGGGTCACCTCTACGCGGCTTTTCTGAGCTCAAAATCGCCGAACTCTTCACGCAACATTGCTGGGGAAAATATGGTCACAGCTTCAGCTCTTGCAATGTTGCCAACTACCGTCAACATTCCGATAACCGCCAGCTCAGCTGGTGCGGCGAGTGCGCAAAATGCGCTAATACTTATCTACTATTTGCTCCGTTTGTCCCCGCCGAAGACCTCGACTCGCTTTTCGGTGGTCAAAGCCTCTTTGCTAAAGCTCAATTAGCCAACACTTTCAAAGGGCTTCTTGGTCTTGATGGTTTTATGAAACCTTTCGAATGTGTCGGCGAAATCGCTGAGCTCCGTCAAGCTTATCATATGAAGCAGCCCCACTACCCTGATTTACCCTTCTCAGTGCCAGAATCCGACTTTAACTATGAAAAAATCACTGAAGTCCAGCCGTTTATCAAAGCTCTGAATACACGATTAAAAGGCTAGCATTTATGCAAGAAAAACTCCGCCGTCGCATTGATTTACTACATCAAGATTTTACCGCTGCCTGGCAAAAGCTTAATCTCGACCAAAAGCAGGCCGAGCTAGAAAAACTAGAAGTCGAAACTGCCGACCCCGAGATTTGGCGCAACCCTGATCACGCGCGCGACCAGCACCAAAAACTCACCCGGCTGAATAATGAAATCGAACCGTGGCGTCTGCTCAAAGTTCAAATCGAGGATCTCAGCGAAATCCTGTCTCTTAATGACGCCGATTTAGCCACTGAGCTTGAAGAGCAAATCGAGAACCTCGAAAACGACTTCGTCAAACTCAAGAAATTACTTCGTTTTAACGGGAAATACGACGCATCAAACGCAATTTTACGCATCACTTCGGGCGTCGGTGGCACCGAAGCTATGGATTGGGCGAGCATGCTGGAGCGAATGTATTTGCGCTGGGCCGAACGCAAGAACTTCAAAGTTACCTGTGTTGAACGCACCGTTGGCGAAGAGGCCGGTATCAAAACCGCCGTTTATGAAATCGAAGGGAGCAACGCCTACGGCTTACTCAAGAGTGAGCACGGCGTGCATCGTCTAGTAAGGTTATCGCCGTTCAATGCTGACAATTTGCGTCAAACTAGTTTCGCACTCGTCGAAATCCTACCGGTGATCGAAAACAATGAACAAATCCAGATCAATGATAAAGATCTGCGTATCGACGTTTATCATTCCGGCGGCCATGGCGGACAAAGCGTCAACACGACCAATTCTGCTGTAAGGATTACGCACCTGCCAACCAACACCGTCGTTGCTATTCAGAATGAGCGGTCTCAGCTTCAAAATAAGGAGAAAGCCCTAGAAATCCTGCGCGGGAAACTCGCCCAAATGCAGCAAGAACAGCACGCCGAGAGCATTGACAAACTCCGTGCTGGCGAATCAGCCAAATGGGGTCAGCAAATCCGCAATTACGTCCTACAACCATATAAGCTAGTCAAGGATACTCGCACCAAATTCGAAAGTACCGAACCAGAAAAAGTTCTAGACGGAGATTTGGACGATTTTATCGAGAGTTACCTAGAATTTTAGCTATCGACCTTTATTGTAAAGACATCCCGCTCGTGGTATTATATTACTATGATATTACTCGATCGTGTAACTAAAACTTATCCTGGCGACGGTGATCCCGTCCTAGATAACGTTTCTTTACACATCGACCCACATGAGTTTGTCTTCTTGGTTGGTAAATCTGGTGCCGGCAAGTCTACTCTAATTAAGATGATTACGAAGGAAGAAGAGCCTGATTCTGGCAAGATAGTCATCGGCGGGATTGACCTTGATTACATCAAGCGTCGCCACGTGCCACATTATCGCCGCCGTCTCGGAGTAGTTTTCCAGGATTATAAGTTACTGCCAACTCGCACAGTTTTTGAAAACGTCGCCTTCGCTCTTGAAATTGCTGGCGCTAGTAACCGCGAAATCGAACGGACTGTGCCAAAGGTCCTTGACCTAGTTGGTCTCGAGAGTAAAGCTAATAAGTTTCCGACTCACCTTTCTGGTGGCGAACGCCAACGTGTCAGTATTGCGCGTAGCGTCGCTCGTCAACCTAAAATCCTTATCGCTGATGAGCCTACCGGCAACCTCGACAAATTGACGAAGACCGAGATTATTGAATTGCTGCAGCGGATTAACGATCTAGGCACGACCCTCTTAGTAACGACGCACGATGAGAGCATCGTCAACAATCTCAGCAAACGCGTCGTCACCCTTAAAGCCGGCAAAATCGTCGACGACCAGAAAGTCAATGGTGTTTATCGTCTCGACAGTGAACCTACGCCGAAAGACACACCGGAACCAAAGATTATCCATACCCCAATCATCCAGCGTATTGTCACGATGCATTCGCATAACAGCAATAGTAATCGCCCCACGGGGTATAGCATGAAGTTTGAGCAGTCATCTGCCGCTCGCCCACAGCAAAAAGCTAACCCGCTCAATGGCGCTGTCCGTAGTACCAAGGTTTCTCCAAAAGCCAGCGCAAAACCAATTGTCAGCAGTAACAAACTCGGAGCGCCCGCGGCAAAACCTAAAGCAACAACTGAGCCTAAGGCAGAAAAAGCTCCAAAGACCGCCAAACCAGCCACGCCCGCGAAGAAATATGACCAAGATTCCGCTAATCAATGGTATACCGCCGGCAAACCACTCAAAGCCGCACCGAAATTAAGCAATCTCAGTCTTGGCCGAACCGTCAAACTCAAACCCGCCCCGAGCATTAAGCAAGTTGTCAAAAAGTCTCCTGCGCATAATATTAAATCTAAACAAAAACGTGTTATCTAGTGGGGAATTATGGCAAAAAACGATAAAAACAGTTCACTTCGTCAAAAGCAAAAAGACAATATTCGCACACTCGTCGAAAACAGTAGTGTAAGCAAGGTTCGCAGTGCTGGACGTGTTGTAAAATACGGTGCTGCCAGTTTCAAACGCAATATTTGGCTTTCGATCGCCGCAACTTTGGTCATGACGATCACTTTGCTGATCCTACTAGTTACTGTCGGAGCTAGCCTTGTACTTAGCGCTACCGCCGATGCCATGCGTGAAAAAATCGACATCACGCTTTATTTCCGCCCCGGTACTGATATTGAAACTCTGAACGAAATTGCCGACATCATCAAAGGCGATGACAATATCCGTAGCATCGAAGTCTCCGACTCAGCCAATGAATTTCAGATCTATCTCGAGGAAAACAAGGATAATGCTGACTTAATGGATGTCTTACAAGATCCCACCATGAGCGAAATTATGCTAAACACGATGCAATCCGTCATGCGCATCAAGGTCTATGATCCCGATCAGCTCGAAACTCTAAAAAGCTTGGTCCAGCATTCAGAATTTATCCAAGCCAACATTGACCCCGAAAAAGAACAGTCCTACGATGAAAATCGTGACGCAATCGCCACGATCAGCTCTTGGGCTAACCTGGCCAAGAACGGTGGCATCATTCTTGGCGCAATTTTCTTAGTTATTTCTATTCTCATGATATTTAACACTATCCGTATGGCGATTTTCTCCCGTCGCGAAGAAATCTACATGATGAAACTCGTCGGCGCCGACACCAGCTTTATTAGGGGCCCATTCCTAGTCGAGGCAGAAATTTCTGGCGTAATTTCAGGCGTCCTCGCTAGCACCGCCGCCTATGCTATTTTCCGTTTGCTTGCGCCTTGGCTTATCGAACAAAATATTGATATAGCTACTGTTGATTTATACATGAACAGCGGTCGCCTTGTAATCGTCTATCTCGTCACGATCGCTATCGGTATTATCATTGGCAATGTTTCCGCTCGCCTGGCCATGCAAAAGTATCTGAAGTAATTACTATCTGACGTAATAGCCCTACGCTTATTTACTTTTAAGCTTAAACGTGATATATAATAGACATATGGTTAAGCAAAAACACAAAACTATCGGGCTCCGCAAGACTATTGCGATTCTTGCTGTAGCCTTAACTTTTCTGGTAACCGAAACAGTGTTCATCAACGACTCCGAGCCAGCCCAGGCCGCTTATCCAGCCGGCTGCGTGACCCAAGTCTGTCGCGAAGCAGCCGACCGCGCCAATGCTTCCGAGGCTCGCGCCAAGGAACTCGCCGCCAACGCCAAAACTCTTGAAGGCGAAGTCGCTCGTCTCAATGCCGAAATCGTTGCGCTCGAAGATGAAATCGCTCGCAACCAGGCTATCGCAAATGACTTGAATGAGCAAATCGTTCTTAATACCGAAAAACTAAACTCTCAGCAAGTCGCACTCGCAAAACTACTCGTCGATATGCACTTCGAGCCTGAAGTCGACCCCATCACAATGCTAGCTAGCAGCCAATCGCTTGGCGATTTCGCCGAAAAACAGTCCCGCCAAAGCAATGCTCAAAACCAAATCACTACTTCCGCAAAGGCCATCCGCCTACTAAAAGAAGAACTTGAAAAGCAAAAAGAAAGCGTCGACGCCCTCATCGCTAGCTCCGAAATCAGCCGCGATCAAATCGCGGCCCGCCGCAACGAACAAGCTGCGCTCATTTCTAAATATGAGAATGATGCTGATGCTTATGAACGTGATTCCTTTGAGGCTCGCGAAGTTATGCAGCGCGAAATCGCTGCCGAAATTGCCCGTTATAACAGTTCCGGCGTTGTCGGCGAAGGTTATAACTCTTATCCTTGGGCTAACCGCTGCCCGCAGGACAATGTTGCCTATATCGTCGTTGGCGGCTACGTCTGTCAATGTACTAGCTATGCTGGCTGGAAGGCTCAAGAGTACTATGGCATCTATATTTCGTCATGGGGTAACGCTCGTGACTGGGGCTACTCTGCCCAACGTCAAGGCTACGTCGTAGACGACAAACCTGCCGCGCACACCATTGCCTACAATACGACCGGTGCTTACGGTCACGTCATGTGGGTCGAAAGCGTCAACGCCAACGGTACGATCAACCTTACCGAATACAACAATTACGCCAGTTCGAAAAGCGGCCTACCGGGCGACTTTGGCGCCCGCTACAACGTCAATCCTTCACTCTACCGTTACATTCATCTCGACCAGCGTTTGTGGTAGGTAACTTAGAATAGCCTAAGAACTCTTCGTTTTTTGCGTGGTATTAGTTTAGATTAACCTAATGTTGTAATTTTTACAACATTTATCACCTAGAACTTATGCTAAAATAGTCTCATGGCAAAAACTTGGGAAGAACGGAAAGTTAGCCTCGGCGGCGCAATTATTGGCGCAGTCGTCACTTTGGCCATTGGTATTTTTGTTGGTCTAAATTGGAATAATTTTGCAGCCAATTTCTTACCATACCTCGGTTTTCAAACTAAACATACCAACGACTGGTCCTCGCTGGACGAAGTCTACTCAGCGTTAGTAAACAACTATGACGGCGACATCGATCGCTCTGCGCTAGTCGAAGGCGCCAAGAAAGGCATGGCTGAAGCTGTTGGCGACATCTATACTGCCTATATGACTCGCGAGGAGGCTAAAGAATACGAAGCTCTGCTCCACGGCGATGTCGGTGCTGGAATTGGTGTAGAAATGGCGCTTCGTGACGGTTATGTACGGATTCTGCGCACTCTGCCCGACAACCCTGCTGGCAAAGCTGGCGTAAAAGCTGGTGATATTATCTACAAAATTGATGGCGAAGAAGTTTACGACAAAACCTCCGATTATATTTCTTCAAAGCTGCGCGGCGCAGTCGGAACTAAGGTCAAGCTCACCGTCGTACGCGACGGGGAAGAAAAGGAATTTGACCTCACGCGTGAAACCATCAACAACGTCTCTGCTTACGTCGACTACGACGGTTCGACCGCCATTATCACGGTGACGCGCTTCGACACCGACACGGGCACCCTTGTCCAGGATCTTGTAAACAAAGAATTTACCAATAAAGGCATTAAAAAGGTTATCCTCGATCTACGCGGCAACGGCGGCGGTTACGTCTCTGCTGCTAAAGATTTACTTTCGCTCTGGATCGACGGCGAAGTCGTCCTCGTCCAAAAGAGTAACGGTCGCACCACCAACACTACCTATGCCAACCGCAATCAAGCTAAACTTGCCAGCATGGAAACCGTCGTACTCGTAAATGGCAGCACCGCTTCGGCCTCCGAAATTGTTGCTGGCGCCCTCAAGGATTATAATAAAGCTACTATCATCGGTGAGACTACTTATGGTAAAGGTGTCGTCCAGACCCTCCTTGATCTGTCCGGTGGGACTATGCTCAAAGTTACTACTGCCAGCTGGTATACCCCCAGTGGCCAAACCATCAACGGCGAGGGCATAAAACCTGATATCGAAGTTGAACGCACCTACGACGACATCAACCATAACCGCGACCCGCAACTTGACGCCGCCAAGAAACAATAAAAATACCGTTATATGGTATAATGAATATATGATTAAAGTATACACCACTCAAACCTGCCCTTATTGCCACGCCCTTATGGATTGGCTCGAAAAACAAAACATCCCTTACCAGGAAGTTGATGCAACCAGCATGCCTGACATCGATGTTGTGCCGGTCACCGAAATCGGCGAAAAACGTATCGTTGGTTTTGATCGTCCTGCAATTAAACAAGCCCTTGCTGAGCTTGAAAATACCACAAAAGATAAAGCCGCTTAGGGCTTACTTGGCTCAAAAATATGAGCAGAACTAATCCTGATGCGCCAACGGTCTTTTCGCCCGCCAAAAAACCAGATTTAGTTCTAATTCACGGTTTTCGTGGCTCCCCGATTGGCCTCAAAGCGATCGGGGACCATCTTGAGAAAGCCGGCTATACCGTACATACACCGGCAATTCCACCATTTGGCGGTGCAGCGCCACTGGCTAGCTATACCGCGGACGACTATGCTGACTATATCGCTAATTATATCGCCGAGCACCAACTTGATCGCCCCGTGCTTATCGGACACTCAATGGGCTCAATTATTGCCGCTGCCACTGGCGCGAAGTATCCTGAAAAGGTCAGCCGCAAGCTCGTGCTCATGTCTCCAATCTCAGCCAAGACCGCTAAGCCTTTCACTCTCGTTGCACCGCTCTCCTCGGTAATGCCGCGTCGCGTCGTCGACTATATCACAACGCGTTTTCTCTTTGTACCGAACAACCGCGCGCTCTTTCGTCAAACCCTTGACACTACTAATCTCTGTAGCGCCGACCATCCGCCCAGTCGCCGCGCCATGGCTAAGGCTACTTATTTTTCAGCTCATTCCGCCGTCTCCGATTTCTCGCCTCGTCAAAAAATTCTTCTACTCGCCGGCGATCAAGACCGACTAGTTAAAAAACGCAATACCGTCACTCTCGCTAAAGCCCTTCAAGCCGAACTAGTTTTCATCCCCGGCTCGGGCCACCTCCACAACTACGAAAAACCTGCCGAGACCGCCGAATCTATTATTAAATTTCTCGAAGATAATTAGCATTATTTTTGCCGAAAAGTTTAAAACGGCCCCGACCAAAATCGGGACCGTTTGTCGGCAGAGAGGAGGATTTATGGCTTTTAGCCGTCAGCGGACAAAATCTCGGCCGCACGTCTGAACGCGGCGCGGTATTGATCGGCATAAACTGCTGTACCAGCATGATCAGCATCAATATTGATAATGCAATCATCTGGCGTCAGCATATAAGCTGTCCTAACCATCTGGTTGTCCAAGAACTGATCATGTTCGCTCGTGATCACGACGTCCGCCTTTAGCGTACCGAACGGTTGGCCGCCCATCATGATAGCCACCAGTTGGTCCGCCAAGAGTATCGGCGAGTATTTCCAGGTTCGACCCGGTGCCGTCGTGTCGACGCCCGACATCGGAATGATCGGCAGCAGGCTAACCCAGCCCAACAAATGGTCACCTAAAATCGTACGTAACCCCTGCGCCAAAGTATCGTAGCCCCAAAAAGCCGACTTCAGGCAGACCCGCATCGTACATGGATTAACGGCAACGACCTTCACAGTCCCCGCCGGCGCCAGGGTATCCACCCAGTGAGCTACTTGCCCGCCCACCGATATCGCCCAAATGCGCACTTTCGGATAAGCATTCGATCCTTCTGTCGAAACCTCCAATCTACGCCATGCGATGTCCGTCAAAATACTCTCAGCCATCCGCCGCGGCTCCCAACCAGTCCTTCTAAAATTCACAGCAATCACCGTACCCTCAAAATCGTCTTTATAGGCATGGAAGACCGTATCTGCTTGGTTTAGAAGTCCGGCTATCACATAGTTGACGACGTCGGAGCGCGGATCCTCCTTCAAAACGACCAGATCAGCACCTTTGCTCGTGTCTTGCGCACGCATCCAGTTGAACGTCACGATGTTGAGCAATTCTAACAACAGCAGAATCGTCACCCACCTTCGCCCCCTTTTTCGTTTTTGCTTTAACTTTGGCCTTGGCTTTTCCAACAAAAACACCCCCTAGTTCTAAGACGTTTGTACTTTACCAGCTCCTCTCCAAAGGTTCTAGACTGTACTTCTTCACCACCGCGGCCCACCAAGAAAATACCCCCTCTCCTTCCATTGTAGCATACTTATCGCAAAATGTCAAGTGCGTTGCTACTTTCAGGGCTTGCGGCGCCAAAACCAGCGCTTTTTGGGTACTTCTCTGCCTTTTAGCTGGATAGCTTCCTCATAAATTTCCACGAAACGTTGCAAAGTGCGGTTCAAGTCGTGCTTCTTCGCAATTTCGAGGCTTTTATTACCGTATTTTTCATGAATCTTCTGATCAGTCAAGATCTTCACGAAAGCTTCGGTCATTTCTTCGGTTTGACGCGGACGACAAAGTATGCCGTTTTTTCGATTTTGGCAAAGCTCGCGCACCGCCCCCGCATCCACGGCTACTAGCGGCAGTCCAGTCGCAGCCGCTTCGATCAAGACAATACCTTGTGTCTCCGTTTCGCTCGCCGTCGCAAACAACGTAGCCGAACGATAAATGTCCACGATGTCCGGCAACATTATCCGACCAGGGAATTTTACACTTTTTTCGATTCCTAGCGCCTTCACTAGATCAACCAAATGCTGACGGTCCGTCCCGTCACCAACGATTACCAGCTCCGCTTCAGGTATTTTCTCCAGGACTCCCGCAAAAGCCGTCACGACGTTGCTAATACTCTTTTCTGGATCTACTCGCCCAACGTACAACACTCGCGGCTTTTTTGGCTCAAGATGGTATTTTTTTAAAATCTTCGCTTTCGCTTTACCCGGTGTAAACTGCGCTAGATCCACCCCATTCGACAAAGGTTCCACCGTCACATCAAAATGTCGTCGGTTTTTTGGTACCAAATCATCAATCGCCATTTCGGTCGGCATTGTGGCGTACTCTGAGTGCTTCAAAAAACTCGCCATATAAGTCCGCAGTATCGCGTCGAGCGGCCTTTTTATCGGCTTCAGGAGTTTTACTTGGCTCGTCAAGTTGTCCGGATAAGCGTGTCCTGTACTCACTAGCGGAACGTCGTATTTCTTAACATAGCGCATCGCCGCAATCGCAATCATCTCTGCAGTTTGGTTATGAATCACGTCCGGGTGAAATTTATTCAGAGCCTTCTTTAGCTCGGGATAAGGATCAACCGTAATCCAAAGTCCGTGCCGATAGGCTAACCGCGGTAGCTTTACTTTCAAAATTTTCTTTTTTTCTGGCACGTCGTTAATCTGATCCGGATAGAACGGGAAGCGAATCGAACGCAAATAAACTGTCGTCACCCCGTCTTTCTTTGTGCGATGACGCTTTCCGGTAAAACTCGGACAAATCACCATCACTTCGTGACCTTGCCGAGCCAGCCCCTTAGCCAGGTTATGAGCAAAAACCGCTACCCCATTCGTCATTGGATAGTATAAATCCGAAGTAATCGCAATACGCATATTCACTCTATATTATAGCATATTTTGTTATATCAAAAGCGCATGCTATAATATAAACATGAAAAAGCCAAAGGGAGCCCATAGTTCTGTCACCGTCAATCGTCGTGCGCATTTTGATTACCAGCTCGACGAAGAGCTCTCTTGCGGCATGGTTCTATCCGGACCAGAAGTACGTCTCATTCGTGACCACCACGTTCAACTCAAAGGTTCTTTCGTCACGATCAAAGATAGGGAATTATGGCTCAATAATCTTACGCTAGGCGCCGACACCGCCCGGAATATTAAGCTCCTTGCCACCAAACGCCAAATCAACGGTCTTCTCCGTGCACGTCAAGACGGTTATCAACTCGTACCGGTGCGCCTGCTCGCCGGCGGTCGCCATATCAAACTCGTCATTGCTACTGGCAAAGGTAAGAAAAAATACGATAAACGCGAAACTATCAAAAAACGCGATCTCGACCGAGGCAAATATTAAGTATGCGAATTTATTCTTGGAACGTAAATGGTCTTCGCGCCGGCCTCCGACGTGGTACTTTTCAAGCCTTCGTTGATTCAGAATACCCCGATATTTTTTGCCTTCAGGAGACCAAAGCCAAACCCGGCCAGGCCGAAGTTGACTTACCCGAATACACTGAGCTTTGGAACAGCGCCGAACGTCCCGGATATTCTGGCACGGCAATTTTTAGCAAAGTATCGCCGCTCAGCGAGTCTAATAGCTTTTCGACCGAGGTCCAAACTAGCTTTCCGTGGGACGACTGCGCACACGGAAATCCGCTTACCGAAGGCCGCGTCCAAACCGCCGAATACCCACATTTCTATTTGGTCAACGTCTATGTACCAAACAGCAAACCAGATTTATCTCGTCTTTCCGTTCGCGAAAAGGTCTGGGACCCCGCTTTATTGCAATATCTAAAAACGCTTGAACAGCAAAAACCAGTCATTATTTGTGGCGATTTTAACGCCGCTCATACCGAAATCGACCTTGCTCGGCCTAAGCAAAATACCCACAACGCTGGCTTTACCGCCGAAGAACGTCAGGGAATTACTAATCTGCTCGCCGCCGATTTTGTTGACACCTTCCGTGCGCTCCATCCTAATTCCCAGCGCTACACTTGGTGGTCGCACTGGGGGCACGCCCGCGAGAATAACGTTGGCTGGCGGATTGACTACTTCTTCATCTCAAAATCGCTGCTTCCTTATCTTAAAGCCGCCGAAATCCACGAAAAAATCCTCGGTTCCGACCATTGTCCAATCTCAATCGAGCTGGAGTTTTAGCCCATGGCCTTTGCAACAATTAGTTCCGATCTCTCCTACTGGCGCAAACAATCCCGACCCCTCTTTGACGACCTGATCTGGAACATTCCCGAGCAAAAAACCGGCAGCATTACCGTCGTCGGCGGCAATAACCAAAGCTTTTCTGCTATTGTACGCATTTCAGAATTTCTTAGCAGTAACTTTCCTTTCAAAAACGTTTCTACGCTACTACCAGACGCCTTACGTAGCCAACTTCCTCCGCTCGGGAACTTACTTTTCGCCCCCTCAACCAGTAGTGGTTCCTTCGCGAAGTCCGGAGAGCTCGATCGGTTTTTTGCAGCTGCCAATTTTAATTTAATCGCTGGCGATCTTTCAAAAAATTCCGCTACTGCTATCGCTATTACTGATGCTATCGCCCACACGCTTGATCAAGAGCCCATCCAGCCATTACTACTCACGCGTGACGCCGTCGATCTACTCGCACCAACTGCTGGGCAGATTCTTACCCACCCACAACTTTTTTTGGTCGCTTCAATGGTGCAGCTCCAGAAAGTTTTTCGAGCCGTCTATTACCCCAAAATGATCATGTTATCGCAGCCGCTCATCCCCGTCATTGAGACTCTTCACAAATTCACACTCACCTACCCTACCACTATTTTAACTTTTCACCAAGACAATATCATCGTCGCAAACCACGGCGAAGTTACTTCTACACACATCGTCGACACCGAATACTCGCCAATTTCACTTTGGTCCGGCCAACTCGCTGCCCGTATCGCTGCACTCAATCTGTTTAATCCTCACAAGAATCTCGAAGCCACTACCGCCGCCATCCTTATGCGCTGAATTTCAATCCGCCAGAACTCTTGCTTTTTATTCGTTTCTATGGTAAAATGATAGCATTCGGCACGCATGGAGGAGGGAAGGATATGAAAAAATATTTCATTGCCGATGCTCTTAGCCTCACTGAGATCGTCATGGGGCTCACCTTAATAGCAATGACTATACTGGGAACACCGGCAGATGTGGTTATCTGGGTCTTCATAGCAGGACAGTTATGCGACGCCTTTGATGGTATTGCCGCTCGACGCTGGCCTTACCCGCCGATGGATCCGCCGTATTGGTGGCGCATTCCGCGAGTAGTACAATGCATTGAGCACACAAGCGATATCTTGCTCATTGGCGCGCTCGCCGTTTACCTGCTCACGCAAGACAATCCCACCATCCATTACCTGACACTTTTTGGCAGCGTCGCCATCATTGTGTTTTGTATCTGGATCGAAGCCTGCATCAAGTGCCTACGCTTCCAGCCACCGCTCAGCTACGAACAACGCCGCACGCTCATCCGACGCCGACGCTATGTCTACCTGCTAGGTATCGCAATCGGCATTGCTGAGCTCATTTTCTGCACCAGCTGGCCGTTCTGGCTCAAGCTCGCGCTCTGTTTGGTCGGCGTCGTAAGCAGTATCGCACTAATGATCCTGAAATGGGATCGGTTCACCGAATCGAACGAAGCTTTTATCGATTTTCTGCGCCGCCAGCGCTCCAAGCGCAAAAACCACCGCTAACCCACCAGTAGAAATCATTGTCGCTCCTTAACGAAACGGCCCTCCGATGAGGGTCGTTTTCTTTTTTATTTAGCCTTCGTCTTTTTGAGATCAATCGCTGCTTTGTAAACTTCCAATAGCCGTTTTATCTGCGTCTTCTGCAAGACATTCTTCCGGTTCGCAAGCATAATTTTACTCATTTCAGACACTCGCTCCGCCGGCATGTCTTCAAGCGCCATCGCCATCGCCTCTGCTTCTGGACCACCTGCTATCACAAAGCTGCCTTGCGGGACAATCTCCATCATACACGGATCGCAGAAAAACACCGGCAATCCTGTCGCCTCCGCCTCCAATAATGTCATCGGCTGCACATCAAAATTATACGACACTGTTACGCCCAAATGCGCTTCCGCCATTCGTTTCACAATCTTCTTTCTATCCGTCTCACCATAAAACTTCACCTTTAGATTGTGTTTCTTCGCATATTTTTCCGCTCGTTTCAAAGTATTCCCATCGCCATAAACGTGCAAAACATATGGTCGCTTCAGCATTTTTAGCGCACGGAGCAACGGCATAATCCGCTTTTCTTTAGACACACGACAATTCCAGATCATTTTTAAAACATCGCCCTCTTGCATTTTGCGCACCGCAAACTTCTCATCCACTAGCTCCTGCGAAATTCCGTTCGATACTACCATAATCGGCCGCGTCACACCGTAATGCTCAATCTTTTGTGCAAAATGATTCGACGGCGTAACTACTACGTCTGCATGCTCGGCGTGGTTTACGACCAAGTTCCACATCTTTGCCCGCGTAAAAGTTGACGCCTGGTAACGGTCTCGTTTCACTTTTATCGTATGCGGCAAACAACGCCCGTGCGCAAAATTCAGTACGGTCGCGGTTAAAAGTTTAATTGGATGCGGCATATTGACCGAAATCGCCACGTCTTCACGACCATGCTGAGTCTGTACTAACGGAACATTAAACTTTTCCGCTAGACGCACTCCAGCAATGCTACAACTCGCCTCATAATGCACATGCACCACATCAAAGTCGCCAAAATTCGGGAATTTTTTCAGCACAAAAGCCTCAACTATACTAGGCCGCATCGCGACTACCGAATCACTAATCCGAATACGTTTGTGGCTTGGCACATTTATCACGCCCTTCTCTTTAGCCCCAAAACCAGGGCAAAACAATACCACCTCGTGCCCCAGTTTCTCCAGCTCAGACTTTTGTGCACGAATTGAGGAAGCGATTCCGCCATTGCCCCACGGCGCATAAATATCCGTAAAAATCGCGATCTTCATATCATAAGTATATCACATGCTATACTAAGAATATGGAAAACTATTCAACTTTTCGCACCGCCGAGAGCGTCTCGCCGGGGCACCCAGACAAACTTTGTGATCAGATTTCTGATGCCGTGCTTGATGCCTATCTCGCACAGGACCCAAAATCCCGCGTTGCCGTCGAGGTCTGCGGTGGACATGGACAAGTGTTTGTTACTGGAGAGGTTACATCCACAACTAATAACGTAGATATAGAATCAATCGTTCATCGGCTCGCCGGAGAAAATATGCAAGTCTCAACCAACCTTGTTCAACAAAGCCCCGAAATCGCCCAGGGCGTCGATATTGGCGGCGCTGGCGACCAGGGAATTATGATCGGCTACGCCTGCGATGAAACTCCAGAATTACTACCGCTCGAAGTCATTTTGTCGCGTCGACTTAATCAACACATCTACGCTAAGCACCCTTATGACGGTAAAACCCAAGTCACTATCCGATACAATACACCCAGCGATTTCGTAGTTGAATCAATTGTCGCTAGTTTTCAGAATGTTCCTGCCGACGAGCTACGCAGCCTCGTCGAAAAGTTCATCGTTGATCGCCAATTAAAAGGTAATCCGGAGCTACACCTAAACCCAGCCGGCGACTGGAATCAAGGCGGGTTCGAAGCCGATACCGGACTCACTGGTCGTAAATTAATCGTTGATAATTACGGTCCACGCATCCCAATTGGTGGTGGCTGTTTTTCCGGTAAAGACCCGAGCAAGGTCGATCGTTCCGCCGCTTACATGGCTCGTCGCATTGCCGTCGATTATCTACGCGAGCGTCGCGCGCATGAGGTTTTCGTGCGTCTCGCCTATGCAATCGGTTATGCTGAACCGCTCGAACGCACCGTAATAATTGACGGCCAACCCGAGCAAATCACAAACTACGATCTCACACCGCGCGGCATTATTGAGCATCTAGATTTACTACGCCCTATTTATGAACCGACCGCCCGCTACGGACATTTTGGCGAGGGTTTCGACTGGGACAAGTAACCCCGCTATTTGCCAACGGTATCATCTCCAGTTTGGTCTGGAGATGATTTTACATCGCCTATTTTTTCTGCCTTCTTCCGCGTTGCAGCTTGCGTTGCTCGTTATGTCCATCGTAGCCGTAACGCCCCGTGATCGGGTCGCGGAACAAAAACATATACAAAGGGAACCTCGTCAACAATAAATACATCGCCATGATAACCACACTAATTACAATACTAACAATCCCGCCCATTTCTCCAACTGGTGGCAACGCCAAAATACCCGCAAACGCTAAACTACTCAAGAACGCCGCTACTACAAACGAAGAGATATCTACTGGCAAAATCGGATGCTTCGTCCAAGCTGTGTAAGTATAGAAAATCGCCGGGATCGCTAACACTGGCACCACGAAAGAAACACTTCGTGCAATCCAATAATTTGGATTACCGCCCAAAAACCAGACATCGGCCAGGGTACAACAAAATATACCAGACAAAGCTAACTTTATGTGCTCCCAAGTGCTTTCGTTCACGGCTGAAAAGATTGCAACAAACTTATTCTTGCCACTCCAGGCATATGTAAAATGTAAAACCGAACCGATCACTGAAATCGCTACCGTCTCTATCGCCACCATTAACCAGAAATCCATTTTACCTCCAATTTTATAGTTCCATTATAGCATGTTCTAAATTAAAGCCCATTCCTTTGTCTAACAAGCAAAAAAACACTCTAAAAAACGGAAAAATTTTTAAATTATTTTTGGGTACTTTTTCAAGCCATTTTTTAGCGAAAAATTTTTGTAAATTTAGAAAAAATAAATAATTATACGTATTTTTATTAAATAAATTGCCCTACTTAGCTCACTCTTCGTAGTCGCAAAACTAAAAGTTCAAAAAACTGCTTGACTTTCTAACTAGCAGACTATATCATTGTACTAAGAAAGTAATACAGTAATCTAGCTATGGAATTTCGCTTCGATAATGACCGGCCCATCTACATCCAGCTCGTCGAACAGCTCGAGCTCTACATTATTACTGGACATTTTCCGCCTGGAGAACGCCTCCCCTCCGTACGTGACCTCGCTAGCATCGCCAAAGTTAATCCAAACACTATGCAACGCGCACTCACTGAGCTCGAAGACAAACGTCTTATTATCACTGAGCGAACTAACGGCAAATTTGTCACTGACGACCAAAAGTTTCTACACCACCAACAACAAGAGTTCGCTCGCACAAAAATCCAAAAGTTCTTGTCCGAAATGCAAGAGCTCGGGATTTCGCGCACCGAAATTATCAACTATCTAAAAAGAAAGGACTAAATGCCTACCCCACTTCTCGAGTTTCGTAACCTTAGCAAGAGCTATGGCGACAAACTCGTTCTTGACAACATAAACTTAAAACTGCCTCATGGCAAAATCATCGGTCTACTTGGCCAGAATGGCGCTGGAAAATCCACCCTCATCAAACTCGCTAATGACCTTCTCGCGCCAACTTCTGGCGAAATCTTGATCGACGGCGGACCAGTCGGAGCTCACAGTAAAGAAATTGTCGCCTACCTTCCTGAACGCACCTATCTTGACAAACATCTAACGGTCGAACAGACCATCAACTTTTTTGCCGAATTCTATTCCAATTTCGACTCCGCCAAGGCCAAAAAGCTAGTCCACGAATTGAATCTTGATCTTGACCAAAAAGTTTCCAACATGAGCAAAGGCATGCAAGAAAAACTCCAACTCATTCTGGTCATGAGTCGTAACGCTAAGCTTTATATCCTCGATGAACCGCTCGGCGGCGTCGACCCAGCCACTCGCGATTATATCCTCGACACAATCCTTTCTAACTTCTGCGAGGGGTCTAGCGTTATTATCTCTACTCACCTTATTACCGACATTGAACGCATTCTTGATGAAGTTATTTTTATTGACAATGGCAAAATCTTTCTCGTTGATGACGCCGACCGCCTTCGCAAAAAGCACGGCACATCAATCGATAAAATTTTCCGCCAAACTTTCAAAGCTAACGTAAATACTAGCAAAACAAGGAACTAACTCATGCTCGCTAAACTTATCAAACATAATCTTAAACCCATTTTCAAAAGTATTTTACCCTTCATCATTGCGCTTTTCGTTAGCGTTGTTCTTTTCAATATTACCGACTATACTCTAGAATATATTTATGAGACTTTAGAAGACGGTTCTCGCCTTATTACTGACATTATAGAACCTTCTCGCGTTCAAGAATTCTTCCACGGATTTTTCAACTTTACCACTAACTGTTCAATGATTCTCCTCATTGCCGCTACCATCCGATCGATCTGGCATCAATTCAAAGTCAGTTTTTATAGCGATCAGGCCTATCTTACACATACCTTACCGATCGCTCGTCGAACACTCTGGAATGCCGAAATTTGCAGTATTGCCATCACTTTTATCGGCGTCATCATCATCCTTGTTCTAAATTGCCTCCTGCTCTCCTTAACCCAAGACGGTACCAGAATCCTCGAGTCATTCGGACTTGTCGGCGGCTGCAGTCAATGTGTTGGCGAGTACTACTACGTTGAACCACACAGTTTCAGTTTTTATCTGAATTTCGTCTTCATCATTTTTACCGAATTCACTTTCATCACACTCTGCGGAATTACCGGCATGATCGTCAAGCATCGCCTTAGCAAAGGATCATCGTTACTATTTGGTCTTGGAATCTATATAGTAGGAAGTGTTGTCCTCGTTGGTATTTTCTTCCTCATTTGTAATTTCTTTGACAAAAGCGTCTTCCAGCTTTTCGGTGGCATTCCACATTCCACACCTGGCTACAGCCCAGACCTGAGTTATATGTCTCGCGCGCTTCTCTATATCAGCTCGGTCTACTTCTGCTACCTCATTGCGTTATACTTTATCGACCAAAAACTTTTACGCCGTGGCATCAACTTAGATTAGCTCCTTGTAAAGTGCACCCCCCCCCCGTGATATAATGAAGATGTTATAAAAATAGGAAAAGTTATGCAAGGTTTAATCCTCAAAGATGTATCCAAAACTTTTGCCGGCAAGAAAGTCGTCGACAAAATCTCGCTCGAGCTAACAAAACCGAGCGTCTACGGGTTGCTCGGCACCAACGGCGCCGGCAAGACCACTACTATCCGTATGATTCTCGGCATCCTCAAAAAGGACAGCGGCGAAATCACCTGGAATGGTCAAGCGGTCGATCGCAAGAACGTTAACTTCGGGTATTTACCAGAAGAACGCGGCGTCTACCCAAAGATTAAGATTTATAATCAGCTCATGTACTTTGCTGAGCTAAAGGGCATGGATAGAATTACCGCTGACAAGTCAATTCGTAAATGGGCCAAGGTCCTTAAAGTTGAAGAGTACCTCGAAATGCCGGCCGAAAAACTCTCCAAAGGGAACCAGCAAAAAATCCAATTTATGACCGCCATCGTCCATGATCCCGATCTTATCGTACTCGACGAACCGTTTAGCGGTCTTGATCCAGTCAACACCGAAATCCTCAAGAACATCATCATAGGCCTTGTCCGTGACGGCAAGTATGTTATCATGTCTGCTCACCAAATGGCTACCATCGAGGAATTTTGCACTGATATCCTCATCCTCAACCGCGGTAAAACCGTTCTCCAAGGCAACCTAAAAGATATTAAAGCAGCTTACCCCGCCAATCGCGTTATTATCGATACTACGAGCGACATTACAAAATATCTCAAAAAAGCCAAACTTCCAATCGAGCACGAAAAAGACCATCAATACACTATTAAAATTACACAAGAAAACGCAGCGCACGAACTACTCGATCAGCTCATTGCAGACCACGTCGTAATAAACCGGTTCGAAATTATGAAACCCACCCTAAACGATATTTTCATCGAGAAAGTTGAGGCCTAGCATGCGCAGTATTTGGACTGTTGTAAAATTTACTATGCGAGATTTACTCACGCGTAAATCTTACCGTATTTCTACGCTAATTATTTTAATTCTAATTGTGCTTGGTTTTAATGTTCCAAACTTCCTCAAGAGCATTAATGGCGGCGATTTTACCGATACTATTCTAGTTATTGACGAAAATAATATTTTTGACGGTAAGCTCGAATCACTAAATAACGCCGAACTCGGCTATAAGCTTGAAGTCAGCCACGACGATTATGATACGATCAAGGCAAAAATCGAAAGTGGAGACATCGGCTCCGCCGTAATCATCGAAGACAATAGAATCCGTTATATCGTCGAGAACACCGCCACTTCAAACGGTTTCCCACAAGGTCTTGTTGATGGTCTCAACGCACTTTATACTAATATTCAAATCCATAAACTCGGCCTCACTGCCAACCAAATTCAATCGCTTACTCCACCATTTGAATATAGTTTCGAACAAACCCAAGTCGAAGAAATTCATGGCAACATCTTTGTTATGATGTTAATGTCGGTCGTACTTTTTTACGCTATCTACTTCTGCGCTTACCAAGTCTCTAGCTCAATTACAACCGAAAAAACGTCCAAAATCATGGAGACACTCGTTACTTCGACCAGTCCAACCACCATCATCCTCGGTAAGACGCTTGGCATCGGTCTAGTCGGGCTAATTCAAATGGTCCTGATCGTCGGGACTGCCGTCGTTAGTGCTAACCTATTTCTCGACCGTGGCATGCTTGCTACCGTGCTCGACCTCTCAAACTTCACGCCCTACCTAGCACTAATAACCATCGCGTATTTCATCCTTGGTTACTTCATGTATGCTTTCATTTACGCTCTCACCGGATCTACCGTTAGCAAACCTGAAGACATCCAAGCCGCCAATACGCCAGTCGCCATCCTTTCCATGGTTGGGTTCTACCTAGCCTACTTTACCCTCACTGACCCGACTAGCAGTCTCAACGTCTTTGCTGCTCTTTTTCCGATCTCTTCGCCTTTCTGTATGCCAATCCGTATTCTGATGGGCTTAGCTTCCGGCTGGGAGGTAGCGTTGTCTATCATCATTCTTGTCATCACTATCTATATTATTGCCCGCATCGCGATCAAGATCTACTCTAACGCCATCTTGAACTACGGAGCTAAAATGAGCCTCAGTAGCCTACTCAGAGCTTACAAAGAAAAGTAGACCCCTCCCTCCACCAAAGCAAAGTCGTGGTTTTCTCGAGCCACGGCTCTTGCTTTTTCTAAAAATAAACTTAACACAAAACCGACTACTCGTTGTATAATGGTTATGGATAATATAACCACTAAGGAGGAATTGTGGCTGAAACTAAAGCGCACAAAACTGCGAGCTCCGGGAAAGCAGCTAAAGCTGCAAAAACGGACAAGAAAGTGACTAAAACTACTAAACCAGCGCCGAAAGCTGCTGGCGCCAAAACTACTAAAGCTACCACTGCCGTTAGCAAAACTACTACGACCACAACTAGCAAACCGCAACCAGCCAAAAAAGGCAGCTTTGCCAAAGTTGTGCTTTGGATCATTAGCCTATTAGCACTCGCTGCTGTCGTTACGGCAATCGTCGTCTGCATCGTTAACAAAAACACCAATTCTGTCTACGTCGAAACCAGCAAAGGCGAAAAAATTGAGACTGCCTACGTCAGTTTTAACGACGACAAGTTTCGTGTCAAAATCCCAACCAGCTATAAAGCGATGGACGAAAAAGAGATCAAAGAAAAATATGGTAGCGAAGCTCCTAGTGCCGTCTATGCAAACGATAACGATACTATCAACGTCGCTATCAGTACTACCGATAATGCACTCGCTAATGACCAAATCGAAGAATATCTCAAAGCTATGAAGAGCATTCTCGGTCTTGGCGGCGATCTTTTAGGTGACGACTACTACCAAGTTGGCGATCACAATATCGCAACAATCCAGCTTGACACAAAGTCCAACGAGGGGAACTACTACAACAACATGATGTTCTTCTCCGTAGACGGCAAACTCGCAATTGTCACATTCAACTGTACTAGCGATCTAAAGGACGAATATAAGCCAGTCGGCGACTTTATTATCAAGTCTCTTGCCTTCTAATTGTCTAAATAAAAGTCCTGCCTCCCTGTTCCGACGGGGAGGTTTTGCTATATAATATAGCTATGAAACGGGTCTATGCTGCCATTGATCTAAAATCTTTCTTCGCTTCGGTCGAGTGTGCTCGACGTAATCTTGATCCATTCAATACCCATCTCGTTGTGGCTGATCCTAACCGTACCGAAAAGACGATTTGTCTGGCAATTTCTCCTGCACTCAAAGCTTACGGGCTACCTGGACGTGCCCGCCTTTTTGAAGTATTACAAAAAGTCCAAATGATCAATGCCGACCGAGCTAGTCGCGTGCCTTATGGTCGGCTCAGTGGTAGTTCTTGTTTTGCTGACGAGCTCGCGCAAAATCCGGATCTAGCTCTCAATTTCGTCATTGCTCCACCACACATGAAAGATTATGTCGAAACCAGTACCACCATCTACCGTACCTATCTTCGTTTTATCGCGCCTGAGGACATTTTCGTCTATTCGATCGACGAAGTCTTTCTCGATCTAACTAGCTACCTCAAAATGTACCAAATGACGCCCGACCAGCTCGTTACAAAGCTAGTTTCAGAAGTTTTCCGACTCACTGGTATTACTGCTACCGCCGGAATCGGTACGAATCTTTATCTTGCCAAAGTAGCTTTAGATATCCTTGCCAAGCACGCCCAGCCCAACGCTGCTGGCGTCCGTATTGCCGAGCTCGATGAAATCAGTTTTCGTAAGCAGCTCTGGACTCATCACCCACTCACCGATTTTTGGCGTATTGGTCCCGGTTACGACCGCAAACTTCGCGAGCACTGCATGTTCACAATGGGCGACGTTGCTCGCTGCTCGCTCGAAAACGAAGATTTACTTTACAAACTTTTTGGCATCAACGCCGAATTACTCATTGACCACGCTTGGGGTTACGAAAATGCCACCATTGCCAGTGTTAAAAATTATCATCCTAGCGCTACCAGCCTCAGCTCTGGCCAAGTTTTACAATGCCCTTATGACTTTACCAAGGCCCGCATTATCATCCAAGAAATGTCTGATACCCTAACTCTTAATATGCTCGAAAAGGGCTTCCTTACCGACCAGCTCGTTCTCCACGTTAGCTACGACGTCTCCAGTCTCGAACGATATCCTAACTATCGCGGTCCACGCTCGCACGATCGTTATGGTCGCGAAAAGCCCAAATCCGCCCATGGTACTTTTCGCTTACCCGAGCCAACCGCTTCTACACGTCAAACTCGCAATGGCTTTCTACAACTTTATGACCAGCTCGTCGATCCACGCCTTCTCGTTCGCAAAATTACTCTCACGGTTGGCGAGCTAGTCCCGAAAGATTTCGTACACCCACAGCCAGCCTATCAACAAACTCAACTTTTTGCCGAACAGTCCACCACGAATGAATTGACGCAAAAAGCGAACCGTAACAATGATAAACTCCAATCCGCCATCCTCGACATCCAAAGGCGCTATGGCAAAAACGCTATCCTAAAAGGCCTTAATTTCGAGGATGGCGCCACCGCTATCGCTCGCAACTACCAAATCGGCGGACATAGGGAATGATATGAGTGCAAATTCAGCTTCGTTTGTTCCAAACATTACCGGACCGACTTCCGATGAGGCTATACTCGACCCTCACCGCTACGACGACATTATTTTTCATGGCCGGCCAACCTCGCTCAAACACCCACCGATGAGCCTTGAGGCCCGTTCCGCTCAGTTCGCACCTTTTGCTACACTTAGTCGTTACCACGAAATCATTAAATCCATCGACGAAACCGCCCAAAACCAAATTGATACCGACCGCCAAAACTCACTTATCGACATCAAGCAACCCGACTACTTAGAAGATCTAAATATATAAACTCTCGTTCGGAGCAAGAATTGCACACTCTACGCCAATTTCGTCACAAACCATCTTTAACCAATTATTGTTGAAAGTTTTACCAAGCTCCGACAAAACCGCATCATGTACTGGAATGACATTTTTCGGTTTAGTCGACCGAACATAATTCATACTCTCACTTAATTTTAACCACGGTGCTGCTATCGGCACACAAAGTATCTTCGCCCGACCGTCGAGCGGAAGATAATCAAACGAGTCGCCCGGGTTCACCAATGTATCATTCACGACTACGCCAATGTTCTGACAAGGCACAACCCCTGGCACAATTGAGGCGTGATTCTCGCCAAAGAACTTCAAACGAAAATTCTCAATCTCGACCATATCGCCATGCTTTACAACATTTACATTCCAATTCGCGTCTAGCATCGGCGCGGCATCGGCCGTTGTAAAAATCTGCACGTTCGGATTCTCCGCCACAATTTTCGCTAGCTTTTCGACCTGAAGATGATCACCATGTTTATGTGTTAAGACTATCACTACCACATTCTTCAGTTCTGGCAATTTTACAGTATACTCTACCGGATCGAATACGACCAATTTATCATTTTCTTCCACAACCAAGCCTGAATGCTCTAACTTTGTAACTTTCATCTTCCTCCTTTTTCCTATTTTAGCATACCCCCATAGCTGTATAGCACTTAACCACCATCAATCATATTTGTTTATGTTGTAAAATTTACAACATTTATCTAGTTGACGAGTCTATCACTACTCAACTATAATCAAGCTAAGCAGAAAACTCGATTATCGACCGTACATAAAACCTGGATTTTTCTTACAAAATTTTGATAAAGCTTCAATAACTTTCTAAACAGGGAATTACTTCATGTCAAAATCTCCTAAATCAGAGAGAAATATTCTGATTGCCTTTTTATTAAACTTTGGCTTCTCGATCTACGAGTTTATCGGTGGTAGCCTCACCGGCAGTGTCGCCATCGTTTCCGACGCAGTTCACGACATCGGCGATGCTATGAGTATTGGGCTATCTTATTTTCTCGAGCGCAAAAGCAAACGCCAGCCCGACCAAGCCTACACTTACGGCTATCTTCGCTATTCCGTGCTTGGCAGCCTCATTACAACCGTTATTCTTCTGCTCGGTTCAGTTTTTGTTGTCACGAGCGCAATCTCGCGCATACTTCATCCCGTCGAGATCCACTATGACGGCATGATCATCCTCGCCGTCATTGGCGTTATCGTAAACTTCTGTGCCGCCTATTTTACTCGCGCAGGCGATTCGCTCAACCAAAAGTCCGTCAATCTTCACATGCTTGAAGATGTGCTTGGTTGGGTTGTGATTCTAATCGGCGCCATCGTAATGCGTTTTACGAATTTTAGCTACATCGACCCAATTCTTTCAATCGTCGTCGCCGGCTTTATCTTCTGGCAAGCCCTCATGAATTTTCAAAACATCCTCAACGTCTTTCTTGAAAAATCTCCACACGGTATTTCGCCCAACCAGCTCCGCGGACATCTACTCAAACTAAAAGGTATCGACGACGTACACCACATTCACATTTGGAGCCTGGATGGGTTTCACAACTATGCCACGCTTCATGTCGTCACCAAAAGCAGCTCTGTCAAAATTAAAAATCTAATCCGCAACGAGCTCGCCGAACATAATATCAGCCATTCGACCATCGAGCTTGAAGGCCCGAGCGAACACTGCCATGACGACCACTGCGAAATTCAGCCCATAAAAGCTTCTGCTCACGCGCACCAACACGAACATTAGGATTACATTATCCGCCATATTCGGTAGTCACAATCTTGACCATTTCTTCCGGAGCTTCTTTGCAACCGTTAGCAAGCCAATTGCGCACCACCGCATTCAACCCGGCCGCAAAGAATTGAGCATGATAACGTATTAAAACCTCGTTCTGTCCAGGAAAGCGCTGGCAAGCCTGGTTGCGATCATAATAATTTAACAGTTCATCGTAACGCGGCTCCAATAAAAAATAGGTGTTGTACATTAACTGGTTATCGCGTAAATGGCGAAACATTATCAAAAGATTTTCCGGCGTAAAACCATCACTATTACCTTCAAACTGGCGCGCATATTCTTGCATAATATTATCGCGCGCTGCTTTTGCTAACACACCCACATTGTCATAATGGTTATAAAAAGTCGTACGATTAACCTCAGCAAGATCGCAAAGTTCCGACACCGAGATATCAACTAATCGTTTGGTTTGAATTAACTCATACAAAGCCCTAAACATTCGTCCCTGGCTCGCTTTTTTGCGCTTATTGTCTGCTTTATTACCCATAATTAACCTTCTTCTTTCATTAACGCAACACTTGTTGTATTTTTGTCGTGGTAAAATTGTCTTTTGTTCATTATACTCAAGCTATAAAATAATTACTAGCTGCGCTAGAATTAACAGCGTCGCTTCAGAAAAACCTGCAAGCGCGTTTTTCTTCCAGCTCCTAGTTAAATCAACATTTGTTGAGAAAGGTTATTATGACAATTGCAGATACTAACGATAAAATTGCCAAAAAGGTAGTCGAGGGTTACAAAGCGGTTGAAAATACCGTAACCGACAGTTACAAAAAGGTAGAAAATGTTTTTACCGGTGGCTATAAGAAGATAGAGGATAAATTTGTCAATAAGTTCTTGCGCAAAGACGGTGAAACTACCGAAGAAGCCAAGATCCGCATTGAACACGAACAAGCGGAGCGCAAAGCCCAACAGGAAGCGGAAGCCAAAGAACGCGCAGAGAAAATCGCACAAATGTCCGGCACTAAAACTACCGAGCAGGTCCAAGCGGAAATTAAAGCCAAGCATAACTTATAAAGGACCAGTATGGAAAAGAAAACTCTCGTAAAAATTATTCTTGGTACAATTGGCGGATTAATTTTTGCACTCGGCATGTGTTGCTGTTTAGTGCCAGAATGGAATTTATTTAGTTTTGGATTGGGGTTGGCAATCGGTGGCGGTGTCTTGTTGGCAATTTTATTGATCTATCACTTGACCACGCGCGAATGGAAACCACGCACCGAACCACTCAATGTTGGCGCTATCGCCGCTTGGGTCATCGGAATTGCCGGCGCGCTCCTATTGGGCTTCGGTATGAGCAAAACAATGGTTGGTGAACCAAGCCAGGGCGATATGATTCTCGGGATTTCGCTAGGCATTATCGGACTTATTGTCGATATTCTAGTTTTCCCAGTTTATTCCTATCTTAAAGCCGGCCAAAAGTAATTTAATAAATATCCGCATTCCCCGTATAAAATAACCCGCTGCGGACGAAACGCTTACCCACCAATAAAAATAAGCCCCAAAGGACTTCTTTTCTTTGGTGGGCGGGGAGGGAATCGAACCCTCACTCTCTTGCGAGAACCAGATTTTGAG
>CAYOLY010000002.1:0-64666 GCA_964404945.1 uncultured Candidatus Saccharibacteria bacterium | reverse complement strand
TAGCTACTAGGCCTTATTACTTCAATTGATGTTATTTAAAAGTACTTCTTTTCCTGATTCTGTGCTAAAATCCTACTACCAAAACCAAACATTTTATGATAAAATAAAGAAAAGCCTATCTTTCGGAGGTATTTTGTGTACAAATGGCCCGCAGTTGAGCTGTTTTCGCGCATGATATCTCTTGGTAAGATAGTAATATAATTATCAAAAGGAACCAACTTCTATGGCAAGTGAAGTCAAAGATTTATCAAAGCTCCGTAATATTGGTATTATTGCCCATATTGATGCGGGTAAAACTACAACTTCCGAGGCGATTCTTTATCGTACCGGACTTAAGCACAAAATTGACCTCGTAAAAGGTGGTACTGGTGGCGCTACGACTGACTGGATGGAGCAGGAAAAGGAACGCGGCATTACGATTACCTCGGCTGCGGTTACCGTCTACTGGAAGAACCACAAGATTAACGTCATTGATACCCCGGGCCACATCGACTTTACCGCTGAGGTGGAGCGTTCGCTCCGCGTGCTCGACGGCGCAGTCGTAGTCTTCGACGGCAAGATGGGCGTCGAAGCGCAGTCTGAGACAGTTTGGCGCCAAGCGACCAAATATGGCGTCCCGCGTGTCTGCTTTATTAACAAGATTAACCAGATCGGCGGCGACTTCTATAAATCTCTTGATAGCATTCATAAACGTCTGTCGAAAAATGCAGTCGCCATTCACTTGCCAATCGGTTTTGAAAAAGACATCTGCGGTGTCGTTGACCTCATTGATATGAAGGCCTATACATACAAAGATTACGCTGATCACGAGCTGACTGTCGGGGAAATTCCAGCTGACATGCTCGAGAAGGCCAAGAACGCCCGCAGCTTGCTCGTCGAAGAGGCGGTTCAGGCCGACGAAGCCCTCATGGAAAAATTCTTCAATCAAGGCGAAGAAGCAATCAGCGAGACCGAGCTCAAGGCTGCTCTCCGCAAGCGTGTGCTCGATGGTGATTTCTTCTTGGTCACTGGTGGCGATGGGCGTGGTGTGATTGTCGAGAAGGTTCTCGACCTTGTCACCGACTACTTGCCGTCTCCGCTTGATCGTGACCAAGGCCAAACCGTTGGTATCGATCCGAAGACCGGCAACCAAGTTGTGCGCAAAGCTAGCGATAATGAGCCGCTCACTGCGCTTGCCTTTAAGATTGCGACCGACCCGTTTGTTGGTAAGCTGATCTTTATTCGCGTCTATGCCGGTAAGTTGAAATCTGGTGATACAGTTCTCAACGCTACGACCGGCGACAAGGAGCGCATTGGCCGTATCGTGCGTATGTTTGCTGATAAGCGCGAGGAAATTTCTGAAATTACTGCTGGCGATATTGCCGCCGTGGTTGGCATGAAGAACGTGACGACTGGCACCACAATCTGTGATCCATCGCACCCGATTCACCTTGAAGACATTACCTTCCCAGATCCTCCAGTGTCGATCGCTGTTGAGCCAAAGACTAAGTCCGATCAGGAAAAGATGGGTCTCGGCTTACAGAAACTCGTTGAAGAAGACCCGACTCTTCGCGTCCACACTGATGAGGAGACTGGCCAGACGATTATCTCTGGTATGGGTGAGCTTCACCTCGAAATCGCCATTGACCGTTTGCAGAAAGAACATGGTGTCGAAGCTAATACCGGCGCTCCGCAGGTAGCCTACCGCGAGACTATTCGCGGCACGGCCGAAGCTCAGGGTAAGCATGTTAAGCAGTCTGGTGGTAGCGGTCAGTACGGTGATGTTTGGGTCAAATTTGAGCCGAACGAACCTGGTAAAGGTTTCGAGTTTATTGACCAGATTAAGGGTGGCGTGGTTCCGCAGGAATTCCGCAAACCAGTCCAGAAAGGTATTGAAGAGACCTTGCAGGGCGGCGTTATCGCCGGTTACCCAGTGGTTGACGTAAAGGCTACACTCTATGATGGTAGCTATCACGACGTCGACTCGAACGAGCTCGCCTTCAAGCTTGCCGGTGCGCTAGCGACTCGTGAGGGCATCAAGAAAGCTAAACCAGTTTTGCTTGAGCCAATTATGAAACTAGAGATTACCACTCCAGAAGAATTCATGGGTGACGTTATCGGCGATATCAACTCTCGTCGTGGCCGCATCGACAGTATGGAAGACCTGAATGGTGGCGCAAAGCTAATTAAGGCTTTCTGTCCATTGGCCAACCTCTTTGGTTATACCTCGGATCTCCGTTCGATGTCGCAAGGCCGCGCGGCCAGCTCGATGGAGCTCTTCGGTTACGAAGAAGTTCCACCAAACATCGCGCAAGAAGTGATCGAAAAACGAAATACGAAGTAGTGAGAAAACTCCGAAAGGAGGTCTCTCACTGCGAGTATGATGTTTTTTCTCGCAGAGAGAAGAGGAACACGAAATAAGAATTTAAGCCCCCGGATCAGACCGGGGGCTTATTGGCTTATATACTGTCTCTTTAGTTTTCTCTGATTAGCTTTCTTCCTCGTATTGATCGTTGAAATAAATACTGAGATACTCGGCATAGCACTTGTCCCGAACCCGCTTGATCTGCTCCTTTGAAAAATTGTTCTGGCCTTTACCCAAGAGCTCTTCAATGGAAACGATCAGGTTGAAAAGAGGTCTACCATGGGTTCCGCAGACTACGGCGTTATTTTCATAGTATCGTTCTTTCCACGCCTTGACACTTGCATCGTATTGGCTACAGCTTTGTCTCTCGTCATAGCTGGCCCAGATCTCCAGAACGACATCCTGCGCAGAACGCGGATCTGCCAGCCAAAGGTCGCGATCTTGCGTCACAAACAAGACCCTCATGCGATAAGCACGAAACCCTTGCGGTACGAGATGCTGAGCGTACTTCGAAGGCAATGACTCATAGTCCATGTATTGTGCGAGGTTTGCCACGTCGCCGTATTGGTTACAGAGACGGAGTTTGCCGCGCGGTACAACGATTGACGCAAATGGATAAAAAATGAAGTTATGGTTCAGGGTAACGGTGCCCGTAAGAGGGTCCTCGTACGGGTTAAAGAACCATGGGTTCATTTTATCCACGCTGTCGCGATTAAAAGCGTTCATGATATCCCATGCACTGGGCGGAGTAAGTAGCCTATGGCTCTTACCGCAGCTAACCTGCTCGATCTCTTTTAACTTTTGCTTGAGCTCCTGGTTTTCCTGTTTTAACGTGGTGGTCCGCTCTTGTACTGCCTCATAGTCGGAACACAGGGTGCTATATTTCAGCTCCAAGCGTTTACGGATTCTTTCTGCGTCGGCAGAGCCAATCAGTTCACGCAAGAAGCTAAAAAGTCCGACATGACGTATCGTATCGACTTTTTCCAGGAAACTGAGCGAACTCCAGAATGGCGCATGCTGTCCGTATATCATAGGTGAATCAAGATATTCTTCGTGATCAATGTAGTCTGATTGCTTCATCTTTTTCCTCCCTTTCTGCCTAGACGGCGCTAATTCTACTTTTCAAAATAAACTTAGCGCCATCTAGGAGTATGGGGATAGAGAAAACTAATTTAAAATACGAAGGCAAAAATAGCCCTATGCTTTCATTGTAGCACAAAATCCTATTTTGTCAATAGGCTTATAAATTATGCTTGACAATTTTAGATAAGTGTGCTAATATGGTGGTATGGCTGACCCAATTATATGCTAGTTGGGCAGTTCGCATTGGTTCAATAACTCACTCCAGGTAAGGCTGTAAAACTAAAATTCAGAAGGAGGAAAAGGAAATGAGTTTTGATCTAAAATTACCAAGCGCAGAGGAAGTACGTGGATCAACGGGGAGCGCCACAATCATGACGGCGCGCCCGACCATGTCGCCGGAGGTGCAAGCAGCAATCCAGAACCGGTTCGGCAATCTGAGCGCAGATGAGCAGACTTTGGTAGATGATTTTGCGAAGAAAATTGATTTGCACGCAGCAAACATGTCTACCGAGTACGCCCTGAGCGCCCAGAGCAATATCCGCAGCCTGACGAGCGGCGCCCTGAAGGGCGTCTCCGGGAAGGACATCGGCGATATTGAGGAGCTACTCTCCAATATGAGCATCGCCATCAAAGAATTCAACAGCGACTTCGAGGACGAGTTCGATGGGCGTGGCCTCTTGGGCTTTCTCAGGAAGACCAAGAAAAACATCGCCGTATCCAAGGAGAGAATGCAGGTCCGATACAAGGATGTTCTGGATACCCTGAACGGCATCGTGAAGGAACTGGAGCGCCACAACGCAGAGCTCAGGAGTGACTCCGCGATGGTGGAGGGTCTGTACAAAGAGAATGCCAATTATTTTAAGGAGCTCACAATGTACATCCTCGCCGGGCAGAAGGCCCTGAAAGACGCAACCGAAGGCGAATTGGCGGAACTGAAGCGGATAGCTGAAAGCACCAATGCGCCGGAGGATGCGCAAGCCTACCGGGATTTCCAGCAACAGTGCTCCGGCTTCGAGAAACGGCTCTTTGACCTTGAGCTTACGCGAGAGATCTGCCTGCAGGCTGCCCCGCAGTTCAGGCTGATCCAAAGCTCGAACGAAGGCACCATGCAACAGATCACGAGCGCGATCAATAATTCCATCCCGCTCTGGGAGCACGGAATTACGACCGGGCTGGCTCTGAGCCGCAGTGAAAAAGCTGGCGATGCCGCGCGGACGGTGCGTGAGTTGACGAGCAGTATGCTGGTCAGAAACGCCGAACGTTTGCACACCAACAGCGTGAACGCTGCGAAGCTCTCAGAGGAAGGGTTCATCGACCCCGAGGCGATCAAGGAGTGCAACCGGCTTCTCATCCAGACCATCGCCGATGTGTCAAAAATCCACGGCGAGGGTCTCCAGAAACGCAATGAAGCGCGCCGGGAGCTTGGTAAGCTTGAGGGTGACCTGAAAAAGGCTCTGCTCCAGCCCTATACCGGTGAAAAGCAGGCTTGGATAGCATAAGTTCTTAAATATACCTTTGGGCGCCATGACGATTATGTCATGGCGCATCTTTTAGTCGCAGTTTTTAAACCCACTAGACACTTTAGGCAACCTCCGCTATAATAACAAGTGTTATATAACGCATGTTATAATAGAAGTAACTGCGATACGCTGTCAGTAAAAACTAATATCATCAAGAGGAGGTTGGCTCTAAAATGCCCGCAAGAAAAATACAAAAAAGCGATATCGTCCAAGCCGCGCTGGAAATTTTAAAAAACGAGGATTTCTCGGCGGTAACGGCACGACGCTTGGCGGATATGCTGGGGTGCTCAGTGCAGCCAATTTATGTCAATTTTGCCAGTATGGACGATCTTGAACGATCGGCGCTCGAAACGATCAAGGCGCTTTATTTTGAGTACATGAATGCGGGCGCCCGCGAGCCAAAAGCGTATAAGGGGATGGGTTTAGCCTACGTTCGCTTCGCGCGCGATTATCCGAATTATTTCAAGATTCTTTTTATGGGCAAAACCGAGCTTACGGCCGATTCTTTTATCGAGCAAGATAGCGCTGGGGATCGGATCATCGAACGCGGTATGGAAATGACTGGTTTTAGCTATGAAATGCAGAAAAAGTTCCATCTCAAAGTTTGGATCTTTACTCATGGCCTCGCGACAATGGTAGCTACCGGTACGGTACAATTTGATGAATCTGAGATTGTTCGCCTCCTTACCGAAACGGTTCGCGAGCTAGTCGCGGGCGTTAAGAAAAAGCCAGCGGGGGGGGGTCGTTATTTTGAATCCCAGCCTACTGTTAGCTAACTCACGGAGAATATTATGAAAAACACTATTGAAGTAAAGCATCTGACCAAAATTTATCAAAAAGTAAAGGCTGTCGATAATCTCAGCTTTGAGGTCCGCGATGGTGAGATTCTCGGGCTTCTCGGGCCAAACGGCAGTGGCAAGTCGACAACGATTAATTGTCTCTTGTCGCTACTGAAGTATAACAAAGGCGAAATTCGGATTTTTGGTCAGCCGATGTCGCCCGATGCCTACGAGATTAAAAGGCAGATGGGAGTAGTTTTTCAAGACGTAGCGGTGTTTGAAGAGCTAAGCGTCTACGACAATATCGACTTCTTCTGCGGGCTTTACATTAAGGATAAAGTTGAGCGCGCAAAATGTGTTGAGCATGCGATAAAGTTAGTCGGACTGCAGGATTTTCGCAAGTTTTATCCTAAACAGCTTTCGGGCGGTCTACTCAGGCGACTAAACATTGCCTGTGGGATTGCGCACCAGCCGAAGTTGATTTTCTTTGATGAACCGACCGTTGCAGTTGATCCGCAGAGCCGTAACCGGATTATCGAAAATATCGAGACCCTGCGGAAACGTGGCGCCACTGTGGTGTACACGACGCACTATATGGAAGAGGCCGAGCGGCTCTGTGACCGGATTATTATCCTTGATAAAGGAAAAATTATCGCTAGCGGCACACCTACCGAACTGAAAAAGTTAGTCAAAAACAAACCGGTTAAAGAAGTTTCGGGCCCAACTCTGAACGACGTCTTTCTTGAGCTGACTGGAAAGGATTTGCGCGACTAATGTTTTGGCATAACTTTAAATATACATTAAAGATTATTTTACGTGATCATGCTCTAGTTTTTTGGACGCTGGCCTTTCCGCTTATTATGGCAACTTTTTTCAGTTTAGCTTTTTCCAATATTGAGAGCGAAGAGCGACTCAGCGTAATTGACGTGGCCGTGGTCGATGATAAGGAATGGCAAGAGAATTTGGCCTTTCAGGAGGCTTTCAAGGAACTTAGCCGTGAAGATAGCGCGAGCCGATTATTTAATACACGTTACGTTTCGTACGAAGAAGCCGATAGTCTGCTGGCTGACGAAGAGATTGTCGGTTATCTGCAGCTAAAAGCTAGCGCGCCTGAACTAGTGGTGGCTGAAAGTGGAATCAATGCGACAATTCTAAAATCTGCAGTCGAAGAAATCGCGACGGAGAGCCATATTATCCAAGAAATTATCCAAAAAGATCCTAAGCAGCTTGCACAACTTGGCAATCTGCCAACGGTGAAGCTAGATGACCAGTCGAGCGAACATTTGAGCTATACGATGATTGAGTTTTATACTTTAATTGCAATGACTTGTCTCTATGGTGGGATGGTAGGAATGGCCGCGATTAACCAACTGCTTGCCAATATGAGTGCGAGCGGGCGTCGTATCGCCGTGAGCCCTACGCCGAAGTGGCGGCTAATCCTCGGAGGGCTGCTTGCTAGCTATCTCGTGCAACTGGTCGGCCTGGCACTACTGTTTCTTTACACGGTTACGGTGTTGCACGTTGATTATGGTTCGCACTTTGGGCTAGTTGTAGTCTTAAGTCTACTCGGCTCATTGGCTGGGCTGTCAATCGGGGTAGCGGTAGCTTCGCTCGTGCGTAGCAATGCTAATGCCAAAGTCGGAATTATTATTGCCGTGACGATGTTCGGTTGCTTTTTGGCTGGCATGATGGGGATTACTATGAAATACATCGTCGATACGAACTTGCCACTTTTGAACCGCCTAAATCCAGCGAATTTAATTACTGACGGTCTTTATGCGCTTTATTATTACCCGACTTTTGACCGGTTCTGGGGTGACATGACTATACTAGCAGTGATTACGGTTGCGCTGGTGGGGGTTTCAATTTGTAGCTTGAGAAAGGAGCAGTATGACAATCTTTAAAGCCTTTTTATGCGTGCTACGACGTAATGCCTGGATTCTGATTATGTATTCGGCGATCCTGATCTTCTTCTCAATCTTTAGTGTACAAGCGAATAATACGAATCTTAATTTCGAGGCCACGAAGCCCGATCTTCACCTCGTGAACCATGACGGAGATTCTGAACTTAGCCAGAGCTTAGCCCAGTATCTCGCTGCGCATAATAACCTTATCGAACTTTCAGAAGAAGCAGACGCCCTGGACGATGCTTTATTTTATCGCCAGATTAATTATGCCGTTACAATCCCGAAGGGTTTTGGTACAGACTTTTTGGCCGGGAAGGAACCAACGCTTGCTATACGCAGCACTGGCGACTATAACGCCGCTTTCGCCGAAATGACCTTGCAACGTTATTTAAATACCGCGCAAAGCTATCGTCTTATTTATCAAGAAGAAAGCGAATTAATTCGTAGCGTTGAAAAAACTTTAGCCGAAGAAGTGCCGATCGAGCTGGCGGCGAAGCGTGATGTTAGCGGGCTCGAACAGGCTGCCTTTTACTATAACTTTCTCAATTATCCGTTGATCGCCGGTTGCATTTTTATGATTTGTACGGTTATGCTGAGCTTTCGAGAAGAAAAAGTCGCTCGTCGAATCGCGGTTGGCGGCATACGCCCGGAGCACATTAACCGGGCCTTGCTCTTTGCAAACAGTCTTTTCGCTTTTCTGCTCTGGCTGGTTTATGTTGGGGTAAGTTTCATCGTAGTCGGTCGAGTAATGTGGTTGGTGCAGGGGGCTTGGTTTATTCTTAACTCTTTCGTCTTTGCCTTTTGTGTTACATCATTGGCGCTACTATTGGCTAATATTGTGCGCAGTCGCAATGCTCTAAATGGCCTTACAAATGTTATTGGTCTAGGAAGTAGCTTTCTTTGCGGCGCCTTCGTGCCGCTAGTCTGGCTGCCGGAATCGGTACGGCTCGTCGCGCATGCATTCCCGTCGTACTGGTACATCGATGCTAACGAGAAGATTAAAGCCCTTGAAACATGTACGTGGGATCACGTTACTCCGGTTCTGTTTAATATGGCTGTCGTATTAATTTTTACGCTGGTCTTCATCTTGGTAACGAACTTGCTTAGTCGTCGTGCGCGACATAGGACCGCCTAGCACCACATCCTCGCGGCTTAAAACTGTGCTATAATACCAGCAAATGGCAAAGATATTAGTAATTGAAGATGACGCCGTTATGTGTGAAGAGCTAACGCGGTTGCTTGAAAGTTCAGGTTACCAGGCGGTAGCTTTGTCACTCCAAGCATCAGAAGCGTCGGACACTAACGAAAGCCTCGACCCGCCAGGCGTTGTTCGTCAAATTCTTAAGCAACAGCCGAACCTGCTTTTGTTAGATATTAATTTACCGAATTTGAGCGGTGTGGCTATTCTTAAAGAGCTTCGTACGCAGTCGGATTTACCGGTGGTTATGGTGACTGGTAACTCGGCCGACTCCGATCAAGTTTTGTCTATGAGTTATGGTGCCGACGATTATGTTACAAAGCCTTATAATCCGAATATCCTACTTCTGCGCATTGCTGCAGTCCTCAAGCGGGCTAATAGTACTCCGAATCTTCTGGAATTTCGAGGCTTGAAGATTGACCTCGGGCGGGGCATTATCGAAAGCCTACGCTCGACGGATAGCGTGAACCGGAATGACCGCAAGCGCCGACCGGAACGGGCATTATTGACGAAAAACGAGATGATTATCCTCGGGCACTTATTGGAGGCAAAGGGCCAAATCGTCACGCGAGATGCGCTAATGACCGATCTCTGGAATAACCACGAATACATTAACGATAATGCTCTAACCGTAAACATTAGTCGCCTGCGCCACAAACTCGACCTGCTTGGTGCTGGCGATGCCATCGAAACTCGTAAAGGGCTCGGGTATATTCTCTCATGAATCATGTCTCGGGCTTGAACTGGAAATATCTAGCCGGACCAAAGGCTTTCTTGCGAGATAAATTGTCGCTAATCTTGCTTGCTATTATTACTCTCGGGCTGATGTTGCTATTCCTTTCGGCGTTAAAAGCCGACGGGGTGATTTTGGTTGTTGTGACGGTGCTTTTTCTGGGGTTTGTTATAGCTGGATTACTCATAGATTACTGGCATCGGCGCGGATTTTATCGGGCCTTAATTCTTAATATAGCTCAACTCGATCAAGCCTATCTCGTCTTGGAGACTCTTGAACAGCCCAACTTCTACGATGGGAATATACTTTATGAGACGCTCTATCTAGCTCATAAATCCATGAATGAAAATATCAAAGTTTATCAACATGAATCGCGGGCTTTTCGAGAATACGTCGAGCTCTGGATTCATGAAGTGAAAACTCCTTTGACGGCGCTCACCCTGATGGGCCATAATCCACGTGTTATGGCCGAGCTGCATCGGCTAGATAACCTTGTCGATCAGATACTTTACTTTAGTCGGGCCGAAAATGCTGAACATGATTATTTGATTAGTAAGACAAAGTTATCCGATGTAGTGCATCAAGTTGCCTTACGTAACCAGTCTTTACTTTTAGGCCGATCGGTTAATCTTATTGTACGTAATCTAGATTACCAAGTATTTACCGATGCAAAATGGCTGGAATTTATCCTGGGGCAAATTATTAACAATTCTGTAAAATACGATAGTAGCCAAATTGAGATTTCGGCAGCAGACCGTGGGTCAGAAGTCATTTTGGCTGTACACGACGATGGCGTTGGGATCGATCCGCGCGATTTGCCGCGTGTCTTCGAGAAATCGTTTACCGGCCACAATGGCCATGCTGCTCGAGCCAACGCAGAGTCCTCGACCGGCATGGGTTTATATATCGCGAAAACACTCTGCGATAAAATGGGTCACCAAATTCGTGTAACCTCTGCTCCTGGGGAGGGAACTACCGTTGAAATTATCTTTTCTAGCCATGACTATTACCTTACAAAAAAGTAAGTTTATTGTAAGTCTAAGCTGACGACAGGATCAATAAGATGCCATAAAATCAGGCTAAGGAGAAAATATGAAAACGATTCTAGAATTAGAAAAAGTCGAGAAGTACTACGGTAGTAAATCTTCGCTGACGAAGGCTATTAATAATATTTCTTTCACCGTTAACGAGGGTGAGTTTGTAGCGATTATGGGCGCGAGCGGATCAGGTAAAACCACGTTGCTTAACGTGATTTCAACCATCGACCGTGTCACCTCGGGGAATATTTATGTTGACGGTGAGGATATTACGACTTTAAAGGGTGAAGACTTGAATCGCTTTCGTCGTGAAGAGTTGGGCTTTGTTTTTCAGGACTTTAACCTACTTGATTCGCTCACGGCTTACGAAAATATTGCTTTAGCGCTTTCGATTCAGAACGTTAATGCGCACGAAATTGATAGTCGTGTGCATGCAGTTGCACGCGAGCTCAATATCAAGGATGTCTTGCAAAAGTATCCGTATCAAATGTCTGGTGGTCAAAAACAACGGGTCGCTTCGGCGCGCGCCTTAATTACGAATCCTAAGCTGATTCTTGCCGATGAACCAACTGGTGCGCTCGATTCAAAATCTTCGCGTATGCTGCTTGAACAATTTGAAGCACTGAATCAGAAACTCCAGGCGACCATTCTCATGGTAACGCACGACGCATTTGCAGCCTCGTATGCTTCACGAGCAATTTTCATTAAAGACGGTAAACTTTTTAATGAAATCCGACGTGGCAAAGATTCGCGCAAGAAGTTCTTTGATGCTATTATTGATATTATGACTCTACTCGGAGGAGATTTGAACGATGTTCTTTAAACTAGCTCTTAGAAATATCAAGCGCAGTGTTAAAGACTACGCCATTTACTTTTTCACACTAGTGCTCGGTGTAGCGATTTTCTACATTTTTAATGCCATCGAGAGCCAGACAGCCATGTTAAATATCGACGCTTCAATGCTTGAAATCGTGGGTCTTATGATGACTATCCTCTCTGGCGTTAGTATCTTTGTGGCCTTTGTGTTGGGCTTCCTTATTCTTTATGCATCTAGGTTTTTGATCAAACGGCGTAGCAAAGAATTTGGTCTTTACCTTACGCTAGGTATGAGTAAACGCAAGATTTCTGGTGTACTTCTGATAGAGACTTTTCTCATCGGCCTAATCTCGCTGGCGGTTGGCCTGTTGGTTGGTGTTGTCTTATCGCAATTTACTAGTGTGCTGGTTGCGAACCTTTTTGAAGCCGATATGACGAACTTTACTTTTGTTTTTTCTGCTTCGGCTTGTCTGAAAACCGTTATCTGTTTTGCCATTATCTATCTTGTCGTAATGATTTTTAATACTGTTAATATTGGACGCCAGAAACTGATCACTTTGCTCTCAAGCGCTCGCCAAAGCGAGAAAATCAAGGTCAAAAACACTTGGTTATGCACGGCTGTCTTTTGTATCGCTGTTGCAATGCTGGCATGGGCTTATTATGCCGTGACGAGCGGAGTCGAAACGGTCTTGCTGCAGAGCGAGAATATGATCTACCTAGTGCTTGCGACTGGCGGTATAGCGACTTTTCTACTCTTTTGGTCGCTCTCGGGGTTGCTGCTACGCGTTTTCATGAGCTGGAAAAGCGTTTATTATCATAAGCTCAATAGCTTCACGCTGCGTCAATTTAGTAGTAAAATCAATACCACTGTTTTCTCGATGACGATGATCTCTTTAATGCTCTTTGTGACGATCTGTATCTTCAGCTCGGCGATGTCAATTCGCAACTCTATGAATACGGCCCTAGCACAGAATTTGCCTATGGACATTGAACTTCACCGAAATCCTAAGGCGGACGAGGACGGTAACCTCTATCCGCTCGGCAACAATTCTAAAGCTAAGATTTACCAGGCTTATCACGATCGAGGCCTTGATCTAGACAACGTATTTACGGAGTCTATCGAGTTTAAAAAATACCGTATGCAAGACCTTACGATGAGGGAAACTCTTGGCGACTTAGTTGACGAGATGCAAGAAAAGTACCAGCACGTTTACTTCGATTCGCCCGAAACAGTAATCTATGTTACGGATTATAATAAAATCGCACGAATTTTTGACAATCCTGAGTTACAGCTCGCAGACGACGAATATGCGGTGGTAGCCGACCACCAAGAATCTGTCGATTCGGTACGTAACCCTGCATTGGCCGCCGGAACGAAAATTACGATTAATGGTAAAACCTTAAAACCGAAATATAGCGAATGCCAGATTGGTGCGGGCGAAATGTCGCCTCAGTCTAATATCAACACCGGATTGTTTGTCGTGCCAGATTCGCTTAAGCTAAGCGATGATGCTTACGAAGAATGGACTATGTACGCTAAATACGCAGACGACATTGATAAAGCCGCCGTCGAAGAACAGATTATTGATTACTCTCGTTACGGTATTTTTGCTGAAGATTCCTACTTCTATACGGAAACTCGCCAGGCCATGATAAACAACAACATTGGACTAAGCGCCTTAGTAACCTTTATCGGACTTTACCTTGGCATGATCTTCCTGATTTCGAGTGCGGCGGTGCTGGCTCTAAAGGAACTTTCTGAAAGTAGTGACAACCGGCAAAAATTTAGCATGTTGCGCAAGATTGGCGCTAGTGAAAAGATGCTAAATCGTGCGCTCTTTTGGCAAATTGCAATCTTTTTCGGCTTCCCGCTCCTTGTTGCCATTATCCATTCGGCTTTCGGTATGATGTTTTGTAGCTATATCCTCGTGACTTTTGGTAACATGGATCTGCTTCGTTCGATTCTGCTTACAGCCGTGCTAATTGTAGTGATCTACGGTGGTTATTTCCTGATTACATATTTGTGCAGCAAGAACATCATTCGCGAACGACGAGCATAATTTTCCGAGTATCTCCATAAAATTTATGCTATAATACATGTTATATGGAGATTTTTATTATCGGTCTCTTAATCATCGTGATCGGCATACTAATTATCTTAGTACGCCGTCGTCCAGTCGGATCGGACACTGCGCGTATCGAAGAACGCCTCATCCGTGTAGAAGGTGAACTTGATAAGCTGACGCCTAAGATCGAAGGAGCTTTTCGGGAGAATCGCCGTGAAATTTCCGAGAATTTGCAAGGCATTCAGCGTACAGTCGACACTCGCGTAAAGAGCTTGCAGGAAGACAACTCGAAAAAACTTGAGGAGATGCGTCTTACCGTCGATGAAAAACTGCAAAAATCGGTCGAAAAGCGTTTCAACGAAAGCTTTAAGGAAATTTCGGGTCAACTTACGCAGGTCTATCAAGGCCTCGGTGAAATGAAAACCTTAGCGAATGGTGTTGGTGATCTGAAGAAAGTTATGGAAGGCGTGAAGACTCGTGGCGTTTATGGTGAGGTGCAGCTCGGCAACATCATCGAAGATTGTCTTGCGGTGGAGCAGTATGACGAAAATATTATTACGAAATCTGGCAGCAATGACCGAGTCGAATATGCTATTCGGATGCCGGGCAAAGATGATGGTACGGTCTACCTGCCAGTCGATTCGAAGTTCCCAACTGAGAATTATGCTCGCCTACTTGAGGCTTACGAAAAAGGTAATAAAGACGAGATCGAGCTATATCGTAAGGCCTTGCGAGCCGATGTTTTGACCCAGGCAAAGAAAATCTCTACAAAATATCTTGATCCGCCGGCTACAACTGATTTTGGTGTTATGTTTGTGCCGACCGAGAGTCTTTATGCAGAAATTTTACGCATTCCTGGGCTATCCGATGAGGTGCGTCAAAAACACAACGTCACGATTTGCTCTCCGTCGACCTTGCCAGTGATTCTATCGGGGCTCACGATGGGCTTTCGTAGTGTTGCGATTGAAAAGCGTTCGGCCGAAGTTTGGCAAACCCTCGGTGCAGTTAAGACCCAGTTCAGCAAGTTTGGCGATCTACTGGCCGCGACCAAGAAAAAACTTGAGGAAACCGCTAATAAGATTGGTAGTGCCGAGGTCACCTCGCGCCAAATTGAGCGCAAGCTGAAGGAAGTCGAAACCTTGCCAGAAAGTGAAAGTGTAAAGATGATAGGAGAAATCGAGGTCTAAAATGCACAAAATCAAAGGCTATAAGGACGAATGGCGCGTCCAAGAATATCTACTTATAACATTCTTCATCAGCTGGCTAAGCTGGGGGATTCTAGTAACCCTGAGCGCGCTAGGAATCGCTGGGCTAAATAGTATAATCGGTATGTTTTTATTTATTATCGGCGGGTTTGGGCCTACGATTTCGGCGATTCTTTGCCTAGAGGGAAAGTTGAGCTTCCGCAAAGTTTGGAACTTTATCTTTAATCATAAAAAGAAAACCGTAGGTTTCTTGTTGTTATTCGCAGCGCTAATGATCGCTATTGTCGGGCTTTCGTCGTTAGAAACCAATCCAGAGATGCCATGGTATACGCTCCCGCTGATTTTTGTTACTTGCGCTTTGGTTGGTGGAGGGAACGAAGAGCTCGGTTGGCGAGGCACTTTGCAGCCCGTGCTAGAACGTGCGCTGAGCAAACGCATTAAGAATCCGGTGACGAGCTTCGTTGTAACAACTTTGATTGTGGGCGCAATCTGGGCCGTATGGCATTTGCCGCTTTGGTTTGTTGCCGGATCAAGCCAGCAGGGCATGAACTTCGGACTCTTTGCGGTTGATGCGATTTGCGTGGCCTTTTGGCTAGCTTGCATCTATCGTCGCACGGGGTCGGTATTCTATTGTATGATTTTCCATGGGCTCGCAAATGTGCTGATGTCGTTCTTTATAATTAAAGTAAACTGGATACTCGTGCTGGGTTATTTAGCATTGACGGTTCTGGCTGTAGTTTTGGCTAGTCGTGCAAAACCGGTGCATCTAGCAGTGGAGGAATAATGTCAGTATTAGTAAATCTCGCAACTTGGTTTCTCCTCTTTATTATTTATTCTTTTATCGGCTGGATTTTTGAGGAATGCTATGCAATTTTTGTTACTCATAAACCGACCAACCGCGGTTTTCTTGTCGGCCCAATTTGCCCTATTTATGGTGTAGGCGCAGTACTAATTCTATTAATCTTGGGCAATATGGAGAATGTAGTTGCGATCTTTTGCGTATCTATGGTGGGTGCGGCTACTTTAGAGTATTTCACTAGCTGGATCATGGAAAAACTTTTCCACGTAAGGTGGTGGGATTATAATAATATGCCGTTTAATCTTAATGGGCGGATTTGCCTAACCGCCGCAATTGCTTTTGGGCTCCTGGGCGTGCTATTGGTGCGGTTTATTAACCCGTTCATTCTAGGTCTGCTTGGGCAGCTTGGGGACGGTATAATTATTGCCTTGGCAGCGATTTTGATTGGCGTGCTGATTTGCGACATTATGCTCTCGCTTTGGATGATCGTGAATTTTCGAGTAACTGTCGGCACCGTCGAGCGCGATGCTACGGACGAAATCTCTACTCGGGTACGCCAGATCATGATGGAAAAAGGACGCCTCAATCGCCGCTTAGTGAAAGCATTTCCGAAGTTCGAAGCCAAGCACCCTGCGCCTCGTAAAAGGAAAGCTAGCAAGAAGCGTGGCTAAACATGCTATAATATATAGCATATGTACGAGAAATTTGTAGAATTCTTGAAAGATAAAAACCGGATCTGCATTATCCAGGCGGAAAACCCAGATGGCGATTCACTCGGTTCGGCAATAGCGCTCGATTATATCCTAAAAAATACCGAAAATCACCTTTATTGCCCGGTCGATATTCCTAAGTATCTGCGTTATTTTGCTGATTGGTCGCGCGTAGAAATTGAGTTTGATTATAAGGCTGACGGTTATATTATTGTAGATACGGCGTCTAGTGTCCTGCTATCAAAATTGCTTGACGATGTAGCGATTCGAAATTGTCTTTACAATAAACCAGTGCTCGTCATTGATCATCACGAGACCGAAGATGACCTTGAGTTTTCGCACGAAGCGATCATTGAACCGTTGCCAGCTTGCGCTGATCTGATTTATAAAATTGCTAAAGCTAATCATTTTGAAATTAACAAAGAAGCGGCTTGCGCGCTGTATTCGGCTATATCTTCCGATACGCTCGGGCTAGTGAGCGCTTCAGTCACGGCCGATACGATGCGGACAATGGCCGAGCTAATCGACCTCGGAGCGAACCCAGCCGAGCTTGACGAGCAGCGTCGTGAATTCATGAAGAAATCCCAACGAATTCTCGATTACAAGGCTGATTTGATTAAACGGGTGGAGTACAGTCTCGACGGAAAGTTGGCAACCGTACATATTCCGTTTGAGGAAATTCAACAATATTCCGACGAGTATAATCCAAACGTACTAATTTTAGAAGAATTACGTCTAGTTGAAGGAGTCGACGTCGCGATTGCGATCAAAACTTACCCGGATGGCAAGATCACTGGTAAGGTACGAGCCGCAAAGCCAGTTGCCGAACAAATCGCGGGTTATTTTGGTGGCGGCGGACACCCCTACGCGGCTGGATTCCGCACCTATGGCCTTAGCTATGAAGATGTAGTGGCGGATGTAGTGAAAATTCTTCCGGGACTCTTGGCTGAGTGTGAACAAGATGCTACTGCGTAAGTTATATAATGCGGCAACCTGGATTTGGTATAATGTTTTTCGCTGGCCGATTCGTTTGCGGGTTGCGCACGATAATAAGGTAAAAGACCCTAGCCTTACTGTAGTGTTTTTACACGGGATTTCGGCGAACTCAGATACCTGGCGTTCGACTTGCTGGCAGTTCGAAAGGGACCCAGAGCTAAAGAGCGTACGTTTGATCGCACTAGATCTGCTTGGCTTTGGTAAATCTTTACAGGCGGATTGGCTCGATTATGTTTATCTCGACTATGAAAAAGCCTTGGACCGTACACTTAAAAAACTCAAGGTACGCTCGCCAGTAGTGCTAGTCGGACATTCGATGGGATCACTGATTGCGGCCGATTACGCGACTAATTTTACGCCGAACGTTGAGCTGAAAAAGCTTATTCTCGTCTCGCCGCCAGTCCTAATGGCGGAAGAAGTTGCTAAATTGCCAGATAAAGTCTACGTGAAGTCATACTCTGCCCTCCACGACATCGCCGTGGACGTGCCAGCGGCTGAGGTTATCGCGCGTCTCGTGCAGCGGTTCAGTAGTTTTCGTTCTTCTTATATTAAAACTGCGGCCTTTGCTAAATCAATGGATGAGATTATTCTTAACCCAAAGAATTACCAAACTTACACCAAAATTCGTGTTCCGACTGTAATCATTCATGGCTATTTTGATCCGCTCGTCATGGGCTCAAATTTGCGCCGTGCTGCCAAAGCAAATCCGCATTACCTGACCTACGTTAGCGCTATCGGCCAGCACGATATATCTGTCGCAAAACGTGCTAAAATATTACTAGAAATCAAGAAGGTGCTCAAAGATGAAATCTAAAATTAAACTCTACAATCAGCTTTCGCACAAAGTCGAGAATTTCGTACCCTTTGATGCGGCAAACGTGAAGATATATACTTGTGGTCCAACCGTTTACAGTACGCCGCATATTGGTAACTTTGCTGCCTATGTCTATTGGGATTTGCTTGTTCGCACTTTGCAGGCTAATGGCTACGGTGTGAAACGGGTGCTAAACTTGACAGATGTCGGTCATCTAGTTTCGGACGGCGACGATGGCGAAGATAAGCTCGAAAAAGGTGCACGCCAAACCGGCCAAACGGTTTGGGAAGTGGCTGAAAAATATATTGGCGAATTTCAAAAGGATTTTGCTGCGCTGAATTTGGTCCAGCCGGCGGTTTGGGCGCGTGCGACCGATTACATCGTTGAGGATGAGCAGATCGTGGATATCCTGACAAAAAAGGGCTATACCTACGAAACGGCTGATGGAGTCTATTATGATACGAGTAAATTCGAGAAATATGCAGAATTTGCTGGGTTGAACCTCGATCAGTTAAAGGCTGGCGCGAGGGTGGAATTTTCGGATGAAAAGCGCAACATTTCAGACTTCGCACTCTGGAAATTCATTCAGCCTGGCGAAAAACATGAAATGCGTTGGGATTATCTCGGTCGCCCGGGCTATCCAGGCTGGCACCTCGAATGTTCGACCATTATTCACCATGAGCTAGGCGAAACCATCGATATTCACGCTGGCGGCATCGACCACATCCCAGTGCATCACACCAACGAAATTGCCCAAAGCGAGGCGGCTTTTGATCGACAACTGTCGAAATATTGGCTGCACTGTAATCATTTAACTTCCGAAGGGCAGAAAATTTCTAAGAGCTTAGGTAACGGCTATAGCCTAGATGATTTAGCCGCGAGGGGCTATTCGCCGCTCGACTTCAAGATGTGGGTGCTCCAAGGGCACTATCAGTCTGAACGGGATTTCAGCTTGGCTGATCTCGAGGCGGCTCACACGCGACGTTTAAAGTGGCGTAATCGAATCGCAAAAGCCTATCAGGTGGGGGCCGAGAACGGCAATGTCGAAGAGGGCTACGGAAAGATCCTCGCAGCGGTGAACGATAATCTCAACTCGCCGCTAGCCTTTGCCGTGATTGATGTGCTTGGCGATATTAGTTTGGAACTTTGGCGCGAGATTGACCAGTTGTTCGGCCTCGGGCTGATTGACGATACTCCAGACATCAGCGACGTAGCGAAGGAGTTATTGCGCCAACGTGCGCTCGCTCGTGACGAGCGTGATTTCGCAAAGTCCGATCAGCTGCGCGATGAGCTCTTGGCAATGAATATTACAATCCTAGATTCGCCGGAAGGGCAAATCTGGCAATATGCCCGCTAAACTGCAAAAAACGGAAAGTGCATGCTATAATATGGAAATGAACAAAGTTATTGAGGTAAAAAATTTAGTCAAAGTCTACGGAAAGCGTTCGGCTGCCTTCAAGGCACTCAAAAATCTCGATCTTGACATCTATGAGGGCGAATCGGTAGCAATCATTGGTAAGTCTGGGTCAGGCAAATCAACTTTAATGCATCTCATAGCTTTACTCGACAAGCCGACTTCTGGTACGATCAAAATCGAAGGCGTCGATTCGACCAAGTTGCGTGCCCGCAAGCTAAACCGCCTACGCAATCGCAGCTTCGGCTTCGTTTTTCAACAGTTCTTCATGAATCCGAATGACACCGTGCTTGAGAATGTCATGTTGCCATTAAAGATTGCTGGCACCAAACGCAAGGCGCGAAAAGAGCTGGCTAAGAACGCTATCAAAACGGTTGGCCTCGAAGAACGAATCAAATTTAAGGCCAACGACCTTTCTGGTGGCCAAAAGCAACGTGTCTGTATTGCGCGCGCCTTAGTGAACAATCCGAGCATTATTTTTGCCGACGAGCCGACCGGTAACCTTGACTCGGCGACTGGCGACAAAGTAATTAAACTACTCTTTGATGCTAATAAAAAGGGAACAACTTTAATCATCGTCACCCATGACGAAGATCTGGCGGCGCTTTGTAGCCGTCAAGTTCGCATCATGGACGGTAAGATTGTCGAAGATACCGGAACAAAAGCTCTGAAAACCACGAAAGATGTTAAAACTGCTAAAACTGGCAAGACTACTAAGAATGCCAAAACCACCAAAACTACCAAGAAAGGAGCTAAAGCCTAATGGGTCTTTTTGAAATTATTAAAACCGCGAACCACAATCTTTTCCGGAATAAGGTGCGCACTTTTCTGACCATTCTTGCTATCTTCGTGGGCAGTTTTACGATTATCCTAAACGTCGCGATCAACGCTGGCGTGAATTCCTTCATTGACGAACAAACGGCGAGCCTCGGCGGCGAGGATTATATTATGATTACCAGTGCAGGCTCGATGAGTATGATGAATAGCATGATGAGTTCGAATGACCCAGTAGAATATAACCCCAACCAAACGATCTCAGCCATGAACGAAGAACAGCTCGAAAAGCTTAAGAATATTGATGGTATCGACGGCGACAACATCTACGTTGCCAAGAACATTCCGGTCGAATATGTTGTAAATGCTGACGGTGGCAAGAAATATAATATCACTGTTGGAGCAATGCCACCAGGAGATTTTAAGATCGCTACGACTGTTGGTACGCTTCCGTCGCAAGATACTAAAGAATACCAGATCACTCTGCAAGCCGGCTATCCGAAAGCCCTGGGTTTTAAAGACGACGAAGACGCCGTTGGCAAGTATGTTGACCTAGTTTTTCTCGACCCGCTCACCAATAAGCCAATCAAATTCAAAGCTAAAGTGGTTGGCGTGCAAGCGCAAGGTGTCGTTGCGGTAAATGGTGCAATTATCAGCCGCGCACTGGAAGATGCGATGTACGAAGAAGGAACGAAGAACTACCCAAGTGAGCAGAAAGAATTGGCTTATGCTGTCCAGACGCGATTTGATACTAGTAAATATACTGAAGATGAAATTAAGGCTATTCTCGAAGAAAACGGCTTCTTTGGTGTAACTGTCTCCGATATGATGGGGATGATCCGGACGTTCTTTGACGTAATCATGATCGTATTTACGATCTTTGGTGGGATTGCTCTGCTTGCGGCTTCAATTGGGATTGTGAATACCTTACTAATGTCGGTCGAGGAACGTACCCGTGAGATTGGGCTAGATAAGGCGCTCGGTATGTCTTCTGGTAAGATTTTCCTCGAGTTTGCGGTTGAGGCCATCGCTTTAGGGTTCTGGGGGTCAATCTTTGGCGTAGCGATCGCGATGATTATTGGCAATATCGTAAATGTAGCCGTGCACGCGCCAGGTGGTTTCCTGGAAGCTTTCCCAACTTTCAATCTCTTTGAATTCACGCCGGGTAACGTTATTCCGATCATTATCGTCGTAATGGTTATTGCCCTTTTGGCTGGGACAGCGCCAGCTTGGAAAGCCGCACATAAGAATCCGATCGACGCTCTTCGCTACGAGTAATATATCACCACATGAATAAAATAGGCAGGAAATGAGCAAAAATAGCCCAAAACAAGCAAAAAAGTCACCAGAATATATCACAGAACGCATAAAAATTGAAAAACTCATTCCTGGCGGCCAGGCACTGGGCGCGCTGACGGATGGCAAGAAAATCTTTCTCTGGAACGCATTACCAGGCGAAGTTGTGACGAGCGCGATTGTCTCGAAAGAAAAGGCAAACTTTGTTGAAGCGATTGCGACGGAAATTGAGCGAGGGTCTAAACGGCGCGTCAGCCCGCAAGATGAATGTTATCTCTCGACTTCGCCGTGGCAGATTTTTGATTACAGCTATGAGCTGGTAGAGAAGCGTGAGCTGGTGCGCGAGGTTTTTCGGCAGCAAAACGTTGAATTTGGTGGCGCAAAAACCCGTGAAGAATCAGACAGCTTTGCGCTGGAAATTGCTGATACTCAGACCGATGGACGAGAATATTACTATCGGAATAAGATGGAATACGCGCTATACTACAGCCACGAAGACCAAAGAATTCACCCTGCCTTTCGTGCGCGCGGCTCGCATAACAAATTCGCCGTGCGACGCTCCAGTCTCGAGCGACCAGAAATCTTTACTAAGGCTGAGGAGATTATTGCCGACCTAAATGCGCGCGGCGAGGAAGCACGTAAGTACCAGAGCATCCTGCTAAGGGCCAACCAAGCCGGCGAAGTTAGTGGTGGGCTGTTCGAGAATCGTCGGCCTCATCCGCAGTTTGCCCAGCTTAAAGACACGATCTTGGGGCACGAGTATGCTTATTCGCCAAATGGCTTTTTTCAGATTAATCTACCAGTTTACGAGCTGGCGCTCACCGAAATTGCCAAATGGGTGCAAAGTGAAAACGTGTTGGACTTGTACGCCGGGGTCGGGACAATCGGGCTATCAGTAGCTAGAGACAAGAAGCTCACGCTGGTTGAGTGCGATAAAGCGGCCTACCGCGAAATGGAGCGTAACTGCCATGGTACCAGCGCCCACCCGGTCTTAGCAAAATCGGAAGCCGCGCTTGAGTATATTCAGCCCGACCAGACCGTTATCCTTGACCCGCCTCGAGCTGGTTGTCGGCCGGAGCTGATCGAGAAGTTACTTGAAGAACAGCCGGAACGGGTTATCTATCTCTCTTGCAACCCAGCTACCCAAGCGCGCGATGTTGCAATGTTGCTTGAACTCTACCATCCATTGGCTGTGGTACCATTTAACTTTTTTCCGCGTACTCCGCACATCGAAAACCTAGTTGTCTTGGAGCGGAAAAATGCCGCTTAATCCTGAACAGCAGAAAGCTGTCGATTATCTTGAAGGCCCACTCTTAGTTTTAGCCGGCCCGGGCACAGGTAAAACTCAGCTGCTCTCGGCCAAAGTGGCGCGCATCCTGGAAGCGACCGATGCTAACGCCAGTAACGTACTCTGTCTAACCTTCACCGAGGCTGGAGCTGAAAATATGCGTGACCGCTTGCGGACTATGATTGGCAAGGACGCACTAGATGTGAACATCCATACTTATCATGCTTTCGGTGCTAGCCTGCTTGAGCGTTATAAAAATTACGCCGAAACCATGGAACGCACGCTTGACGCTCCGGTCGACGAAACTACTCAGTATAAGATTATCAAAGAAATCCAGAGGCATCTTCCGGCTACGGATATTCTGAAAGACGCGGCGATCCCGGAACTAATCGAGACGATCGGTAATGCCAAGGCAGCACGACTCAGCGCAAGCGACTTACGCAAGATTGCCGAGCAAAATATCGCCGACAGCGCCCAGATTAGTGAAGAGGCCTCGCCAATCTTGTTGGCGTATGTCCCGCGTAGCAAATTCCCGGTGGCGGTCGAGGGTACTTATCGCCCGATTCTTGAAGTGCTAGCTAGGTATATCTCGCCGGAACCGATCGCAGGGAATATCGAGCGCACTGCAAACCTGATGGCACGTGAACTTGATCAAATCATTAAAGAGCTTGAGGTAGAGGAAAAGCCGAAGTTAAAGCCGCTTTCGGCCTGGAAAGACAAGTGGTTTGAAGCGACGACCGATGATGGCGTAAAAGCTTATCGTCTAGCCGATACGATCGCGAACAAAAAATTGCTTTCATTGGCAAATATTATGGAATGTTATTCCCAAAAATTACAAGAGAGTGGTTTGTTTGACTTTAACGATATGATCGAGCAGGCGATCCACTTCTTGAAAACCGATGATGGCTTCCGGATGAGCTTGCAAGAACAGTTCCAGTATGTTTTGCTGGACGAATTTCAGGATACTAATGCTTCGCAGTTTGAGCTGATTAAGCTGATTACCGATTATGAAAAGCCGGTCGTAATGGCGGTAGGTGATGACGATCAGGCGATTTTTGAGTTTCAGGGGGCAAATGCCTCAAATCTGATGGATTTCCAGAAGCACTACGGTGCCGAAATTATCACGCTGACCAAAAACTATCGTAGTACTAGCGAGATCTTGGGGCTCTCACGCCAAATTGCCGAGCAGATTGAAAATAGCTTCGCAAAGAAGTACGAAATCGACAAGAGCTTGCAGGCGATGCGCCCGGCTGAGCCTTGCGCCAAGGTTTCTCGGCATGAATTCCCGGGTAGCGAAGCGGAGTATTATTGGTTAGCAGGGCAAATTGAGAGCTTGATTAAGGATGGCGAAGACCCAAATGAAATTGCAATCGTCGCCCCTAAACATAAGAATATTGCTCCGATCTTGCCTTATCTAAAGGAACGCGGTATTGATGTGACTTACGAAAAGCGGGATAATATTCTGGTTGACGCACGAATACAGCAGCTTATTAAGTTGGCGCGCTTCGTACAGGAACTAGCAAAGAGCCACCAGCCAAGCCATCAGCTGCTCGAGATCCTATCGTTCGATTTCTGGCAGCTGCCGGCAGAGACTATCATTAGTGCCGTTAGTGACGTCTCGCATGCACCTCGGGATACACTTGAGTACTTGCAGGGTAGATCAGAGTTGAAAAAAGTAGCGAACCTATTAGCGGAACTCGTCAAGCGAAGTTTTTCGGCGCCACTTGAACTTTGGCTAGACTTTTTACTCGGGAATCAGCCCATGGGCGAGCTAAAGATGCCGATCATCGGGTTCTATGAAAGTAACCTTTCGACGGCGGAGCTGTTAGAGTTTTATGAAAACCTTGCCAGCTTGCGCCAAGCGATTTCGGCGCACATCCAGGCCGAGTTTACTAGACGAAACGATTTCGTCCCGAAATTGCCGGAGTTAGTCGCGACTGTGAATGACTTTGAGGAAGCCGAGACGGCGATAAATCGGATTAGTATTTATCGTGACAGTAGCAATTCAATCCAGGTCATGACCGCGCATAAGAGTAAGGGCCTTGAGTTTAAACACGTGTTCTTGACTTCGATCGATGATGCTTCCTGGGGAAAGTCGAGCGGCAATAATAACCGGTTTACTTTGCCAAAAAACTTGCTTCAGATTCGGCATACCGGTATTACTGACGACGAAAAGCTACGGCTCTTCTTTGTGGCGCTAACCCGGGCTAAGCAATGTTTGGTGCTGAGTAATGCAGTGAACAATGCTAGTGGTAGCACCTTGGCACGGCTGCGTTATCTTTCGGAAAATAGCCGCGATGAGGAAATTGGGCTCTCACCGTATTTACCGGAAGGCAGTCGGGAAATCCAGCTTCATCTCAACGAGCTCGATGATTTTGGTAAAATCGCAACTCTGCGGCTCGGCTGGATCGCGGCCTATCAGAAACTGCAACCAGATGTGATGGAACTATTACGCGAGCGCATGAAAACTTATCGCCTAAGTGCGACCGACTTGACTGATTTTATTGATCTTATCTATGGTGGACCGCAAAAGGTTTATCAGCGTAAGGTTCTACGCGCTCCGAACGAGCCGGCGAATTTTTCGCTTTGCTACGGGACTTTGCTGCACGCGGTCTTTGAGAAAATCACCAACCAAGGTTATACGGACCAGCAGGCTCTAGAATATTTCCAGAGCGAGGCACCAAAAGCAGCCCTTGATGATCTCGAACGGCTGGCACTCGCTGAAAAAGGGCTTAACAGTCTCAAGACGGCGCTTAGCGAGTTTGGCGAGTTAGTCCGACGTCCGGGAGCTAAGGCTGAAGTCAACCTCTCTAGCGAAAAATTGCATCTCGGAGACATTCCAGTTACCGGCAAAATCGACCATATTGAAATTAACCACGAGGCAAAGACAATCGAAGTTTTTGATTACAAAACCGGCAATTTTCATAAGGAAAAGTGGGACCGCCATCCGACGCTCTATAAATACCGTCTCCAGCTGGGCTTCTATAAACTATTACTTAATTTATCGCCGACCTACCAGAAGTATCGCGTCACCGCTGGACATATCCTTTTCGTTACGCCGGACGCTGAAGGCAAAGTCTACGACAAAGTTTACGAGTTCAACGACACGGACGAGGCTGAGCTCAAACGACTGGCCGAAGTAATTTATCGTCAGCTCACCTCGCTTGAGTTCGTGAGTAATCCAGAGCTCTTCCTCCCGGCCGACAAGGGCAATACTCTAAAGGACGTGAGAGCGTTTGTTGATAAACTGCTGACGAACACGGAAGATGCGTAATACCGAACAACCTGTGAATCTGGCCATAGCATAATAGTTTTCGTCCGCAGCGGAAGACCTAGTTATTATAGGCCAGCACTTGAATATATCAGCGATGGTGCTTATGTCATTTCCTCACGCGTAGCTAGCTCCTATTATTTATATTCCAAAGCCGATTCAAGCCAAATATGGACTAGCCGAACCACCGTAAGATACGAGGCTCAACCCCTCCGTTGTCTAGCCATAGAGTAATCAAGGGAGGATGAAGGTAGCTGTTCGCTGCATTCTACATTTGACACACCCTTCTTCCTGTGATAAAATCCCAACAGTATAGCCAAAGTTGCTTTTGCATCCAAGGATATATCACTTCGCGCCAACGAGGCCGAAGGGCAGCGGGTAATGCCCGCATGAGTACTTTTAGAAAGAGGTGATTCCGATGCTTTAGTGTTAAAGCCGCAAGGATGTGCATTCCACCCCGCAACCGCCTGTGGTTGTCAGCTGCAGCCTATCGCAAGGATGCGGAAAGCTCAGCCAAAAATACTGAAAGGAAGTGTATGAAGTGCTTCTTAATAACAATGAAATCCTTCCCAGCAACACCCAGTTTTCTTTTGGCGGACACCAGTTCAGCTCCGTCGATGCTTCGCGCGACTACCGCGCCTCCCAGCTCCGTGGTCAGATCACTGACCGCACCACCGGTATCGTTGCCCGCGACGGCACCGAGCTGCTCAGCAAGGCGAGGGCCCAGGGCATGAGCGGTTCCGCGCTGGACGATCTGCTGCGTCGCAACGGCGGCTGATCTTCCAGCGTAAGTAGCCGACAGCAGTTGTTCACGCCACGCGCAGGACAACGGAACCCTACTCTACCTCTAATGGGACGGCCATAGTGCCGTCCCATTTCTTATAGTTCGACCCACTGAAAGCCGGCAACTATTCTTTCGCACAAAAAGAGACCAGTTCAAAGACTGGCCTCTTTTAATAAGACTACTTCTCAGCCGTAGCTTTGGCGGCTTTCTTCTCGGCCTCTTTTTCAGCCTTCTTGGTCTTGTTGCCAAGAGAAGCGCGAAGCTTAGCAGCCCGTTCGGCACGAGCCTTGAAGCGGTCAACGCGACCCTCAGTATCGATAATCTTCTCTTCACCGGTAAAGAACGGGTGAGAAGCCGAAGAAATCTGCACCTTCACTAGAGGGTATTCCTGCCCATCGGTCCACTTGATAGTCTCTTCGCTTTGTGCCGAAGAACGAGTCAAAAACGAAAAATTCGCCGCCTCATCCATAAAGACAACATAGCGATAATCTTGCGGTTGTGAAACTTTTTTACTCATAACTGTTGCCAATTATACCAAACTTTTCCTACGGTGTAAACCCCGATTTTCACTATGTTTTTCACTAAGCCTCAGGGCTTGACAATATTTCAAAGATTATCTATAATGGTAGCATAACAATATAAACGAAACAGCCGTGGGAGGTTTCCTGATGTATGTTAGCATCAATCCCATGGTCTAAGTGAAAGGATAACCATATCATGACCGTAGATGTCGATATGAAGGCGTTGCTCGAAGCGGGTGCGCACTTCGGACACAAAACTAGCCGTTGGCACCCAAAGATGGCGCCATACATTCATAGCAAACGCCAGGGGGGGCACATTATTAATCTCGAGAAAACTGTCGAAGCTCTTGAGACCGCTCTTCCGGAGCTCACTAAGATTGCCGCAAGTGGCAAGAAGATTCTCTTCGTCGGCACTAAGAAACAGCTTAAGGACACTACGAAGGCTGCTGCCGAGTCGGTCGATATGCCATACGTTACCGTGCGCTGGGTTGGTGGTATTTTGACCAACGTCGACACCGTAAATAAGCAGATTAAGAAGCTCAAAGACCTTGAACGTCGTATGGCGTCTGGCGAGTTGGAAGCTCGCTATTCAAAGCTTGAAGTTCAACGCTATCAGGAAGAAATTGATATGCTTAACGAACGCTATGGCGGCATCAAGGACATGACCGAACAGCCGGCTGCGCTGGTTATTGCGGACGCTTGCCAAGACAAGAATGCCATCAAAGAGGCTAACACCCTAAAAATCCCAGTATTTGCCATTGTTGATACCAATGTTGATCCGACCAATATTGACTATGTCATCCCGGCAAACGACGACGCAATCAAATCCGTTCAGTTGATTTTGGATTACATCGTCGCCGCCATTAAGGAAGGCGAAAACAAGAAAGAAGCTTAAGCTAAGCTTAAAATCTTCACTTTTGTCACCAAACTCACAAAAAACAAGGAGGAAATATGAGCCAAGAATTAAAAGAAAAGGCCGGCGAAGTTAAGGCAATTTCGATTGAGCTAATTAAGAAGCTGAAAGAGCTCTCGGGCGTTGGTTTGACCGATGCTAAGCAGGCTCTTGTTGAGGCGAAAGGCGATTTTGATAAAGCTCTCGAGGCCATGCGCAAGAAAGGTATGACCAAAGCCGAGAAACGCGGCGACCGCGAGACTCGCGAGGGAATTATCGACTCTTATATCCACGACGGTCGCCTCGGTGCAATCGTTGAAGTGAACTGCGAAACTAGCTTCGTCGCCAAGACTGACGAGTTTAAGGACCTTGCGCATAAGATCGCAATGCAGGTTGCTTCGATGTCTCCGCTCTATGTCACGATCGAGGATGTGCCGGAAGACGTTTTGAATGCCAAAAAGAAAGAGTTTGAAGAAAACTTCCACGGCCCAGAAAACATGAAAGATCAGATTATTAGTGGTCAAGTTAAAAAAGCTTTTTCGGACAAAGTCCTCATGGAGCAGCCCTACATTATGGACGACAGCTTGACCGTGGCCCAGTTTATTAAAGAAGCTATCGCAAAAACTGGTGAAAATATTACTGTTCGTCAGTTTAAGCGCCTTGAACTTGGCGTAACTGAGTAAAATCAACCTAGGAGGTTATATGTTTGACGACAATGAATATCGCAAAGCTATGGAAGCCGCTGTGCAACGCTTTCAAGACGAAATGAAAAAAGTCCGCACTGGACGCGCACACCCTGACATGCTTGCCAATGTCAAAGTCGAAGCATATGGCCAATTCATGCCATTAAACCAGGTTGCAAACGTAACCGCTTCAGGCGGGACTATGTTGCAGGTTACTCCGTTTGACCCAACCAATATTCAGGCTATCTCTAAGGCAATTCGTGAAGACCAAACCCTCGGGTTAAACCCGTCTGACGATGGTCACGTCGTACGCGTGCCGGTCCCGCCGCTAACCGAGGAACGTCGTAAGGAGATTGTTAAGACCGCTTCTGCGAAAGTTGAGGATGCTAAGGTTGCTATTCGCAATGTTCGTGAAGATGCTCGCAAGGAGCTTAAAGGAGCTGAACTACCGGAAGACACCGTTAAGCGTGCGGAAAAGAGTATTGATGAGTTAACGAAGAATTTTACCGACAAGATTGATACGCTATTCAAGGTTAAAACTGCGGAGATCATGGCGATCTAATGGCAAACCAACTCACACACCTTGGTTTTATTGCCGACGGGAATCGTCGCTGGGCTAAAGAGCAGGGACTGCCGACCTTGGAGGGGCATCGCAAGGGCTCAAAAGTCGTCGAGATGATCATCGAGGAGCTAGCCAGCACCGACGTTAAGTATGCTTCTTTCTTCATTTTCAGCACCGAAAACTGGGGCCGCTCTCAAGAAGAAATTGACTACCTTATGGGTATGGTAGCTTCCGAAATCGGTCGCTTGACGAAAAAGGCCCAAAAATACAACATGCGTATCGCAATTTTGGGTCGTCCGGAACACGTTGATCCAAAAATTTGGCAAGATCTCATGGAATCCGAAGCCTCAACAAAAGACAATACTGGCTTGACGGTTTGTTTTTGCTTCAACTACGGTGGACAGTGGGAAATTGCTGATGCTGCCAAAAAAATGGTCGAGTCTGACGACCGTGATTATACGCCAGAGAACTTTCGCAACTATCTCTATCATCCCGAGATTCCAGATTGTGATTTTGTCGTGCGGACAAGCGGCGAGGAACGTACATCTGGTTTTATGCTTTGGCGTGCCGCTTATGCAGAGTTTCTCTTTATAGATAAATATTTTCCGGCCTTTACTAAAGAAGATCTGAAATCTGTTATCGACGAGTATAATAATCGTCAGCGTCGTTTCGGCAAATAATTATGTCAGATGTCGCCGAAAAAGTTAATGCTAGTGTTTGAAAGTGTGATAAAATAGTCTCATGAATGTTGTATTTGGGGTAATTATCGGCCTATTGATTTTGATGGGACTCATCGTTGCGCACGAGCTCGGGCATTTTATAATGGCACGCCGTAACGGTGTAACCGTGAAGGAATTCGGTATTGGTTTTCCACCACGCGCAATCGCTTGGGTGCGTAACCCGAAGTGGAAAAAAGGTGATAAAACCGAGAAGAAATGGCTTCGGCTCCCGAAGTCTGACTGGCAAAAGCCTCAGGATAATCTGGTTTTTAGCATTAACTGGCTACCAATCGGCGGGTTCTGTTCGATGGATGGCGAGTCCGACGCTGATACGCGTAAAGGGACTTTTGGTGCATCGAGTTTTTGGGCGAAAACAAAAATTTTGTTTGGCGGCGTTGCAATGAACTGGCTAGTAGCCGCCATCGTACTCACCGTTTTAGCCTTTACAGGTATGCCGCAATTTCTCCCAGGGCAATTCTATCTAGGCCAGGACGCCACCGAAGAGATTGTTGGCCATGGTGTCGTTGTGGTGAAAGTGCTTGAAGGTTCGCCGGCCGAAAAGGCAGGCTTTGAGGCAAAAGACGAAATTATCAGTTTTGGTGATGGCCAAACCGTAACTTCGGCGTCTGATATCATAAACTACGGCAAGGAAAACGCCGGGAAAGAAGTGGTTTATGTTGTTGAACGTGGTGAGAATGCCGAGAGGAAGGAACTCGTTGCGACTTTGAACCCGTCCGATGCAGAGTACAGCCTCGGCATCGAGATGCAAGAATACGGCCAGCGCTTTATCCGTTCAACTTGGTCAGCCCCGATCGTTGGCGTCGGTTTAACGGTACAACTTACGGGTGAAACCTTCAAGGGACTCGGAGACTTGGTCTGGAACCTGGTTTCGGGCGTAGTGCGGCAATTTAGTCCGAGCGCAGAAGTTAGGGAGGATGGAAAACAAGATCTTGCCACAGTTGGCGATTCGGTCTCTGGCCCAGTGGGTATCGTAGGCGTAATGTTCCCGGCCTTTGCCGAGGCTGGCGCGCCCAACCTAGCCTTTTTGGCTGCCCTCATCTCGGTGTCGCTCGCCTGCATGAATGTTTTGCCGATTCCGGCGTTGGACGGTGGTCGTTGGCTGCTGATCGCATTGTATAAGCTTCGTGGTAAAAAGTTAACTAAAGAAACCGAAGAGAAAATTGTTTCTCGTGCCTTCTTGGTCTTGTTGGCGCTCATCGTAATTATTACGGTGCTGGATATAATTAAGTTATTCTAAACCATGCCTAGCAAAACTCAGAAAACTACCAAAAAAGCTGCGAAACCGACGAAACCCGAGCGGAGGTGGCACTTTGATAAAGAAAAGTTCGCTTTCGTCGTTTTTTTGCTTGCTTGGGTAGCGCTCAGTTTTACGGCCAGTCAGATTGTTATTGCTTACCCGATGCAGATGTTGCTAGGCGAGAACGTGACTAAGCCGCTCTGGACTTTAGTGTATAGTATCCTGCAGTACACATTAACGATTGTATTAGTAATCTGGCTTCCGCCACGTCTCTGGCGTCAAGCTAAAGCTCGTCATCGAGCGGCCGAAGACGACAGCAAAACTACAGCTCAGGCTGAAGCTGCAGCCGAAGAAAAACTATTAAACGCCCCGATCTCGACCAAAAACAATCCTCTGGCCACCGATCGTAACGAGATGGGCATGGGTGAATTCCCGACCTTTGTCGACATCGGGCTGGCTCCGATTGGCTACGTCGCTTACGCTATCTTAGCAAACGTACTCACGGCAGCAATGTCGGTCTTTGAATGGTTCAACAAGAATCAAGCGCAAGATGTTGGCTTTGGCTATTTCATCACGACTGGCGATCGCGTAATGGCGATGATTGCGCTGGTCTTGGTCGCCCCAATTGCTGAAGAGATTCTGATGCGTGGTTGGCTCTATGGCAAGCTGCGGACTAAGCTTGGTGCTGTTTCGGCGACACTGTTGGTTTCGGTGCTATTTGGCGCGTTACACGGGCAATGGAACGTCGGCGTAGCCACCTTCGCCCTGAGCGTCGTTATGTGTAGCTTGCGCGAGGTAACTGGTACGATCTGGAGCGGTATCTTGCTGCACATGCTTTCAAACGGTATTGCGTTCTATATAATGTATATCGCTATCTAAGATGAACTCGCTAGACTTTTATAATAAGAATGCCGAATTATACTTCGAACAAACTCACTCCATGGAGCGTTATCGCAATACCGTCGAAAAACAGCTACAACATTTTCTATCGTTGCTTCCAGAGAATGCCTATATCTTGGACTTTGGTTGCGGCCCAGGCCGTGATAGCAAATATCTACTAGAACATAATTGCAAGGTGCGGCCAGTGGACGGATCGCCGGAAATGTGTCGGTTGGCAAGCAATTTTATTGGCCAGCCAGTTGAGCAGATGTTGTTCTCAGAACTTGATGATAAATCAAAGTACGATGGGATTTGGGCTAGCGCTTCCATCTTGCACGTTACGCTAAAAGAGCTGCCGACCATCTTGACGAAGATGCTTCGCGCTCTAAAACCAGGCGGACTCATCTACACTTCGTTCAAAGTTGGTGACGGCGTGCATACAAAAGAAGGGAAAACCTACATTTATATTACGCCTGAAAAACTGGGCGAGCTACTAGCCAAGCTGCCTCAGAAAACAGAGATTATCGATTTTAACACCAATATTTCTCCAAAACGCAGTAAAAGCGGTGAGAACCATTGGGGTAACTATTTCATCCAGAAGGCATAATCGACCGCATCGCTCTAGACTATGCTATAATATAAACTGTTATGCGTTTAAGTCATTCATTTGTTAAGACTCTTCATGATGCGCCGAAGGACGAGACCGCACGCGGCGCGCAATATTTGTCACGAGCCGGTTATGTCCATAAAGAATTAGCTGGCGTCTACGATTATTTGCCACTAGGCCTTCGGGTGCTTGATAATATTAAAACCGTTATCCGCGAAGAGCTAAACGCGATCGGTTGCCAAGAAATCCTGCTTTCGACTCTACAAAATCCAGAACCTTGGCAGAAAACCGACCGCTGGGATATCAAAAAGATGGATGTTTGGTTCCGTACGGAATTAGCCGCCGGTGGTGAGCTAGGTCTTGCCCCTACCCACGAAGAGCCAATTACAAACTTAATGAAGACTTACATTAACAGCTATAAAGACTTGCCGTTAGCCGCCTATCAGATTCAGACCAAGTTCCGCAATGAGCTTCGCGCCAAGTCAGGCATTATGCGCACCCGCGAGTTCATCATGAAGGATCTCTATAGTTTTGCTGCAACCGAAGCACAACACGATGAGTTCTATCATAAAGCGGAAGTCGCCTACAAAAAAATCTACGATCGTCTCGGGATCGGTGATGATACTTACCAAACTTTCGCTAGCGGCGGTGTCTTCGCTAAGTATAGTCACGAATTCCAGACTCTAACTGACGTTGGTGAAGATACGATTTACTATAATGCGGACAAATCCGTCGTATTGAACGAAGAAGTCCTAAACGATGAGGTTCTCGCCGAACTAGGTGTCAAGCGCGCAGAACTCCAATCCGCCAAAGCCGCCGAAGTTGGTAATATCTTTACCCTTAAGACGAAATATTCCACGCCGCTCGGGCTGGAATTTATGGATCGCGATGGTACGAAACAACCCGTGCTCATGGGCTGCTACGGTATCGGCGTCTCACGCGTTATGGGCGTCATTGCTGAGAAATATGCCGACAATAAAGGGCTTGTCTGGCCAGAGCAGGTCGCCCCGTACAAGTATTATTTAATCTCGATTGGCGAAGCCGGCACAAAGAAGGCCGAGGAGCTTTACGCGGGACACGAAAATGATGTCCTGTATGACGACCGCGATTTGCGTCCAGGCGAAAAGTTTGCTAACGCCGATTTAATTGGTTTACCGTACCGCGTGATTGTTTCCGATCGCGGACTCGAAAAAGGTGAAATCGAAGTCATGAACCGCGCAACTGGTGAAACGAGGGTCTACCCGGCCGAAACGCTTAACTTATATTGACATTAATAGTAACATATAATAAACTTTTAGCAGTTATGAAAAAGACAATTAATCTTACTCCGGCAGGCTATGCCGAACTTGAAAATGAATTAGCGGAACTCGTGGCGCAGCGTCCGGCCATCGCTGAGCGGATTGCTACTGCTCGTGCTTTTGGCGACTTATCGGAAAACCAAGAATATACTGATGCTCGCGCTGAGCAAAAAAACGTTGAAAATCGTATCCTCGAAATTGAGGAAACACTCAAAAATGCTACCCTGATCAAAGCTAAGAAAACCGATAAAATCATCATCGGCGCAACTGCAGTGATCGATATGGGCGGTAAGGAAGTTACCTATACCGTCGTTGGTCCGGTCGAAGCGAACCCGCTTGAGGGGAAGATTTCGCACGAATCGCCGATCGGCAAGGAATTGCTTGGTCGAAAGGCCGGTGAATCTTTCGATTTTAATGGGAAAAAGGTCAAGATTAAGAGTATAGCCTAAAAAGGCCTATCCTCCCATTGTATCACACATAGCCAGTTTTGTCAATGCTAAGCTGGCTTTTTTGTGAATAGTATGCTAAGATAATAATATTATGACTACTTTGAATGATTATCGTGACGAAAGACTCAAAAAATTAGCCGAGATTCGCTCGCTCGGGATTGATCCGTATCCTGCTAAGTCACATCGCAATACGAAGATATCAGCGGTGTTGAATCATTTCGACGAGAAGGATGGTCAGACAGTCTGCGTGGCTGGTCGAATTGTGGCGATCCGTTCATTCGGTAAGATTGCTTTTGTGAAGATTCGCGATTACTTTGGCGAAATTCAAATTTTTATGCAGAAAACCGACGATGTTCCGGCGGGTCGCTTCGGCGTGAAGCAGCTACGCCTGCTGGACACCGGCGACTTTGTCGAAGCCGAAGGGACGGTTGGCAAATCGAGTACCGGCGAGATTTCGATTTTTGCCGACAGTGTACGTCTGTTGACGAAAAGCTTGCGTCCTTTACCGGGTTATGATGGCTTCACCAACAAGGAAGAGCGCTATCGCCGTCGTTATGTCGATATGAACGTAAATCCAGAAGTGCGTGAACGCCTCGTCCGCCGTTCGAAATTCTGGCAAGCCACGCGCGACTATCTGACGCAACATGGCTTTGTCGAGGTGAATACCCCGGTACTCGAAGTAACAACCGGCGGTGCTGATGCTAACCCATTCGTGACCCATATGGACGCGCTTGACCAAGATTACTATTTGCGTATTTCGCAGGAATTGCCGCTAAAGCGTTTACTGGGTGGTGGTTTTGAGAAGGTTTTTGACATCGGACCACGCTTCCGCAACGAAGGAGTTGACGACGAGCATTTGCCAGAACATATTGCGATGGAGTCTTACGCTGCATATGAGAACTACGAAGACGGCATAAAACTCTATGAAGGCATGATTAAATACGTCGCAAAAGAAACTTGGGGCACGCTGAAATTTAACGTTGGCGGTTTTGAAGTTGATCTCGATTGTGAGTGGCCTCGCGTGAAATATGCGGACTTGTTGATGGAAAAATTCGGAATTGATGTATTCAACCCTGACCGAGAAAAGATGCTAACGATTCTGAAAGAGAATAATGCACCGGCCGACCCCGAAATGAGCGACGCACGTCTGCTTGATAACCTCTGGAAGTTAATTCGTAAAACTTCAGCTGGCCCGTACTGGCTAATTGAGGAACCGCTGAGCCTCAGCCCGCTAGCGAAAAAGGTGGAAGAGAACCCGTTAGTTACGCAGCGTTTCCACCCGATCATTGCTGGCACTGAAATGGGAAATGGTTATAGCGAGTTGAATGATCCGATCGACCAGCTCGAGCGCTTTGAGGAGCAGCAAGCGATGCGCGATGCCGGTGACGATGAAGCACAAATGCTCGATATGGACTTTGTCGAGATGCTAGAATACGGTATGCCACCAGCCTGTGGTTGGGGTAATTCTGAGCGTAATTTCTGGCTGCTTGAAGGCGTGTCGGGGCGTGAGGCTGTGCCATTCCCGATTATTAAAGCTAGGGATTAATTGTGGGAAAAACTGAGCTAAAGAAAGCTTGGTCCGAGGCATGCGTCGCGAACTTAATGTCGGTTAGTGATCCGGAAACTGGCGAGTTTTATGGAGCTTTTGCAATTACGAACGATCTTCTGCAAATCTTTTCACTAGATCCAGAAGAGGATTACGAGGTAAACCCTAATACGATTGTAGCTTGGCGAATGCTGTTCTCGTCCGAGGACGAGGCGCTAGGGCAGGCTGATTATCAGCTAACATTGGAGGCGCTGGAACCTTATATATTGGCGCGCGAGAATGGGAGCGTCTTGGTTCAAAAACTAAGCAAGGAAGACTTAGCGCGAGTATTCAAGGCAGCAGGTGGTCAGATTAGCAACTCGCCCGTGCTATAAAATCCGTAATCATTTTTTCGCTCAATTTTCATGGTAAAATAAAAATAATATGAGCGGAAAAATTATGATTGTGGGAACGGGGAATGTTGGCTCGAGCATTGCCTTCGCCTTATTAAATCAGCGCACGCCAGTGCGGGAAGTAATCTTAACCGATATCGATAAAGCTGATGCCGAGGGTGAAGCGATGGACTTGTCAGATGCTCTGGCGGTGTCGCCAAGTTTTATCAAAATCCGGACTGGTGAATATAGCGATGCGACCGACTGTGACATCGTGGTGATTACGGCGGGCGCTAATCAGAAGCCCGACGAAACTCGTACTGACTTAGTGCAGAAGAACGCCAGCATCCTGCAAAGCATTGTTGATCCAATTATGGAATCGGGCTTTGACGGCATTTTCTTGGTAGTGGCAAACCCAGTCGACACGCTGAGCTTCTTAACCTGGAGTTACTCACATTTACCAGAAGAGCGCGTAATTGGCAGCGGCACAGTATTAGATAGCGCGCGGTTACGTTATCGCTTGGCCGAGAAACTGGGAGTTCATCCGAAATCGATTCACGCCTATCAAGTGGGCGAGCATGGTGACAGCGAGTTGACACTTTGGTCGACCGCGACGGTCGGTGGCGAGAAGATCGAAAACCTTTTGCCAGAAGTCGAACGTGATCGCATTAGTAAAACGGTCCGCGACAAAGCCTACGAGATTATTCAGCGCAAGGGTGCGACTCATTACGGGATTGGCGCGTGCGTAGTGCAGATTATTAACTGTATTCTGAACGATGAGCGTCGCGTTCTTCCGGTTTCGTCGTTTGACGACAATACGGGCGTATTTAACGGTTTTCCGGCCGTCATTGGTCGCCAAGGTGTAATCCGCCGACTTGAGCTAAAACTTAGCGAAAAGGAGGCCATTAAATTTCAAAAATCGGCCAACGCCATCAAGGCTACTATTAAGGAGGTCATTGATGAATAGAATTAAAAAGGCGCTGGGTGCAGCTATTATGGCGGTATGTTGTGCACTCTTAAGCGTGGTGCCGGTTTCGGCGCTAAGCGACAACATGAGCAGTAAGCTTCTGGGTGTAACAGCTCCTATCACTACCTATAAGACAAGCTACCTTTATTTCGAGGATTTTGCGGTCGATTATTATCTCTGGCGTGACGAAGATGGAACTAGCCGAATGCATGTCATTGAAGAGATTACAGCGATCTTTCCGGACACCAATCAGAATCACGGCATTAACCGGGTAATTCCATTCACGAACCAAGGCGGCAAAAACATGACGATGTCGAGCGATACGACGATCTATATGAATGTCGAACGCAATGGTAAAGAAGAGCCCGTCGACAGAGTCGAAATTGGCGACGGCTATTTCAATGTTTACATCGGCGACCCGGACGAATATGTACACGGACGTCAGATTTATACCTTGGAGTACGAGTTCGAGAATCTGATTACGGATTTCGAAGAATGGCAAGAGCTTTATTGGGATACCAACGGTAATGATAGCCCGAACCGATTTGAAAGCTTGACCGCACGCGTACACCTTGATGATGATATAATTGATGATTTTACCGGCGAGACCGCCTGTTACGTTGGTAAATGGGGTAGCACGAATACTAGCCGTTGCGAAACGACCGAAATTGAAGACGGCGTGGAGTTTTCGACCGGGAGATTGAGTGCGAACGAAAACTTAACGCTAGTGATGAAATTTGAGCCGGGTACGTTCGCCCTACCGCAACCGCGTTACGATTACCGCGTAATAACTATAGCTGTCGCTATGCTAATCAGCGGCACAGGAATGGTTATCTTGATGGTTATTACTTGGCGCACCGTCAGCGAGAAGCGTCGCTATTACAAAGAGCTCTTCGTTAAACCGGAGTATACTCCGCCAACAGAATTTACCGTGGCGGAGATGGCGGCTAACTATATCGGGAAGGGAGCAAATGGCAATAGCAAAGTTGCGACTTTACTTGAGCTAGCCGTGCAGCATAAAATCGAGATGGTTAAGAGTGAAAAAGATAGCGCTTTCGGTAAGAAGAAAACAGTTTGGAAAATCCGGATTCGTTCGGCCGATCTCGCTCAAGAACAAGTCGTGGTACTAAAAATTTTGGCTGGCAGCAACGCTAAATTACAAAATGGCCAAGAAATTGAGATTAAAAAACACTCTGCGAACAGCTCACTAATCAGCCTCGCTAACAAGTTTACGACTTACGTTCAGAAGAATCTTGAAACGAAAGGGCTATCTGAACCAACTAGCAAGACTAAAGATGCCAAAAAGAACTCGACGACCGAGAAGAAAAGCCGTAACTATGCTGGAGCTCTAACACTGGCTTGTACTGCTTGGTTCTTTATTTGGATGTTCGTTTTTATTATGACTTTCGACGAAATCCCTTCATATATCGAAGTGGTCGGTTTAGAATATTTAACGCCGATTATTGTACTTAGCGCAATCGTGATCTTCGTGGCTGGGCTAGTTATCTCAATCAAGTCGCACTCGTACTATACGCATACAAACAAAGGGCTTGAGTATTCGCGTTACCTTGATGGACTTAAACTTTACATCAAGATGGCCGAAGCTGACCGCCTAAAATTCCTGCAAAGTGTCGACGGCGCGGACACGAGCCACACTGGCGTAGTTAAACTATACGAAAAGTTATTACCGTATGCGGCAATCTTCCGGATGGAGAAGAGCTGGCTCGACGAGATGAGTCGTTATTATGAATTTGACGACGTCACGGCACCGACTTGGTATATCGGTGTAGGAGCATTTTCTGCCCGCGATTTTGCGCTCGCGATGAGCTCGGCCAGCTCCACTATGAACAGCATGATCGCTCACTCTACCACGTCAAGTTCCAGCTCCGGCGGCTCCGGATTTTCCGGTGGTGGCGGCTTCTCTGGCGGAGGCGGAGGTGGCGGCGGCGTCGGCGGCTGGTAAACCATCTATTAGCTATATTAAGATAACTGTGGTAGAATAATAATATGTTAGATATCAATTTCATTCGGAACAACCAAGCTTTAGTAGAAAAATCTGTACGCGAAAAGGGCTATTCATCCGATATCCCGGTTCTTCTGAAACTTGATGACGAACGAAAAGCCTTGCTCCTTGAGGTCGAAGCTTTGCGCCGCCAGCGCAACGAAGTTTCCGACCAAATGAAAGGTGGCAAACCCGCTCCGGAACTTCTTGAAAAAGCGCGCGGTATTAAGGCTAAGCTTGCCGAAAAGGAGCCACGACTGACCGAAATCGAAAAACAGCTAAAAGAAGATATTGCGCGAGTGCCTAACATAATCTTCGATGACGTACCTCTAGGCGGCGAAGAATGTAGTGTTGAAGTTGCTAGCTGGGGTGGCAAGCCCGAGGGCGGTGTCGATCATCTCGACTATGCTCTAAGTCGCGATTGGGTAGACTTCGAGCGCGGAGCAAAGGTCGCCGGTGCAAAGTTCTACTATCTTAAGAACGGGCTAGCTTTGTTGGAAAATGCACTTTTGCAATTTGGTCTTAAAAAGGTTACCGAGCACGGTTTTAACTTTATGACGGTACCAGACATGGTCTCGAGTAAAGTTCTCGAGGGCTGCGGTTTTAACCCACGAAGTAGCGAGCAAAGCGACGAGTACTATGTTGAAGGAGAAGACTTGGCGATGATTGCTACCGCCGAGATGCCGCTGACGGGCTACCATATGGACGAGATTATCGACGAAAAGGATCTCCCGCTTTGCTATGCCGGATATAGCGCTTGCTTCCGCAAGGAGGCTGGTACCTATGGCAAGCACACACGCGGCCTTTTCCGTGTCCATCAGTTTAATAAACTAGAAATGTACGTTTTCTGTTTGCCTGAAAAATCTAAAGAAATGCACGAAGAAATTCGTAAGATCGAGGAAGAGATTTGGCAAGAGCTAGGTATTCCATACCGGGTAATCAATATTGCCGCTGGCGATTTAGGTGCACCGGCCGCCAAGAAATACGATATCGAATATTGGTCTCCCGTTGACCAAAAATACCGTGAACTCACTAGCTGCTCGAATTGTACCGATTTTCAAGCTCGCAGCTTGAATATTCGTGTCCGTCGCAACGATGGCAGTGTCGAAGTCCTACATACTCTGAACGGCACCGCAATTTCCTTAGCTCGTACAATGGTGGTAGTGTTGGAAAATTATGGACAAAAAGACGGCAAGTTAAAACTGCCAGAAGCTTTGCGTGAATACTTTGGCGGGGCGACCGAAATTTAACCATGACAGAGGGGAATCGCGAAAGAACACAGTCGCCGCCAGAGGTTGAAATTCCGCAACCTCCTGATGGCAACGAACGCAAATCGCGCAAACATTTTCGATTCAGCTCGGTTGTTGCTTTGGCTAACCGAAAGCTTTCGGTTAAATTTGCGGCCTTAGTACTCGCCAGCTCGACACTAGTCTCGGCTCTGCTGGGGATTTTTCGCGACCGTCTTCTGAACTCCTATTATCTTGACACCTACCCGACCGGCATTGATGCCTATACGGCTGCCTTTACCATCCCGGATTTCCTGTTTTTTATTCTGACTTCGGGCGCACTCGCGGTGAGTTTTATCCCAGTCTTTAATCAAAGATTAACCAGTGGCAACAAAAAATCAGCTTGGGAGTTAAGCTCGAGTTTGCTTAACTTGATGGCAATCGTCACTTTGGTCGCGTCGATTTTAATTATGATTTTTGCAGATCCATTGGTTCGCTATATCGTCGGCCCTGGTCTTGATGAATCTGGCATGATTCTTGCAATTAATATGATGCGAGTGATCGCAATTAATCCCTTCCTTTTTAGTATTTCAACGATTTTAAGTAGCATCCAACAGGCACTAGGTCGTTTCGTTTTTTACGCTTTGGCTCCAGCACTATATAACGTCGGGATTCTGATCGGAATTGTCTGGTTTACCGGCGGGGTCAATCTATTCGGCTGGCAAATATTTGAAGGCGGTATTATGGGGGTTGCACTTGGCGTAGTTTTTGGCGCCGTCTTGCAACTACTAGTGAGCTTAGTTGGGCTGTTTGGGCTAGGCTTTGACTATGAATTCAAAATCCGCTGGCGCAACCAAGGATTCCGCTCGGTGCTGAAACTTTTACCGGCGCGTAGCCTCGACCAAGGAATCGACTACGTAAACACTATTGTCACGACGAATCTGTCCTCACGTATGGGAGCTGGCGCTCTGCGTAGCTACCAGCAGGCGAGTAGTCTCTCTCAAATGCCAGTGAACCTGATCGGGGTAGCAATCTCGACCGCCTTCTTCCCGCAGCTAACCGAAGAAATCGGTGAAGGGAACGAAACTAAGTTTCGCCAGACTTTCCGCACCGCGCTTAGTACAATTATCTGGATCGCAATGCCGGTAGCGATTATCGCCTTTTTTGCCCGCGGCTATGTTGTGAGTTTCATCAAAAACGGCGGCGATCAGTTGATCGCTTCTGTGCTCGGCACTTTAGTTATTTCGATTTTCGCTAACTCAGTTTTTCATATCGCCGTACGAGGATTCTACGCTCACCAAAACACCAAAACTCCTTTTATCGTATCAATTATTGCGATTGGAACCTCAATCCTATTGGCAATCGCTTTCACGCTGCTAGGCTGTGGGCCAGAAGGTCTAGGCTGGGCACAGTCGATCGGCGCGATATTAGAAATTTTGATCCTACTGCGCGTCCTCCAGAAGGACCACAATAAACAGTTGCTCGATCGAAGCTTCTGGAAAGGATTTACAAAAATCTGCTTCGCTACCGCGATTACCGGTTGCGTTGCCTATTCAATGACAAAGTTCTTTCCCCTTATGGCTACCGACGATTCATTCTTCAATACTTTTCCAAAGTTTTGTTTGATCACGGCGGTTTCGCTATTCGCCTATCTTATCGCAGGATACTTTCTGGATATCGAGCAGGTTCACCCAATCATCGAAAAAATTAAGAAGATCCTATTTCGCAATATCGAATAGTGTTATAATAGGCTTATGGATATTTTTCAGGCAATCATCTTGGGTTTAGTACAGGGGCTCACCGAGTTTATTCCGGTTTCCTCTTCTGGTCATCTTGAACTTGTACAACACATTTTTAGTTTTCCGACCGAAAATTTCCATCTTTTTCTTGAATTTATTAACCTTGGGACACTACTGGCTCTTCTAATCTACTTCCGTAAACGAATCTGGAAAATCCTCAAAGACATCTTTACTGAACGAAATTATAAGCTTGCGCTAAATATCCTGATTACTAGTATTCCGGCCGGCATTATCGGGTTGTTGCTGGCGAGTTTTATTGAAGAAAATGATTTTTTCAGCTCGCTTTTTACAGTGAGCGCGGCTATGGGGATTGTCGGGTTGATTATGGTTCTGATCGACAAGCTACCGCACATGAGTGAACTCAAAAATGAAAACAGTCTTACTCCGGCGCGCGCACTCATTATCGGTCTGACGCAAGTTTTTGCCCTTATCCCCGGGGTCTCTCGCTCAGGTTCAACGATCATTGCTGGGCGAATCGTCGGCTTAGATTCGGAATCATCGGCCGAATATTCTTTCTTGGCCTCAATCCCGATTATGTGCGGCGTCTGTCTGAAGATTTTCCTTAGCGAAGAAAGCCGAATATATTTCAGCGAAAATCTCTGCATGTTACTTCTTAGTAACCTAGTCGCGTTCGTAGTCGGCCTGGTTGCTCTAAGATACTTGTTAAAATATCTCAAAAAGCCGAAATCGCTTCAAAGCTTTGGCAAATATCGCATCATTGTCGCCTGTTTGGTAATCGGCACGTTGCTGATATTGGCATAAGGGCTGCTCTATCCGCACGCCCATAAACTTCATAAAAACACCGCCCGGGCTATTGCTCGGGCGGTTTGCAGGGCTTGCTAAATGTTACTCAATGTAGGGCAGCTCGACCGCGATGTCATCCGGAATATTATCCTTCCAAACAAAAGAGTTCTTGAGGTAATATTCATTATACTTGACCGCCGTAGTGTTGGCGCGAATTTTGGCCTGCTCGGCCCAACTCTGCTTTTCTTCACTGTCGCTGGCGGCGTAGGCCTCGTACCGCATTTTATCGGCGGTATAGGACGCAATCATAGCACGACAGGTGTCCTCGACTTCCTTGATGACGTCGTAGTTGGTCGCATCATCAATCTTGCGTGCCAAAAAGTCATAGCCATTGGTGGTAGCGATCGAAACGAGACCGCCCAACAAAGCTAAGACCACCACGGCAACAAGCAACTTACCCATATGATCCCGCATCGTATTAACCCTCCCCTAAAAGTATCAGGACATTTGGCTGTGTGGACTAACTACCTTGGTAAGTGACAATCGGGTTGTCGATCTCCATCGGTACATCGCTGTAAAGGTAGTGTGAGTCCCACTCGAAGTAATGGCCGTCCGGTGTGAAGAAGAAAATTCCTACGTCATTGCTACCATAGCTGCCATCCACATCGGGCAGCCAGTAGGCAGTAACAGTGGCCCCGGTCGTGTAAAAGTCGCTGTCAGGCGTCAGGTAAGAATTGAGCGATGACACTTTACCATCGACCACAAATCTGCCGACCACGGCTCCACTTTCGGTCATTAGGACGACATAGCCTAACGGCCGCTCAACCGGACACTCGACCATCATCGCCTTCTCGCGTTCGCCGTTGACCCAATAGGCCCGGCGGATAAGATTGAACCTTTCGAGCGAGTATTCAATGTCGGTGGGCGTGGGCTGATTCTGGCTAAGCGTACTACCAACTTGCCTGGTTGCCTCTCGGTCAGCAGAAGAGCCGCTAACTTCGCAGCCAGAAAGCAGGGTCGCTACCACCATGGTAGCCAAAAGGAACGCGCAGATCTTGTTTGGTTTCATTTAGAAAACCCCCTTATGAAATTTGCATGACATCCCTCCAGATATGCTCCGGGGGGGGGTATCATTACTAGATCATATCACACCTGTGGAAAAAAGTCAATACCGAATATGGCTACCCAACGAAAAAGCCCCAAATCGGCCAAAAGGCTAAATTGGGGCTGGTTTTAGCGTATTAAACTAGAACTTTGGCTCGATCTCGATGAATTCCTGCCAAGGTGCTGGCGGGAAAATTCGCTCGCGACGCGAACCGGGACGTTTGGGTTTGCTACGCATTCATTCTCCTATTTAAGTTCGGTTGCGTCAGGCTAGCAGCAAAAAGGCTAATCGACCTAATCCTCGGCAACTTATTCTATGATAGCAAACCATGGCCGGTTAGGCAAGCATAAGAATGTTAAAAATACTCTATTTTTCGATACCCTGCTCGGCGAGTTGTTTATCTATTTCCGCGCGCAAGTTTTCCAAAAACTTTTCTACCGTAACATCGCGTTGGCTAACCAAAACGTCGCCAACGTAAAAAGTTGGTGTCCAGGAAATCTTCTTTTCGTCGGCCATCCCCGCATCAAAACTAATCTTTTGGGAAACTTCTTTGCTCCCCATATCCTCGCGAAACTTTTCAAGATCGCCCTTCCCGCCAGAAACTTTCACAAAATACTCTTCAAACTGGTTCTGGCGCTGCTGGACGTCCGAATAATACCAATCGTTCTGATTCGTAAAAAGGAGATCCTTGTACTCTTGCCAATAGCCCTGTTTCGCTGCTGCGAGCGCCGCTGAAGCTGCCGCCGTGCCGTTTTGGTGGTAATCCATAATTTCCGTCCGAAAAACCACCGCAACTTTACCATCATATTCCTCAACTAGCGCATTAATTTTCGGATTCATCGGCGCGCAAGCGGTACACTGGTAATCGCCATATTCAAAGATTTTGACCGGCGCGTCCGGATCCCCCTCGATCATCTCCTCAATCCAACCGCTATTTTCATCGGCCGGAATCACTGCGCTAAGATTATATTGACCATAATCAATCCGGTTCGCCACCGACGACCAAATCACTAGCCCAACTAGAGCCGCTATCAAAACCGCTACGATAATTATTGTTCTCTTGTCTGTTGACCTTCTTTCCATGGTATAATTATAGCATGAGTGAGGCAATGAAAAATCTAAAAACTGGTGCGCTTCGCTTCGTGAAGTCTCTTGGTCGCGGGGTAAAAACCGTCGTACTGGCAGTTGGGCGTGGAATTGCTCTCTTTATGCGTAGCCTGAAACGATTCTTCCATAAAATTCACTTGGAATTACGTAAATTTCATCGCGGCAATATGCGCCGATTTACCAAATGGGCCGATCCGCGTCTCGAAAAATACCGCATCGCTAAGAAATCCTCCGAGAACATTACTGAGCCGCCGAAACCCGAGGCAAATGAGCCTATCATAACAGATGTTATAATAGAAAAATCGTCTCCCGAACAGAACCCGAACAAGAACTCAGCTTCCGTAAAGCCCGAACTCTGCGCGCCCCAGTCTCAAGCCGATTTTCTCAAAGTTCTCCAGATAACGCCGCGCGAAGTGCTAGATTATCGCGCTAGGCAAATTATCACCATGGCCTTTCAGCTCCCCAAGACTCATGCTAGCGATCTCATGGTGCCAAAGTCCAAAATCACTTATGTACATGATGACGAAGTTCTCGGACCACTTACGCTGGATCATCTCTATAAAACCGGTTTTGACCATTTTCCGGTTGTCGACAAGAAAGAGACAGTCATCGGCACGATTCATACTACTAGCTTTAACAACCTTGAGATTAAAGAAACTAGCGTGGTGCGCGATATCCTCGATCCCGGGATCTACTATATCCGCAGCGATTACACGCTTGAGCAGGTTTTAGCGGCTTTCTTGCGAGTGAATTGCTACTTTTTTCTCGTCGTAGATCATTACGGGCGAACGATCGGAATGTTAACCTTTGCGCGGCTAATTAGCTTCCTCTTTGGTGATACGATCACCGACCATTTTCAGCAAGATAACGACCGGCTTGCCGTAGCTAAGCGGAGAGATCCATAATGGCCAAATCTCATGTCCAATTTACTTGCCAGCAATGTGGCGCGATTTATAAAAACTGGACTGGTCGCTGTACAAAATGCGGCGCCTGGAGTTCGCTTATCCAGCAATTCGACGATAACTCGCGTGACGAAAAATCCGCCGTCGGTCGAGCCCAAACCTCCGGAAAAACCTTGGAATACGTCTCGATTAATGATCTCGAGGCCTCAGACGACCGCGAGCGTTTGCATACGGGTTTTAAAGACCTCGATGCTGTACTGGGCGGAGGAATCTTGCAGGGGTCAGTTTCATTGCTCGCCGGCCAGCCTGGCATTGGCAAATCCACTTTACTTATGCAAATTTGCGCTGAGCTGGCTAAAGAACGTCCGGTGCTCTATGTTTCAGGCGAAGAGTCAGCCGGGCAAGTTAAACTTCGGGCCATCCGCCTCGGTGCTGAATCGCCCAATCTCAAATTCGCTAGTTCAACCAGTGCCAACGACGTTGCTAAAACCATCGAAGGCGGCGAATTTGACGTCGTGATTGTTGACTCAATTCAGACTTTAACCCTAGCCGAGATCGCTTCCGCCCCTGGTGGGATTTCTCAGGTCACAAACTGTGGCAACATTATCATCCGCGCCGCCAAACTTTCCGGCACCGCCGTAATCATCGTGGGGCATGTTACGAAAGAGGGAACTTTAGCCGGCCCGAAAGTTCTTGAACACTTGGTCGACGTCGTCTTGCAATTTGAAGGTGACCGCTACGGTGGGTTTAAGATCGTTCGCGCCGTTAAAAATCGTTTTGGCTCCACGACCGAGGCTGCGATTTTCGAAATGAACCAGCAGGGCCTCGCCGAAGTCGAAAACCCCTCCGCTGCCTTGCTCGCCGAACGTCAAAATACCGACGGCTCAATTATTCTGGCCACCCTTGAAGGCACCCGCCCGATCTTAGTTGAAATTCAGGCGCTCGTTACTCCGACTAACTTTGGCTATCCAAAGCGTACTAGCTCTGGTTTTGATATTAACCGGCTAAATTTACTGATTGCCGTGGTCGAGCGCCGCACGAAGCTCAAGCTTAGTGATAAAGACGTCTTCATTAATGTCGTTGGGGGTCTCCGGGTGCAGGATTCGGCGGCGGATCTCGCAATCTGTCTTGCGATCGCTTCGGCTGTAGCTGGACGTAAGCTGGCCGAAGATTTCGTGGTGTTTGGCGAAGTCGGGCTTGGTGGTGAAATTCGCTCCGCTTTCCGCCCCGATCAACGCATTTCCGAAGCGAAGAAACTCGGCTTTTCACACGCTATCGCCCCCGCCACCGTCCACGACAGCTTCGTCATCCCAGTCAGAGACTTAAGAACCACCTTGATAGAGTATGTCAATGAACGGTAACTACTCTTATACTTTTCTCGAGGATCCGGAGTTACGACGAGGAGTAGCGCGCCACACCCGCAACGGCGGGATGTGGCGACGCGCCTCGAGAAAAGTCGTAAGAGTAGTTGGCGTTTGGAGGCATATTTTATGAGGATTCTAGGTATCGACCCTGGCACCGGCATCTGTGGCTTTGGCATGATTGAAGGCACGAAAGCGCTTGACTATGGCGTAATTTCCACCCCGCCGCACACTCCTTTGCCCGACCGGCTCGAAGATATCTATAACTCGCTCCACGAGATTATTAAACAAGACCACCCAGAGGTCATGGCGATCGAAAAACTGTTTTTTAAGCAAAATATCACTACCGGCATCTCCGTCGCCGAAGCGCGTGGCATTTGCTTATTAGTTGCTAAACAGTGCGGCTTGCCTATCTATGAATATGCACCGAACCAGATTAAAATGGCTATTGCCGGCGACGGCCACGCTCATAAGGCCCAGATGCAAGAAATGGTTCGGCTCCATTTCAAACTCAAAACCGCGCCAAAACCCGACGATGCCGCCGATGCCCTCGCCGTGGCGATCGTGCATTCGTTCGTCTCGAAGAATCAATCGTCACCGTTTTAGGATTGCCTCGCTGCAGGCAGTATGTTAAGATAGAAATATATTTAAGGAGGTTATTCATGTCTCAAAAATCTATGCTTATTGCCGGCGCGCTAGTCGCTTGCCTAGGTCTTAGCTATGCCGTAACGCCAGCCTACGCGCTCGACGAAGCGTCCGACCCGGTCATCACTAATGAAATCGACGAACCAACCGGCCCATCGGTCGACAACGGCGAAGTCGTAACCCCGTCCAAAGACGAGGCTCCGGTAGGCTCAGACGATGACACGGTCGCTGGCGATTCAGCTGAAGAAACCGAAGAAACTGGCGACCCAGAAATGTGGCCGATGTATGTCTCGCTTGGTGCGCTCGGCGGCGCTTTGGTTTTGATTATTATCATTAATCTTGCGCTCGGGCACAAGCAGAAATGATCGCTCACCTCGCTGGCACCGTTACCGAAAAATTTATGAACTCGATTATAGTCGATGTACATGGTGTCGGCTACGAGTTGACAATCTCGGCGCCCGATGCCGAACAAACTAACCTCCACGATGAAGTAAAATTCTACACTTATCACTCTGTGCGCGAGAACGCCGAGGAGCTGTATGGCTTTCTCAGCCTTGCCGCGAAAAAACTCTTTGAAATGCTAATTTCGGTTAATGGCGTCGGCCCGAAAGCCGCCATGGCGATCCTTAGCCTCGGCTCGGCCGAAGACGTACGCAACGCGATTGCTAACACTGACGCCGCCTTTATCGCCAAAGCTTCAGGCGTTGGCAAAAAATCTGCCGAACGTGTCATCGTTGACCTTCGCGATAAAGTCGGACAACCTAGCCATTACGGCGCAACCGAGACAAAGTTTAGTCTAACTAGTAATACGGCCCCTGACGACGAGGCTCTTGATGCGCTCATCGCTCTAGGTTTTCCGCTCAAAGAAGCGACCGCTGCCCTCGCCGAGGTTGATCCTACTCTCTCAGTCGAAGAGCGGATTAAGCTGGCACTCAAACAGCGTTAGCCGAGCCGAGCGATCTCTATTGACTTTTTCTCTCACCTGTGCTATAATGGTAAGATAGGCTTGGTTTTGAATGGAATTTGGGCTGATTTCGGTTTACACCCTTCTCAAAACTAGAAAAATATGCTAAAATGGAACAAGTTGTAATATAAAGGTTAAAATATGAGTTCGATTGATTTGAAAAAAAATGGCGACGCCCAGAAAAAAGCTGCTGTGGTTGACGTTCGCTCGGGCGACACTGTTCGTGTCACTCAAAAGATTAAAGAAGGTGAAAAGTTCCGTTCACAGGTGTTCGAGGGCGTAGTTATTCGCACCGATCGCAAAGATTCGCATACCGCCCGTATCACCGTCCGCAAGGTCGCTTCTGGCGTCGGCGTCGAGAAATCTTTCTTAATTCATAACCCCCTCGTCGAAAAGATCGAAATCGTTCACCGCGCCAAGGTTCGCCGCAAGAACCTATCCTTCCTGCGTGAACGTTCTGGTAAATCGGCTCGCTTGGTCAACAAAGCTTTCGACCGGGTTGCCGCTAATACTCTTGCCGATGTAAAAACTGTCGCCGAGAAAGTTGAAGAAAAAGCTGAAGCTATCGCCGAGAAGGCCGAAGCTAAAGCCGAAGAGGTAGCCAAAGCTGAGTAAAATTCTGCTTGGCATCGACGAAGTCGGACGCGGCCCCTGGGCGGGGCCGCTTGTCGTAGGCGCCGTTATCCTTGGGCTAGACTTTGATGCCGAGGTTCGCGACCAGTTAACCGATTCGAAGAAACTTAGCGCCAAGAAGCGCACCGAGCTAAATCAGCTCATTCTGGAACAAGCCACCGCCACCGGTCTAGGCTGGGTCCCCGCTGCAGAAATTGACCATTGCGGCCTCGGCCCAGCACTGAAGCTTGCCGCTCGGCGCGCCGTCAAACAAATTCTTACCATTTGCGCGGAAAAGCATCTCAAATTTGACGAGATCGTTATTGACGGCACGATTAATTTGCTTAGTAACACTCCACTTACGGATAAAGTCACCCTGCTAAAGAAGGCCGACCTCTTAGTTAAAGAAGTCTCAGCCGCCTCGATCATCGCCAAGGTTGCTCGCGATCAATATATGATCGAACTTAGTGAAAAAAATCCCGGTTATGGCTTTGAAAGACATGTCGGTTATGGCACAGCCGCGCATCAGTCCGCTCTGCGCGAGCTCGGCCCTTGTCCAGAACATCGCCGTTCCTTTCGGCCAGTTATGACTATCGTGCAAGAGCTTGGCATGGCCTCCGTTTCGGCCGTAGGTACTCCTGAGAAAGAGTCGCAGCGTAGTGTAAAACCTTGTACGACAGAAATCGGACAAACCGCCGAGCAAGTTGTTGCTGATTATCTCCGTGCTCACGGACATCAAGTTCTCGCTCAAAACTTTAAGACCAAAACCTACGAAATTGACCTGATTTCCACATTTGAGCAGACTATTTTCTTTACTGAAGTGAAATATCGCAAAGATTCACGGCACGGCGCAGCGCTCGCAAATATTACAGCTCAGAAGCAAGCCCAAATGCGCTACGCAGCCATCGCATTTTTGGCCAGTCACCCGGAGTATAAGAAGTATAAGGTCAAGCTAGCTGCAGCCGCCGTCACGGGACCGGACTTCGCCCTCCAGGATTGGATTGAATTGATAGGCTAACGTGGTACGCCCTAATAATAGCTGCTTAGCCTAAAGCATTATCAAACCAAAAAGTCAACTAGACGTATGTTAGTATCTGTGCTATAATACTAAAACAAGGTGGGCATAATTCTAAGCAAAGGGAAGCATGCCGCAGATTTATAATCAACTTGCCAAAAGAATACGAGAAAGTCACCTCCAAAGCCTAACTTTGGATGTTTTTGATACGGTTTTGCTTTACCGCTATTGGCCAGAGCAACAGCACACGATTAAGGTCGCAAAGAAATGGCACGAAAGCCTCCCTGATCTCCTCGGCCTTAAACTTTCCCCGCTCGAACTAATTGAGTGGCATGAATTCACTCGGCACGAGCTAAACTATCTCCGTAGCGCAAAAGGCAGTAATGATTTTGTAGTCGACTACGAAACCAACTTCTCGCAGATGATCGATTTTATCGCCGAACGCTACAATCTTGAGCTTGACGACAGTAAACGCACTCTCATCCACCAGACCATGCTGCGTGACCAGCTTCAAGCCACCGCCGAAATCCTTAGGCCTAACACCGCTCTCCTTCATGCCATCACCGAGCTTAAAAAGGCTTTGCCTGAACTCAAAGTCTATTTCATCACTGACGAACCGTATAGTCGCGATCAAATTCAATACTTTTTAGATTTCTTTAAAATCGGTATTTTCAACGATGGTGTCAGCGGCGTAAACTGCCAAGCTCATAAATCTGATGGTAGTCTCTATCGCAAAATCGTCGACGGCCAACTCTTCGGGACCGACTTTAAGTTGCAGACTAACCTACATATCGGCGACAGTCGCCGCTCAGACATCCTACCGGTCCGCAAACTTGGCGGCCAGGCCTTTTACTATCATCCTTTTCGTGCCCGCACCTTACGCACATTCGTCGGCGAAATCGATGCTTTAGTCAAGCTCCAACCACCGATCGACCTTTTTGGCGATCGTCGTTCGGCCGAGCTCTCGCGACTCGGGCTTATGGCGAAAAATTTTCCCGAACAAGCTTTTCTCATTGCTTCCGAAAAAGCCGACGAGATCAAATTCCAGGGTATCACGCTCCTACCACAAAGTTTCGCGAATTCAAATATTATTACTGCGCCAAACCTTAATCCAAAAGTTCTTACTGCTGCGCTAATTTGGCTACTCGTAAGTCGTCCTGACCAGCGTTGGAATCTCCGTGCAATCGTCAGCCTGATCTTGGCACTGGACGATTCTAAAACTAAGTATTCCAAGCTGGAGCAGCGTCACCATGTTTACGAATTTTGCTTTGGTGCAGAATACCCGACCAGCAACCTGATTCTCAAGAATCGCACCGATGAGGAATTTCTAGAAGCCTTTTTGCAAGATTTTGCCACTGCCGACCCACGTTATACCGAACACCTGCGTGAAGCTTATGCCTCCGCCGCCAGCTTCCTCCCTCGAAACGACTCCGCTGTTACGATCGTCGACACCGACCCCAGCCAAGCCACTGCTCGCCTTTTTGCCGAATTTGCTCAGTTGCACGGCCTCGCGAACTCATTCTCTGGTTTTACCATTTCGAAATAGGTTTTACTTCCATCCTCCCTTGATTACTCATATGGCTAGACAACGGAGGGAGAAGCCAAAATGTGTTGAATCGGCTCTGGATGGTTCTAGACTAATCCCCCCATCAACGCGTAAAATTAATGGTCGCCCATCACTATAATCTGACCATACTCGTAAATATTGACCAACTACACTAGAGTTCCCCCGCCCGTAAGCCGGCCATACATTAACAAATCCGCCGCGGACGAAGAGTCTAGTAAAGCCGCACAGGCTGTAATCAGGGGCACAGGTTTTGGCGTTTTTCTGCATATTTCTACTCCCGCTAGCGCTTTTCACAACCTGCGATCCTAGTCACAGGTTGTTCGGTTTTCGTCCGCAGCGGGTATGCTCGACCAAATCAAGGTGTATTATTTGACGCCTCATTAACAGGTACACTCAGAAGTATGGTAGCTTCAAACGCAAACTTTGCTTATGTAATTGAGTTCTTAGGAGATAACGGCACTTTTCTAACCAGTGCAGGGTACCAACGCATGTGGGGTCGTCCCCTCCGTTGTCTAGCCATAGAGTAATCATAGGAAGGATGAAGAGGATTAAGCAAGCCCCCTTTTCTTCGTCCGCAGCGGGAGGGGGAATAGGCATAACTACATTGTAGAACAGGCTAGTACGAATTTGCATTATTGGTCTAGTAGCGCAATTAATAGTGCAAATTCCTTCACCTTAAGAAGCAACGGTATGACAGTCGATTATGGTAATTCCGTTTCTTTTGCTAACCGTGGTTGGGGCTTCTCTCTCCGTTGTCTAGCCATATAGAGTAATCATAGGGAGGATGAAGGGATAGGGAGTTTGGCGAACAATATGCTAGAACTTTGCAAAGCATATATTGCTAGCAAACTTACGCCTACAACCAGCAAAGGGATAAGGAAAATATAATAAAGCTAGCTTGAGAAGAGTAATAAGGACTTAGGCTAGCTAGAAATCGTGAAGCTTGACTTCTGAGGCTGGAAGCTTTTCGATTTAGGGAGCGTAAGCGAGTCTACGAGAAAAGTTCCACCTTCGATTGAGAGCTAGCCTAAGTCCTTATTACTGGTTTTGAGTAGATATACTATTTTTCCTTATTTCTTATGATTTAACTATTGACAAAATAGCCAGTCTGTGCTACAATGGAGATATGGGCCTAAAATAGCAATTTTGTTTTTCTAGTCCCTAGAAAAGGAGTACTGCCTTACGTTAGTACTCCAAACACTTTAATGGTCATACCCCGTATGCACCATTAACGTTCTTTTACAGCTAATAGATTTATCTCGCATTCAATATTCACAATAGATTATTGTGCAGATCGTTTATTTTGAAATCCACTAGCCAAAAGAGGGCACACTCCAAAATGGCCGGTCTGCGCAATAACTCTGTTGCGTAATATTTTTGAGCGCGAACAGCGCAGAAAGGTGGATTCCTATGGGAACCAACATCCGTACCAACCTCAGCTACTACCTGCAGAACCCCAAGTCCAGCGAGGCCCGCGCCTTTTTCGAGGGCGCCCGGTCGATGATAACTGCCCTGCAGCTGGCTCCGGCCAGCGAGTACCCCAACATCCTTTCTACCAGCAACCAGCAGCACATCATCGCGCTCCTGGTTCAGAGCGATGAGCAGCAGCGGACACGCCGGCGCAAGGACGCCCAGCAGATGCTGAAGCTCTACGACGTGGACAAGATGAGCTTCCTGGCCTTTATCTTCGACCTCCCCAAAATCAATATGCTGGGGCAGGCTATCGACGAAAACGGCGATCCCTTGGAAGACAAAATGTTCCGTCCTCTGCCCGGCAAGACCCACGACGGCTGGCCCGATCGCAAGATCAGACACCTCCATACCGAGCAGGAAATCACCCGCTCCGAGTATCTGGCCTTGGATGAGTCGAAACGGTGGGAATACGACTACTGCCGCTATTTCAACCTCAGTTTGAACGGCAAGCCGTCCTACCGCATCAGCAGCTCCGATCGCTACATCATGGAGGAGCTGATTCGTCAAAGCATTTTGATTAACGATCCCGAGATTAATAACCGTTACCTGACGGAAATCCACTATGACGCCGAGACCGATACTGTCGGCCGGCTCTATGACTATCGGAATGTAATCATCAGCACTTTTGACGAGCTACGCGAAGCTGCCTCACCTGCCAAAATCGTCCCCATGATCGACAGTCAAGTCAAGCAGGGCTACATCAAGTCTGCTGGGCACCTGCTGATCGCTCAGCTGCAGTGGTTGGCTACCCGGGCAAAGCACCTGGATTTGCTACACTTTCGCCCCTGCGAGATCCGTACCTGGGCCGAGCTGATCCGGGCCTGCCGCACCAGTGACAGCAAAAAGCTGACGGAGCTTGTCACCGTTGATGACATTGCTGGCTATCAAAACCTCAACGGCTGCCCGCTTCCCGGTGCAATCTACAACGCCGATAACAAGGAGCATCCCTGGCAGATCGAGGCCTACTACAAGAACATGCCGACCTGGAAGCAGAAGGATTTCTTCCAGCACATCCTGGTCAATGTCCGTGTTTGCAATCATCTGAGCGTGATGCTGAGCCAGATCATGACCCGCGAAGATCTGGACGCCGCCGACTGTAACCCCGGCATCATGGAAGCTCTGCAGGAGCTCGCTGACGCCCTGTCTGACGGCAACGACACCCAGATTAACAAGCCCTAATCTATTAGCAACCTATAGCCCCGAGCTTTCCGCCCGGGGCTAACTTTATGCTATTTTGCGAAACGCCATCCGCTTATTTCGAAACGTTAAACCGGAATTCGACCACATCACCCTCTTGCATAACATAAGTTTTGCCTTCCGTGCGAAGCTTACCCGCCGCTTTTACCGCCTGTTCCGAACCCAGTTCTTTTAAGTCATTATATTTCATCACTTCTGCAGCAATAAATCCCCGCTGAAAATCAGTATGGATCGTTCCGGCCGCTTCTGGCGCGGTTGCGCCTTGTTTAATCGTCCAGGCGCGAACTTCTTTTTTACCGGCAGTGAGGAAACTTTGCAAACCTAAAGTTTCATAAGCTGCTTTCACCAGCTCGCCTAGCGCATCTTCCTCAACACCATATTCTTTCAAGAATTCTCTGCGCTCATCCGCCGTCATACCGGACATTTCCGATTCGAGCTTCGCGTTAACGAATACCGCCCGGCTCGGCGCCACACTCTCAGCCAAACTTGCCCGGAGATCCGCGTCCGCCAGCTGGTCTTCATCCACATTAAACATATAGATCACCGGTTTATCGGTCAGATAGGGAATCGCCATGCTCGGGTCATCTTTGCCAGCGTTTTTCTTACGCTTCGCCTCGACCTTCTCGCGAGTTTCGAGATCAGCCAGCTCCAGTTCAGTCTGAATCACTTCAATATCGTGCTGCGGATCCTTCGATCCCTCTGCTCGCACCACATCGCCATCCTTGAAAACCCGCACCACATGACAGATAATTTGACATTCACGGATATGCGCCAAGAATTTATTACCCAGGCCTTCACCCTTCGACGCACCCTCGACTAGCCCTGCGATATCGACAAACTCTACCGTCGCCGGTACCACTTTCTCAGTATCGTACATCTTCGCTAAAACCTCTAGCCGTTCATCCGGCACCGGCACAATACCAACGTTCGGTTCGATCGTCGCGAACGGATAATTCGCCGCCAAAGCCCCGGCGTTGGTCAGAGCATTAAACAACGTCGACTTCCCGACATTCGGGAGACCTACAATTCCTACTTTTAGATTCAAAACAACCCTTTCAATTCACTTTACAGATACAATTATATCATAAGCCCACAGTCTAAGAAATAACGAATATACTTACCCTACTTCATCCAAAGGTTGCGCTCGGTATTATCTATCTTGTTGGTAGCAAAACAAAATAGTTACTCACCAAACCCAAACTTTTGCTCCGCTTATGCTATAATAATGACATATGGAGGCTCCGAAAAAGACTAAAAATTCGCTGAATACCGACGATTTACTCTGGCCGTCGCTTGACCACCGCCCGAATTACACAGTTAATACCTCGGAGGAAGAAAAAACCTCTTCGGAGTTACTCTGGCCGAGCGAGCTTATCAACGAGCAGGCTGAAGCCCGTACCGAAAGCCACTGGCCTTTGACCTTGAGCACTTTCAGTTTTGTAATGGCATCAATCTTAGCCTTCCTGATCGGACCAATGCAGATGATCCTGCTCATGATTACTAAAAATTATGAATGGGTCACTACGGATTACTATCCCACTGTGCTTAAAGTCATGTTACTAAGCTCAGGGTTACTTTCGCTCGTAAATGTCTCCGCGCTTGTCTTAGCCTGGAAAAGCCGCCCGCGCACTGCTCGTCTCACTGCCGTTTTGGTCGCTGGCGCCGCACACCTGTTCAGTATTGGCTGGGTAGCGGCTTTCCTTATCACTTTCCAACCCAACCAGCTCGCCATCACGACGCTCATGGGTATCTTTATTTTCTGGACTGGAGCGTTGCTCATCTCAAAACAATATTCTTCACACCAAAAACCCAGTCTCATCATGCACCTAATCCTCGTCGGACTAATCCTCTCTGCTACCGCTGAGGCTATCTTTACCGGTATTTATATATTCCAAAAAACCAATCTCGTCGAAATTGACGAAACTGCAATTGAAGAACTAGTCGACGCAGAATTTGCCGCCCGAATCGAAGGCATCCCAGAAGACCTCGGCAAGCGTGCCTTCGCAATTTGTAGTGGCGCCTATCACCTTGTTTTCCAAAGCCCTACCGACCCCGAAACCGCTTTATTTGAATGCAAAGATACTGCCGAAGTCTATTCAATTAGCACTTCAAAGCAAGATGCCCAGGCGCCTTCCGCTGCTTATCTCGGCAAAGTCAAAGACGCTTCGGTCGAAACTGCTTTTCCTGACGCTAAATATCTCTACCGGGATTTATCCGCCAAAGATTTACCGAGCGAACTCACTATCCTACTCCCAGCCAGCTCCGAAACAGAGCTTATCGAAAAATATCTAGAACCAATTCACCAAGTTCTTGAAAACCATGACGCCCTAAAACTTAATATCTTTTGGGCTAATGAACTCGAAAACATTCTCTCGACGCGTGATTTCGTTTTGATTGGTGCCGTCGGAACTATGTCGATGGTTGATTGGTTACCACATGGCACTATCTTCCAAGGCATCGAGGCCGGACAGCCCATCAAGTATTCTTTTGAAATCGACCACCATCTTATCGCACTGCGCGATCTCGGCGCAGACCCCAAACTCTACCCAGCCGCCACGCGCGATGCACTCAAATCAAAACCGCATCTTAGTTATGTTCAAACCGAGCGGCCCGAAAGCCTAAACCTCGACGAGCTCCGTGAGAATTTATTAAACAGTTTTGTCCAACCCGAGTAAGCAACTACGAGCAAAAGCATTCTCCCCGCGGCCTAATACCTCGGCGGCAACTCGCGCGTGTAGGATTCGGTATAGCTAGAACCGTAACGCCCAGCCTGGGCATAAGCCCAGAGATACGTAGCTGCACTTAGATTGAAAACCTCAGCCGGGGTGTATTTCTCCCATGCGTTAGAGTAAATGGGGCCAAAAACGTCAGTATATCTATCACCCACGTTCGTAATATCAGCCCCACCGGTGCGGTTCAATTCTAACGCGCTCGCGATCACCGGGCCATTAATCCGAAGCGGCTGATCGCAAGCATGTGCCATCGCCGGCCGCGTTTCCGTACTGTCCTCGCTGAAATCCGCGCAAGTGTCAATCGTCGCATTCGGGGCGATGATCCAGGCGTCGATCAGCGTCACGTTACCACTAATATTAATCTTCGTCGCTTTCGGTGCATAGATAACCTGTTGCGGTAACTGATAGATATCGCTATATGAAGTCGCCGGCATCGTATAATTACTACTGATCTCTAATGTATCGCCATCGAACCGCTCAACACTCTCTAGGTTGCCTAAATAATCACCCAGCCGCGAAACTAGAGCTGAATTATTATTGATACTCGCCATACCTAGAATCGGCAAGTCATTTCGGATCGTCAGCGGGGAATTAAAGCTATTGCTCACCGACAAGGCGCCCGACCCGAATGCCAACGATCCACCCGTACCGAAGTTCTGGATTAGACCATTCGCCACTCCGAGATGCTCCGTCCACGAACCGTATGCCGCGTTCGCCGTCGTTGCTAACGTACCAATCGCCGTATTGTTATAGCGTGGCGCTAATGAAGTCATAATCCCACCATTCGTAAATACGCCACCATTCCAAACCGCTACGGACGGCTTTTTAGCAATCGTGCGGCAAGCCGCATCGTAGTGGGTCCAGTAGGTCTGGTTTTCCGGCGTCCAAACCCATTGATCTCCGCTGCTTTTGCGCTTCACGCCCCAGTAGTACTGCCACTTATAAGCAAAGCTGTTGCAATATTTATCACCGACATGGTCCGGCACTACCAACAGTTGAGAGATACTATTCATCAAATGCTCGCCGACATAACCATTGCCGAACACATTATTTAGCGTGCTATCCCCGGGATTCACCAAGGTGCAGTCCGTCATGTTCGCTCTGAGATCTAGTCTATTCCGCCAATAGCCGCACGGATCATACTGGCTCCGTCCCGGATTATCCGAATATTTCAGGTTCTTATCTAGGTCGCCTGAGAGCGCTACTTCATTATAGTTAAAATCCCAGAGCACCTCAAAAGCCACCGACCGAATTTCAGCAATCCGTCGTGTATCAATCGCCTTAGCCCGCGCCCACCATGTCATGCTCGTAGTTTCGCCGGCGTACATCGGCTGGCCACTCACCCCGCTACCCGACGACGGGCCATTACTATCATCCGGTTCATTTGGAGAAACGTACTCAATTTCGGCTGAGGAATAACCTTCCCCTGATCCAGAGTTTTCCTCTGCATAGTATTTGTAACGTGCAGGATTCCACGAGCATCCAGTGCTGGCCGTTTGCTCCCCGGCCGCGTTATAACAAGCATTCGTCTTCAGCTCCTCGCGTTTTACGGATATCGTCTTAGGCTTGTAATTTAGCTTTTCGATAACCTTACCTTCTACATTAATTGTGAACCCTTGCCTACCAGGCACGCTCTTCTCGCCCGAGGTAGTACTTGAACCGGAGCTAAGCTTTGGAGTGCAAAACTTCTCCTTTGGGCTAGTCGTGCCATCGGCATAGTTTACCCAGTATTCTGTGCACATGTTGGTCGCATCCCAGGTATCATTCGCGCCGACGGTATACTCTCCTAAGTCAACATCGACGTGGATCTTATGTTCGAAGTTTGCCTTCGCTTGGTTATAGTCGGTGCTAAGTTGCATCGAGACAATATCCCCATCCGCCTTGTTTTTATCGTCAGTCGTCCATTCCTTATGATTCACGACGTCGCGTTCCGCCACCGATTCGACCGAAGACTGTGGCCAGAAGACGATTCCGCCCGTATTCTGCTTCGGAGTTTTTCGCACTACCGCACAAGCCTGCGTATTACCCGTATCGTTCACCGGTAACATTTTATGCGGGCTCGAAGTGTCCCATTTTACGGTCTTAGTCTGGTAAGAAATTGTCGAGCAAACCCGCTTCTCCGTCTCGCCCTCACCTAGCTGCACCTCAACTTTCAGCTCTTTATTGCCCGTCGTGAACCAATCGGTCTCTTTCGTCACACCGCCCGGCGTCCGCCAAGTCTCTGACTCGGTTCTTGCAAGCAAGTCAGTCTTAATTGTCCACTGGGTATAGGCCTCTTCGTAAGTACCGTTCGGCATACCAGACGCATAACGTAACTGATGCGCAAAGGCTACCGTCGCCTTGCCATCCTCATCGGCTTGGACTTCGAGATCTGCCGCGTTCACACCCCAGCTCGCCGACTCACTCGAACCAGAATCCGCCGTCACCTTCGATTTTGAGATAAACTGGTCATCACCTACCGGCAAAATTCTCAATACAATCTCACTGTCGTCACCGTAACAAGTCCCACTGCGTGAGCCAGTCTGGTTCACATACCCTCCCGTTAATTTTTTGAAACACCGGTTAATCGAAACTTTTGCCCGGTAGACCTCGACCGTGCCATAAGTCGGATCTTGTTCGGTCGTGTGTTGTGTGCCAGAATCGGTCTTGAACTTCTGCACATCTAGCTTCATACTAACATGCTGACCTAGCGGCGAGTACCAAGACTGCGTCTTTCCTGTGCCAGTGCCGCGATAGAGTGATTTCTGGGCGTTATTCTCTTTAATATAATCCACCGCACCCTGAAGATTCGACCCGCTACCAATCATCTGCCCCTCACGACCAATCCAGATATGATGTGCGGTATTACTCGCCGTCGTAGCCTGCCCACAAGAATAGACCTGACCCCAGAGATAAATATCTATAACGGAATTTTCCTCCGTATATTTAACATCGATCGTGTTGGAATTTCGCTCACTGTCTGACCCGTTAATCCAAAGCGTTCCGCGCGCCAACGTACTCGACTTAGTGCAAAGATTACAAGCATTCTGCACCGACTCGACGTTGCTCGCCCCACTACTCGACAAGCAGCTCGCCGCATCCGCCGACACTTCCGTCCGATTCACTAGTGTGCCCGCCAACAACATCATTGCTACCCCAAGGATCGCCACCACGATTCGGGCCTTTATTACTAACCACCTACGCATTATCCCTCCACCTCGGCATCTTCGTTATTAACTTGCTCGAGTAAATTACTATATTCATCACCTTTCACCATATCGCCCAAACTATAATAAATATTCATCAACATGCCATAATATTGGCTCTTCTGTACGTCGTTCATCTCGTCCGATGAGACCCGCTTCGACGATTTGATTGCGGCTTCCGGCTTGCCTTTGCTAATGAACAACGCCATTTCAATCAAAGTCAGCTCAATCTTTTCACTCATTGCACTAGCCTGCTCTGCGCGTTTATCGAAATATTCCGTCACCGCCGCAACACCTTTCGCTCCGAGCTCCGCATTGCTAGCATCTCCCGTATTTTGTTCAGTGCCCTGCAAGGCCTCTTGCCAAACATCTTGCGCCTGATCCTGCACCTCTTGCGCACCCTCACCCCCTAGCGCAATATCATCTGGCAACGGTGGCAGTTCGTTCGTAGACGACGCGACCAACACAATCACTCCCCAAGCCGCTAGACCAATCACCACCAAACCACCAACCACGAGCACAATTGGCCTGACTTTTTTGCGAATTTGTTCAGACTTTTTGCGCTTCTCCGCAGCTTTACGGTTTTGTTCGGTAAAATAGCCTTCTTGATGTGCAGTCCAGTTGCCGATATTTTCAGACTTGAATTCTAACGTAGAACTGCCCCTCGCCGCCTTTTCACCCGGCACAGCTGACGACTTATTGTCTACCAAAGCGCCGTCTTTCTTCTCCTCCTCTGCCACATCGCCCATGTCTAAATTATAACACAAGCTTCTTCATTTTCATATTCACCCGACTGCCAGCCGCTATCCTCCTCTTGATTACTCATATGGCTAGACAACGGAGGGAATGCCCCCAAAGATCAAATCCATTGCTATATGTTGGACGAAGGTTTTCGTTTGCAGTAGAAAAACGAAACATTAATCGGCGATAACTACTCCATAAATATCCATAATCTGCCACACTGCGCAAATAGCCACCTTCCCATTTAACAATAACACTACTCGATCCGCTGCGGACGAGACACTAGCCTTTTCTTCGTCCGCAGCGGGTATGTCTCAATTACGGAGGGCTTGTCACGTTATAATAGCGGAACTGGTTGGTGGAGTATAACAGCTTCGGCTGATATTTATAACGCTGTTAGTATTGCTGAGACTGACGGTATTATGTATGCAGTAGAAAACGGGCAGGGACGTTTCTGGGGTTTCCCCCTCCGTTGTCTAGCCATATGAGTAATCAATGAGAGGATGAAAGATAAGGAAAAGATAAATAAAACTAACTTGGAGAGGAGTAATAAGGACTTAGGCTAGCTAGAAATCGTGAAGCTTGACTTCTGAGGCTGGAAGCTTTTCGATTTAGAGAGCGTAAGCGAGTCTACGAGGAGAGCGCCACCCTCGGTTGAAGAAAGTCTAGAGTTAACCGATCTAAGGATGTTTTATATTTTCCTTATTCCACCCCAACCGCCAACTCATTTGGACACGCCTCCAACACCTTCGCGATCGCATCATGTTCTGCCTGCGTCACCCAAAGACCATATTTATATTTCACCGAAACCTGCCGCGCCACGTACTGACACCGAAATGCTTTATTTTTCGGTAGCCAAGTTGCCGCATCACCATCCGACTTCTGCTGATTAGCGCTAGAATCTACTGCTAGCAGGTTCAAAGGGTCGGTCGCCAAAGCATAGCGTTCCTCGGCCGTTTTATACTGCGCTCCCTTTTGCCAAGCATCCGACAACGCCACGACGTGATCAATCTGAATACCCGTCGCAAAATCCGACTTTTCGTAAAAAATCAGATGCTGCCCCGTATATGGTTCCACAAACTCACCTGATAGCACCGTGCACTGATCCGCATCCAACTTCGCCGTATCGCCCAACTCGCGCTTAATAATTCGCTGACGCAAACTACAGCCATCCACTTTTGGCCAAGTCTTATAAAACTCCTCACGGCTATACCCGGTCTTTGGCGCACGCCCCTTGATCTCTAGCTTTTCCAAAATTTCCGTTGCTAATAGTTGCCCTTCAGATTTTTCGATAACATCGTTACTGCTAACCGCCTCCGCTGGCTCTACAATCGGCTCATAGCTGTTCGGATTCGCAACAACTATACCAATCAAAGCCGCGACTACTGCAGCCACGACCCCTATGCGTCGTCCTCGATATCGGCTAATCTTCCGCTTGCTTGGCTTCATCTCTCCTCATTATACCGCACTTTTATGCTACAATGATACTATGAAGTCCGAGATTGAAGCTACTTTTACTAAAATCGACAAAGACCAGCTCCGCGCCCAACTTAAAAAGCTTGGCGCTACCTTGCTCCAACCTGATACGCTTATGCGCCGAATAATTTTCGATATCGATGATTATTCTTTCGTGCGAGTGCGCGATGAAGGTAACCGAATTACTATGAGTTATAAACATTTAGACAACCTTAGTCTCTCTGGCATGAAAGAAGTCTGTCTAACGGTTGATGACTACGAAGAAGCGATCAACTTTGTTAAGGCGGTTGGGTTAAAGCCTAAAGCCGAACAAGAAACTTATCGCGAGGAGTGGCGGCTTGATAACGTCGAAATTGACATTGATACTTGGCCATGGATTCCAAGTTATGTAGAAATTGAAGGCCCAAGCGAAGCGGCCGTCAAATTCGTCGCCACCGAACTCGGCTTTGATATGGAAGACGCAATCTATGGTTCGGTTGACCAAGTTTATAATCTTTATTATGATGTTACCCGCCACGATATTAACTATTGCCCAGAAATTAAATTCACCGGGGTCCCCGACTGGCTCGAAGCAAAACGCCGATCTATCCCGCTCGACAAGCCAAACACTATCTAACCCCACGATCTAGCTTTCTTTTAGAGATGCTTAGTCAGCTAAACTCTTCATCCTCCATTGATTACTCATATGGCTAGACAACGGATGGGACGACCGGTAGCACGATAATAATGATCTAATACTCGAATCTCGTTTGCTGGGTTTATGTATAAGTCATTAGCACGTCCCACTACGATAGCATGGTCACTCCAATAACGTCCGTAATTGGTGGCTTCTATGAGCATGGGATTTTTGTAGACTTCTCCGCTGCGGACGAAGTGTTCGGGCAAACCTTAGCAGTATGCTAAGGTTTTGGGGACTTTTTGAGGTACTCTACCTCTATTAGCTCTTTTTCAAACCTTAGCGCCGGCGCTAAGGTTTTACCCGAACAGAAAAATATCCACTCTCGTCCGCAGCGGACAACCAATGCCCATAAATATTGCAAACCTAAGCCGATTCTATGGAGCCGGAGAAAGAACCTATTTGTGGTCTAATGATATTATTGACGGCAGAGCATATCATCTCGGTATACTTCAAGACTCGCCAACAAGACAAGTTTATCCAAATAGATCCGAATCTAATCGCTATTGGATACTCTCCCTCCGTTGTCTAGCCATAGAGTAATCAAGGGA
>CAYOLY010000001.1:109380-116537 GCA_964404945.1 uncultured Candidatus Saccharibacteria bacterium | reverse complement strand
TTGTTTCCGTAGAGCTAACGCTCTCCGCAAACAAAAACGACACCGCAAGGGGTGTTAAACAAGACAATTCGCAAGCATTGAAACTTAACGATTGGCTAACCCTACGGTGCCGTACATCATCGTCAAGTTCCAACGAACGAAAAATCACTCGCGTTCTTAATTGTCTTGTTTAACAATTCCATTATACCATATGAAGCTAAAAATCAAGTCGAAAAAATGCTTAACCTTCTCCATCCTCTCCCTTGATATTACTCTATGGCTAGACAACGGAGGGAGAAGATAGCATAACTACTATGCACCATACTTGGATAAACTTGCAAAATTATATCAGCCGTTATTGCTTTACCTGTATCACTTCCAGCACGTAATGACCAGTTGTAGTCATATCTACCCGCAAGAGTGAATGTACCATCTTTAATCGTCGCCGCTCCGCTGCGGACGAAGCATTCCGGATTGTTTTCGTCCGCAGCGGATTAGCCAGCGAAGTAGACTTTCTGCGAACCACTGGACTTTATAGTTTTTCATGGACCAGCGCTGCGATCAATGTCGCCATCCACCTTAATGCCAATGACTTCCTCATCGGCTTATTAAACCACGATCATTCCTTCTGGGGCTTTCCCCTCCGTTGTCTAGCCATAGAGTAATCAAGGGAGAGATGAGGAAGAAACCTGGGTTAGCCAAACTACTACTATTATGAGAGACTAAATCCGTAGCATTCGAGAGAAGCAAAAATGCTTACATTTTTAGTTCCGAGGATGCGCCCGGGGTTTATGGTCGAAGACCATAAAAGAACCGTCCTCTCGAAGAAAACGGTTCCTCATGTACTTGATTGCATCTTAACTACATGTGTCTCGAACTAATAGTAGTAGCTTGGCTAACCCAATGAACTACTTTTGTCGCTCTCGATATGCGTAAGTCTCGGTATCTACCGACACCACGTCGCCCGTCTTAATAAACGCTGGTACCTTAATCACGACACCCGTCTCGAGCGTCGCATCCTTCTGTACGGAACTAGTCGTATCACCTTTTACTGCTGTTTCAGTGTAAGTTACCTTAAGCCAAATATTCTTTGGCAATACTAAGTTAATCGCTGTACCATTATAGAACTGGATTTCCATCTCATCGCCATCGCGCATAAAATCTTTCATATCGCCAACCATGTCCGCCGAAAGCTCATACTGCTCAAAACTCTCTGGATCCATGAAATAAAACTTGTCCTCGTCCTTATAGAGGTATTGGACTTTTTTCGTCGTTACTTCGGCCGGCTCAATTTTCTCTTGACCTTTAAAAGTCTTTGGCAAAAGCGCTCCGGTAATCAAATTTTTCACCTTCACATTTACGATCGAGCCGCCCCGCCCCATCACCTTCTGCGAGTATTCAACCACCTTATACGGTTGCCCATCAAGCGTGATTAGCACATTTTTCTTTAAATCTGTTGGACCATACATTCTTTATTTCTCCCGTTTAATTGCTTATTAGTGCCACGTCTTAGTGCTGCCTCCCCAAAATACTTCAAACGGTCTCAAGAAGTAACTTTTGTTATTTTTCGAGACCATCCGCAGCGCCACGAGCGAGGAAAAGGCGGCTCGCGCCCGTAACGACAGGTCGCGAGAACGCCGGGTCGAGAAAGATAGCAAAAGCTACTTCTCGGCCCGTTCGAATGGTTATCTCTCTGCTACGAATGGTAGCAGAGCTAGATGTCGCGCCCGCTTCACCGCCACCGCTAGTTGACGTTGCTGTTTTGCAGTCAAACCAGTCTTTGCCATTGGCTCAATCCGACCATAAATGTCGATGTAGCGTTGCAAAGTCTTTACGTCACGATAATCAAAATACAAATTTGGATTTGTCTTCACTTTTCTCATAATTTTATCTCCTCTCCCCCTGCTTAAAATGGAATGTCGTCCAAGTTAATCGCATCATCCTCCGGCATATCATCTGGCGCAAAATCGTCTTCCGCCGGCGCGCTCGTCTTCGCTGCGCTTGGACGCGAACTACCTCCGCTACGACCGCTTCCACCATCGCCACCCCCTACGAACGAAAAGTCATCAACGACGATCTCTACGCGCGAACGGCGCTGACCTGAAGTCTTATCTTCCCAGCTTCGCTGCTCGATCCGACCCGACACGATCAAGGCTGAACCCTTCTTTACATATTGCGCAATCGTTTCGCCAGACTTGCCCCAAGCCACGCAATCGATAAACGAAGTCTGCTCCTGCTGACCGCCATCGCTCCCCCGGAAAACCCGGTTCACCGCGATGGTAAAGTTACAGGCCTGCGCACCGCTTGGCGTCGCCCGCATTTCCGGGTCACGTGTAACGTTACCCGCAATAATCGCTTTCGAAAATCCCCTCATTACTCCTCGCTCTCACTGTTATCTTCAGTATGTGGCTTGCGTGCAGCCTGTTTTGCTTCATACTTCAGCTTGCGCTCGTCCACTGCAACCAAAAGATAACGCAGAACTTCGTCTGTAATGTTGAGAACACTCTCGATTTTCTTCGGTGCCTCTGGCGGCAAAGCCACTTCGTAATAATAATATACCGCGAAATTCTGACCCTTGATCGCATAAGCCAGGCGCTTCTTGCCATCATTCTCTTCTTTGGTAATTTGACCACCGTTTTTCTCGATCAAATCTTTGACCTTGTCGGTAGCCGCTTCCATGTTCATCTCAAGATCTGGATGAACCAAAAGCGTAAGTTCGTAATTTTTCATTACAACTCCTTTGGTTAAAGCAAGCACGGCTCTGAGAAAATCTGCTCACCTGCTCGCTGAGCTAATATACTCTTCCAGTATACCACAGCTCCCCACCCCTGTCAATTACTATTCTATGTCCGTAGCACCAGACCCTACTGCCCCGCCAGCTCGTCAAACTCTTCCATCGAGTGAATCAACACATCACGTGGCTTATGCCCGTTCGCCGGTCCAATCACTCCAATTTCCTCCAGCCAAATCGCTAATCCCGACACAAACCCGTGCCCCTTTCCTAGCCAAGTCTGCAAACTCGCCGTCGAAAACTTCCCTTGCTTCAGTGTAATTTCAATCGCTTTGCGCACGACCGGGTCGTTCGGATCATAACGCCGCCCGAGATCACCAATCCCGCCGCCATCCACCGGACCCATTCCCTTAATCTGCACCGGTTGTGCCACTACATCGGCATTATACTCCGGCCCACGTTGCTTGCGCAAAAACTCCGTCAGTTTCGCCACATCTTCATCGCTCGCCCAAGCCCCCTGAATCCGTCGCGGCTTCCCCATCATTTCTGTCGTCAACATCAGCATATCACCTTTACCGAGCAACTTCTCCGCCCCGCTCTGGTCCAACATTACTCGCGAATCAATCTGGCTCCCCACCGCAAAAGCAATCCGCCCCGGAATATTCGCCTTAATTAACCCCGTAATCACCTTCACTTCTGGACGTTGCGTTGCTAGCACTAGATGGATACCCGCCGCACGCCCCTTCTGCGCAATTCGCACAATCGGCACTTCAAGGTCTTTCCCCGCCATCATCATGAGGTCCGCCATTTCATCCACCAAGATCACAATATACGGCATTTGTTCACTCTTTTGCTCTACTTTCGCCGCCTCCGGTTCCTCACCTTCGCCACTTTCGCTATCCGCCTTTATTCCTGTTGTCTTCTGCTTCAGAGTCTCTTCAGCCGCCTTCTTCGCCATCTTCGTATTATAATCGACGATATTCTTTACCTTCTCTTCCGCCATCAAGGTATAACGCTTTTCCATCTCATTCACTGCCCACTTCAAAGCCGACATCGCCTTCTCCACCGACGTGATGATCGGCGTTAGTAGGTGCGGTATATCTTCATACTGCGCCATCTCCACCTGCTTCGGATCCACGATAATCAGCTTCATGTCACTCGGCGCGTTCCGATACAGTAATGAAGAAATCAAGGTATTCGTCATCACTGACTTACCTGAACCCGTCGTCCCGGCGATCAAAAGGTGCGGCATTTTTGCAAGATTCGCTACTACTGCATGCCCAGAGATATCTTTACCTACCGCGAACGTCAACGGATCCGTCGCCCGCTTCCACTCCGCGCTCTCCAACACCCCACGCAACCGTACATCAGCTGACTTTGCATTCGGCAACTCCACACCCACTAGTCGCGTCCCTGGAATCGGCGCCTCAATACGAATCTTATCTACCGCCAAGTTCAACGCCAGCTCCTTATCGCGCGCCAAAATCTTCGACAAGTTCACCCCCGAAGGTGGTCGCATTGTGTACTGCGTTACTCTAGGACCTTTGTTCGCATCGCCCATTTCTACATCAATCCCAAATTCCGCTAACGTCGATTTAATCATCGCCGCATTTGCTCGTACGTCCCCCGCATCTGCCGGTGATTGCTTCTTCTCCAATAAATCGATCGGCGGCATTTGCCAATTCGGATCATTCATCGCTACCAAAGCTCGCTCTGGGCCCGGCGCCGTTCTTTCTGCCCGTTCAACTTTCTCCGATTGTTCCTCGGTCTCTTCTTCTTTTTTCTTCTCTTTCTTCTTCGCAAACTTCGCAAACATTCCTAGCTTTGGCTGCGGTTTTAGCGGTTCTTCCTCCGCCTCATCCGAGTGCACCTTCAGCGCCTCAAGGTCTTCGTCATCATCCGATTTCCCTACCGCTTTCCTCTCTACCTTATCGGCCTTCTTCGCCACCTTCGCATTCTTTTTGTCTTCCACCTCCGTCGTCCGGAACAAATTACCAACCGCATGGAACACCATTGCTGGTGTCAACTGCAAAATAAACATCGCCGTCACCGCAATCAAAATCACATAAATTATAATCGCCACGCTCGGATTTAGAATCTGCACCATAAACCCATTCAGCCATTCCCCCACGATTCCGCCGTTTGGATGCGGCTGCCCTACCGTCGACAGCCCAAAAGCCCCCGCACCCCAAAGCACCATCAGAATCGACATCGTCCACATCACCGGCGGCAATCTATTATTATCGCTCCGGAAGATCTTTACTGCTAACCACGCCAAAAGCGCTGGAATCAAGTACCGTGCTCGGCCGATCCACTCTTCAAAAATCTTGTCCGTCGTGTTCAAAAGATCTCCGCCGTCACCCAACCAAGTAAAAATCAAAATCACCGCCACGAACAGCATCATGATCGCCACAATTTGTCGCCAAAAACCGCCCGGCAGCTCATGCTGTGGCGTCTTCCTGGTATTTTTCTTACGTCCCCGCGTCGATTTTCCCGATTTACTTTTTGTTGACCTCGCTTTTGCCATATCATTATTGTAGCATAAGTTTAGCTCATCTAGCCTATTCTTTTCGTCGTTTACTATCTAAAATTTGCAAAACTGAGCCACCTTTCCATCATTTTATTGACATACATAGTAATTCTGTGATATAATAGAAAGACGGAGCAAATCTTAATCGCTCCGATTGCAATCTTACCAAGTTAGGAGAGAAAATTATGACAGAGCACGCGAAATCCAAGAAAATCACCAGTCTCTACCCCAATTACGAAGTCAAAGGCTGTCCGGCCGGCTACCTGTTCATCCCTGCCCATGGCAAGGTCTTCCCACAGGAGCCCCTGGCTGTCGAGAGCACGCTTCTCCTGGACACCGACGGCAGCGTCGTCAACGGCATCACGCCGATCGACCTGTCCCTCCACGAGAACGCTGAGCACCTCCAGCACATTACCGGCGACTTTGATGCTGCTCATATCGACCTTAAGGGCAAGCTCCGCGGCATCCTGTTCCTCCAGACCGTTCCTGACGGCAAAGGTGGCAGTATTTACTGCGTTTGCCAGCCCAAGCTGGCCACCTGTTTTGCTCTGACCGTCACCTGGAACAAAAGCCGCGAGCACATTGGCAACGGCGCCTCCCGTAACTACGCCCGCAACCACGGCGCTCTGAAGTTCTCAAAGCACACCCCGAAATCCCGGAAAAACGGCCAGGATTTCTGGATTCTGCCCATTGAAAAACTTTCAGACAGAACCATTGAATGCTTTGAGCGCGACTGGCTCACCCGCGCCGATCGCGCTCTGGACGAGCAGGCCCGACGCTATCCCAACGACAAAAGCGTCGATGCTATCCGCAAGCGCCTGCACAGCCCTACCCGGCCGCAGAACAAATAACCCACTCTCCCGTACCTTACCTGGCCCCGACTCATATGTCGGGGCCTATTTTTTGCCAGCCCCGTTTTACATCATCTTTCTTCATCCTCCCTTGATTACTCTATGGCTAGACAACGGAGGGGAAAACCAAAACGATTACGATAACCAAAATGTTCATTCGGGCCAACAGTTAAGTCCCAGTAGCCCAGGTAGCGCTGTGATACACCGCTTGTTGCGGGCAGGCTATAACCCGCAAAACCCGTCCAGTACAAAACGGTTGCCGTCGGATCAACAAACCCGCTGCGGACGAAGAAGCCCGAGCAACTTGTCTTGCAGTAGGAGACGAGTAAAGAAAATGAGTTTACTCATTTTCTTTCAAGACGACGCTCTGCTACAGAAAGCTGAAAGCTTTCTGCACAGCGTATACAAGTTCAACTCGATTTCGCCTCCGTTATTCTTACTAATTTCGAGCTTAATTAACCCAAAATCGTTAGTATCTCGTCATAAAACGGCTTTCGGTTCACCAATGCTCCATCTCGTACCATTTGTTCAAATTCTTCCAACGAACAAAGCTTCACCGCCTGTACTTCACTTTCTTGTAATCTCACATTCGCCAAGTCGATCTTCTGATTTTTCAGCAGAAAACAATCATTAAACTGCCGATCTATAAAATCCTCCCCCTCGTGTTTATAAGTTCCTTCGCTTAAGTAACAAGTTATGTATCGAAAGTCCATCGCACTACACTTATCGCTAATCTTAATCCCCACTTCCTCCTCGGCCTCTCGCATAACCGTCGTAAAAGCATCTTCCCCCGCATCGACATGCCCGGCCGCCGTAATATCCCATTTCCCCGGATTAGTCATCTTATCATTGCTGCGTTGCTGCAATAGGATTCGATTTTCTTCATCAACAATCACTATCGCCGCAATCCTATGCCATAACCCTCGCCGATGAACCTCTGTACGTGTAGCGACCTCCCCCGTCTTCGCACCATTTCTATCCAAAACGTCAATCATCTCTATCATTTTACAAACCCCCATAAAACGATATAGTATCTAACGTAGTTAGATACTAAGGGTACCCTTAG
>CAYOLY010000001.1:0-109280 GCA_964404945.1 uncultured Candidatus Saccharibacteria bacterium | reverse complement strand
TAGTATCTAACGTAGTTAGATACTAAGGGTACCCTTAGCTCCATCTTTCTCTCCAAGTTATCTATCTTTATTATATCACTTATCCGTCTCAACCCGCCCTCGTCCACAACCCCTAAATTAAACCTCATTCGGAACTAACCATATGAGTAATCAAGATGATGGAGCAGGATGCAAGACAATAGGACATGAGTTTATTCTTCAGCACTAGAAAACAGCTCTTTCCTTGGGGGTGCGGAGGTTACGACCGAGCATGCAGTGCGACGACCCCGCAACGGCGGGCGTCGTCGACACGTCCCAAGAAAAGATGCTGTTCTAGTGCTGAGATTATATAAACTTTTGTTCTATTGTTCAATATTCCGCATCGTCAGCGACAACCTCCCCCGATCGTCAATCGCCGTCAGCTTCACTTTCACCTTCTGCCCAACTTTCAGCACGTCGCTCACATTCGCGATCCGCTTATCAGAAATCTGCGACACGTGCAGCATCCCATCAATCCCCGGCAAAATCGTCACGAACGCCCCAAAGTCCTTGATCGTCGCCACCGTACCTTCATAAACCTTCCCCACCTCCGGCTCCTCGACAAGGCCCTTGATCCAGTCTAGCGCCTTCGCGATCGCCTCGTTTTCGCCCGCAATCGTCACGAGACCCGAATCGTCGATGTCTACCGTCGCTCCCGTCTCGCTGGTAATCTTATTGATCATTTCCCCGCCCTTACCGATAATCGCACCAATTTTGTCCGGATTCACCATCAACTTCTCAATCCGCGGCGCATATTGAGAAATTTCCTTGCGCGGTTCTGGGATCACACTCAACATGTGCTCCAAAATATGCATCCGGCCTTCGTGCGACTGTGCAATCGCCTTCTCGAGAATCTCTACTGGTAGACCATGCACCTTCATATCCATCTGCAACGCTGTCACCCCTTCAGTTGTCCCGGTCACCTTGAAATCCATGTCTCCCGCAAAATCCTCTGCATCCATCAAATCCGTCAAAACGTATGCCTTATCGACATCTTCCGCAGTAATCACTTCGCCCATCGGCACATCTACCATTAACCCCATCGCTACGCCGCTCACCGGCCGTTTCAAAGGCACGCCCGCATCCATCAAAGCCATACAGCTTGAACAAGTCGCTGCCATCGAGGTCGATCCGTTCTGGCTCATAATTTCCGTCACGCTCCGAATTGCGTATGGGAAATCTTCTTCGCTTGGCAACATCGGCATCAAAGCTCGCTCTGCAAGATAACCATGCCCCACCTCGCGTCGCCCCGGCGCTCCAATCCGCCCCGGCTCACCCACGGTATAGCTCGGCGCATTGTAATGGTGCATGTAGCGACGTTTCCCATCAGTCACCTCCATCGTATCAACCACTTGCGCAAAGCTCAGTGGCGCCAAAGTTACAATGTTCATCGCCTGCGTCAACCCGCGCGTAAACAAACTTGACCCGTGCACCCGTGGCAAAATCCCCACTTGGCTCGACAGTGGCCGCACTTCGGTCAATTTCCGCCCATCTGGCCGCACACCGTCTTCAATAATTCCTCGTCGCGCTTCATGATGTACCGCTAGATCAAACGCCTGGTCATATTCTGGCTGCAATCGCTCGGTATAATCCGCCAGTTTCTCCTCTTCGGTCTCGCCCTCACCCAGTTCTGGCGCAAACTCCGCGTGCATCTCTTCTTTTAGCTGGTCGATCACGCTCTGGCGCTCAAGCACATTCCCCCGCACTTTCTCCCCAGCATGTGCTTTGTACCAACTCTCCACCTTCTCTTGAATCCCCTCATCCGGCAAGACCAACTCATATTCCTGGCTCGTCGGTTGCACTTTCTCAACTAGTTCACGCTGCAAATCTAGCACCGGCTGCACATTCTTTACCGCCCAATGCATTGCCTCAATAATCATCGCCTCCGGCACCTCGTTTGCCCCCGCCTCGACCATCATTACTCGGCCATCTTTACATGCCACGACCAAGTCCATAATACTCTGTTCGCGTTCTTCTGCATTCAAGAATGCCTTGAAATCACCATTCAAACGCCCAATTCTTAGCCCCGCCACCGGTCCATCAAACGGCGTACCCGAAAGCATCAACGCACTCGACGCCGCGATCATCGCCACCATATCTGGCCGAAAAGCCGGGTCCATCGACAATACTGTCGTCACCACTTGCACTTCCTGACGATAACCTTTCGGGAACAACGGGCGAATCGGCCGATCAATCAACCGTCCGACCAAAATCGCTTCGTCCGCCGGCTTCCCTTCTCGTTTTATAAATTTCGATCCAGAAATTTTCCCCGCCGCATAAAACTTCTCTTCGTAATCAATCGTGAGCGGGAAAAAATCTTGCACCACCGGCTTTTTCCCGACTACAACCGAACCCAAGACCACCGTGTCGCCGTAGCTCACCAACACGCTCGCCGTCGACCGAAACCCTACCCGATTCACTTCTAGTGTCAGCTTCCGCCCCAGCCACTCCGTCTCTACTCGCAAGGTCTGTTTGCCACTCGGATTAATAATGTCCATCTATCTATCTACCTTTCTTGGAAAAACCTCAGATACAATCGTTCTCGCCGCAGAACCCTTATATCTGCCGTTTTTCCAGGTTTATTTACTTTCTACCTCTATTATACCACGTTTCCGCCTTATTCCTGACGCTTTACCTTGTCCTAGGCTAAAAACCTCGGGTTACTCTTGCATTTTTACCCCTAGCGTGCTATAATAAAAATAATGAGCCCATCCAGGGTTCATGCTATTTTTACAATCGAGAGGAGAGACCAGAGTGAACCAGAATTCCCTTGCAAGCCTAAGCAACAAGCCCGCTATTAAGCCATCCGACCCCATTATCCCCAAGATCGAACTCATCGGCGACGATACTATCGTCATCACCGGCAACACTCCCGAAGAACTCAGCCCTCATCTGGGCAATATCCTCGGGATCGTCCACGCCATTCGGCATTTCAGCCAAGATGGCGACCGCAGTGGCCGCCGCGCCATTGCCGAAAAGAGGGCTACCGGTATTCCTTTAGAGAACAACGAGTTTCGCCTCTGCTTCAGCTATACCAACAGCCGCACTGTCCGCTCTGACGGCAGCATTATAATCAATTTCCTGATCAGTAATGCCGACGCCAGAGAGCACCGGCTGCTCTTGTCCGACGATTCTTCCGGCAACCAACCATACCGCATCATGAGTAGCGACGAAACCAAACAATATTTCGCCAAACTCGTCTCCATGTGCCTTTCCGAGCTCCGCGAATATCTTGATAAAGCCTTTTCGTTTGCCCCCAACGGCAATTCTTCCCCCAGCCATTTGATCCAATAAGCCATCTTCTTGCTAAGCCAGAAGGACCTCGTCTAGAGACTTAGTTGGCCTACCGAGCAAAGTAAATAACGCATGCGAACGTTTTTCATAGTACCATGCTCGGTTCGAGGATTTTGCCAGCGTCCCTTATCCAAATCACACTTTCGACTAGGTTTCGGGCTCAAACCCCTCTGTCAAAATATGTACCACCTCTATCGGCCAACCCAGTTGGCGGAGTCTAGGCTTTGGTCCTCTCGGTCGTAGCACTTTTTCTTAACCGCTCCCTGTTCGCAGGGGGCGGTTTTCTTTTGCCCGCTTCGCTAGCCTATCCATCCCACCAAAAAACACCCCTTCGGGTGTTTTTCGCTATTTACGCAAACCAAGCGTCGCAATGGTTTTCTTGTAAAGCTCGAAGTTCGTGCGCTCAAGATATTTCAACAATTTCTTGCGCTGTCCCACCATCTGCATCAAGCCTCGCTTCGCCATGAAGTCGTGCTTATTTTCTTTGACGTGTTCGGTCACTTCCTTGATCCGCTCCGTCAAAATCGCCACCTGCACCTCAGGAGAACCCACATCTTCCTTGCTCCGCGCGGTCTTCGCCATCGCCTTGGCTTTATTCTCTCTAGTAATCATATGTCCCTCATTATATCACATCTCCCGTCTCGAGACAATACCGATTTCGCAAAAATCTCAAAATCCCTTTCCCCTCCCGTTTTCCGTTTTTCCTTTTTTCCTCGTTCCCCTACAGCCCCCACACTTCAGGGCAGCTATCTATCGCCGCGTCAGATTTTACCATGTCGTCGCCGGGAATATGTTCTATACTCTAGAACTCACCGAACGGTGCTGGTCTTTAGACCTCGAAAGCGTTTCCGCGTACTACACGAAGGTCCGTAACGATCTCGAATCCCAGTATCAAGTCATCGACGATACTACCCAGACCAAGATCATCTACGACACCTGTCGCGAAACTGCCAACCAGTTCGGCATGACCTTCATCGCCGAGTCCTACTATTCTTGGCTTGCTCGTCAGCTCTGGCTGCGTGCTAAGGCTACCTGCACCAACCTCCACCATCGCCTTGTCATGGTTCTCCCCCTGCAGGCGCGGTCATAGGACCGCGCCTTTCCTTTTCTTCGTCCGCAGCGGAGCAAAATATACAAATCAGGAGCTAACCGTCTATTCAGGTATAGGAGCGTACTATTCCTCTGGTAGCGCCTATAGCTTTCAAGCAATTGGCAATATTTATGGATTATATTTCAATGTTAGTACTTCTATACCTTCTAACGTAAGCTATTACTACCGTATCGACGGTTTCTCCCTCCGTTGTCTAGCCATAGAGTAATCAAGGGGATGGCACAAATCAGCCACCAGAGCATCAAAAGCCGCTTATCATTAATGTTGTTCGACCTTTAATTCCAACCCTTCTTATTCTATACGATAGGGTTGACTCGCTATTCAGTTAGTGTTAGACTGGAGATATTACTTTAGATCAATCGTTATTTCCGTTTTCGAGAGATAGCGATTTTTAGTTCGACACGAAGGCGTCCGATACTAAAACCTAGCTTCATACCTCAAATCCTTTCCTCTTAAATTGCTCCGGCTCTGGTGGCTTGCACCAAGAGTAGCATAAATAGACTAAAAACTACACCCCAAGGGTAGTCATATTGTAAAGATCACAACACTTCGTCCGCAGCGGAGCAACAAACGATTCTAGCCAAGAATCCTTAGGCGGCGTAGGATTAAATAGCACTGCAGCAATTAGCCGTTCGTGGAGCAGCTTTGGTTATGGTGGATATTCTGGGTCTCTTTGGATTAACTATGACAATGTTTCATCTATCTCTGGCGATTATAAAAGTTTTGGCCACCCCCTCCGTTGTCTAGCCATATGAGTAATATAAGAGAGGATGAAGGGGGATAGGGGGCTTGGCGAACAATATGCTAGAACTATGTAGAAAAACGCATTGCTAGCCACTCGCAACCAACAAGAAATAAGGCAAAGATAAATAGACTAGCTTGGAGAGGAGTAATAAGGACTTAGGCTAGCTAGAAATCGTGGCGCTCTGACGCCTGAGGCTGGAATCTTTTCGATTTAGGGAGCGTAAGCGAGTCTATGAGAAAAGTTCCACCTTCGATTGAGAGCTAGCCTAAGTCCTTATTACTGGTTTTGGGTAAGTTTATTTATCTTTTTTCTTATCCCTCAATCTTCCTTGCATCCTCCACCCTATACCCCCCTACCTGCGTCCGCCGAAGCGCCGTAAGATACCCCCCTACCCCTAACGCCTTCCCGATATCTTCCCCTAGCGCCCGAATATACGTCCCACTCGACACCTTGCACCGTATCGTCAGTTCCGGCCACTCATATTTCAAAATTTCAATCTCGTAGACCTTAACTTTCCGCGTCGGCATTTCCACTTGCTTCCCCTCCCGCGCCAATTTATATGCTCGTTGTCCATTGATTTTTACCGCCGAATATGCCGGCACCGTCTGCTCAATCTCCCCCACAAACCCCGCCACAGCCTCCTCAACCCTAGCCTTTGAAGGTATAATTACACTATCCTGGCGACGCAAATCGCCAGAATAATTTGTAATTATACCTTCAACATCTCCAGTTGACGACACCATCCCTAGCCTTATCGTCGCAACATATTCTTTATCTAGCTTTAAAAACTCATTCGCCCGCTTCGTCCCCTTACCGATTAGCAAAATCAAAAGTCCCGTCGCAAACGGATCTAGCGTCCCCGTATGCCCGACTTTCACTTTTTTTCGCTTCTGCCGCACAACGCCGTCTTTACCTCTCACCTCAACCATTCCCGCTTGTTCCGACAATTCTCTTCGTACTCGCGCCACTACGCCAAACGAGCTCATTCCTGCCGGTTTGTCAACTAGTAATATTTCGTCATCCATGTCAAAATTATATCACAGACCGTCAACTCTACTCCACCGCTACGCCATATTTGGTGGCATCTGCACTGGTGGCAAGCTTGGCGGCATCATGCCCTGCCCCGTCGTCGGTACTGGCGGTGGTGGCAATACTCCGTCAAACGGGTTCATCACTGGCTCCGCCGCTGGCCGCAACCCTTCCCCTTGCGCATTCACTGCTAAGTTTTGTGCCGGCGCTGCCATCTGCGCCCCCTTCTGCTCGTCCGTCGCTAATTGATCAAGCGTCGGGTTCGGTGGCATCGCCGCCGTTGTCGAATTCACCACCTTCGCTGTTACTGGTGCCGGCTCCGCTAAAGCTTGTTCCATTAGCGCCGCATAATCCTTTGGCTCTTCTGGTGCTGGTCGTTCTACTGCCATGCCCACCTGCGGCGCTACCGCTTGCGCCGGAGCCGCACTTACCATCTCACGCGCTGGCCCCGCAATATTGCCCGCAGGTTCGGTCGCTGCCGTCCCCCGCATCGCACTCGCCCCATTTGCATTATCTAGGATTCCGTGTGTAGGCTGGCTAACTGTCATCCCATTTGGCAAATTCGCCCCCGTTGCTCCCGTACTCTCCGCCGGAGCATTTTCCGCCGTTCCCGCTCCATTCGCCGCCACCGGCAACACCGGCGCCACTACTGGTCCCGATACATCAACCGCTGGTCCAGTCGTCATCTCAGCTGGCGCTGGTCCCGTCGGAGTCGTATTCATTCCCTGAACGATCTGCGCTGCCGGATTCATCATCGAATTTGCCGCCGCAGTCCCGCTACTCACACTGGTCGCTCCTCCTGCTACGTCATTCCCTGGCACCGCATTCACATCCAATCCGTTTCCGCTATTATTCACCACGAAGTCCCCCGAAGCGTTCGCTCGGCGCATCGCCTCCGCTTGGGTCTCATCATGTTCATTCTGAATGATCTGATTATCTACCACATTCGCCGAGATTAACTGTTGATCCGCCCCCATCGTCATCAATTTCGAAGCCAAGCTCAAAGTTTCCGAGGTTGTTCGGTTATTAGAAAATCTTTGTGTTGCTGCGACAATACCAGTGAGCAACGCTGTCGCAATATCTGCATCCAGCTTTGCATCCGAACCTTGCACCGCAAAAATCAATTCCGTCACCATCTCCGACACCGAGCTCGCCGCCGGGTTGCTCCATTCGATCTCGCCAAACCTTCCCGGTTCGCCCGTCGTAATATCCACTGCCGAAGCATCGTGCATAATTCGCCCGTGCTCGGCCAAAGCATCATCCAGATCTGCCACCGAGCGTACATTTAGTCCAATCACGAAATCCACATTATAATCACCATAAGAATATGACAAATCCTGCTCAGTAATCTTCGTCTTATATGGCGTGATAAACACCTTCACGAAGTCCCCATCCAGTTTATAACGCAGGTGATCTGCCTTGTCTTTACTCAAAGCAATAATAAAATCCTGCAGACTATCAGTGTCAGTCTCAAAGGTTTCTTCCGGTCGCAGGAATGCTAGCGCGTCTGGCGTGCGCCCTGAATAGATCGCTGTCGTATGTTTCTGAATCCCATCCAGAAACAACGCCAAACCAATCGCCGCCGCAATCTCGTCCACCGACGGGTCTCGCGACAAAGCCACCAAAATATTTTCTGAGTTCTTAATCTTGTCCGCAATTTTGCGCACAAAATCCGCTTGCGCCGCTGGCACCGGCGCTACTAGAGGAATCTTATCTGAGTTATTTGATTTTTTATTTTGGTCTTGCATAAAACCGCCTTATACTTCCATTGTAGCACACATCTCTTAAAAAGTCAATGCTTATTCCTTACGAAATCCCGCTTTTACGCAAACCATATTGCACCACTATTTTAGCTTCCGCGCCAGATTCCTCTCCGAAAATTGCCCTAAGCTCATCAGCACCGTTACTGGCGCTACCGCAATCATTATCGCCGCCAAAATCAGCTCCCATTTGTTCAGCCCTATCAGGATAACCGCCTGCTCCGGCATCCCTAACCCTAGAGTAAAGGCTTGTGACAGCGCTGCTCCGTTCACTAAGTTCACGATTAGCGTTAATACCGTCGCCAACACTATCGCAAATACCGCCGCCAGCAGGCTTAACATCACGAGATAAACCACATAAATCCCTACTACTTGCCCTTTTGTCGCTCCGTTCGCGCGGTACAACGCAATCACTTTCGTATCTTGCCCTACCAGCCTCAGATAAGTCGTTAGCATCACAATTACCCCGATACCCGCTAATACGATCGCTACCACATCAAACACCGTCCAAACCGTCTTAAACGTCGCCACTACCGCAAACGGATCGTTGAACCCCGGCGTCACCGAGTATTTATATTCCGCCTCGCACACTCCATATGCGTGGCTCGCCTGCTCGCAATAATTCTCTGCATCATAATAATACCCGCTCGCCGTCGCCAAATCCGAAAACACTGCCCAAACTCTCTCCACCTTCGGCACTGCTAGCTCTGGAAATGCCTCTAACCACTCTTCCGGGATCTCCGGTTCCTCTTCCGTTATAATTAACTTCTCAAGATCAGTTTTCCCGTCGTCGATAATGTAATTCATACTCGACCCCAGCGGCACTACTCCAAGAATCAAGTTTAGCGGATTCACTTCTTGCCCCACTCCCGAAAGCGACAGGCTACTTCGCCCCGCCGTGCTCGACAACAATCCCACAATATAAACTTTCTGCCCACTCTCTAGCTCGATCGTCCGCCCCGGCGCCTGCTCTCGCGCTTTTATTACCTTCGCTGCCGCCCGCTCCGCCGAGTCCCGCTGTGGTATGTCGATATTTAGCCACCTCATCACCGTTCCCACCGGCACCACCATCGGCACTGCCTCCGCCGGCCGCTCCGCAAAGTCCACTTCGATAGCTTCTCGCACTAGCTCCTCCGGCAACACTGCCACTTCCCCCACTCCCGCCATCTGATACGTCTCTGTCTCGATTATTTCCCCGCCGTATTGCCGAATCTTCTCGCGAATTCGCTCTTGCTCAATTTCCTCCGCCTGCGGCTCCTTATAATACTGCGTATTCACCGTCGTGCCAAGCAGAACCTTCCCGCCCAGCGGTCGATTCATTTCCGCGAGCACCGTATTCTCGACCCCTTGTATCAACATACTCGCCATCAATAACACGCCAAACAGTACCCCGACGATCGCTACTACTTTCGTCGCCCGTTTCCGGTGCGCCGTAATGTTCGCCGCGCCTAGCTTCAGAAAATCCCTTATTCGCACTTAGTCCTCCTTTAGCTTCCGCGCAATATTCCGCGCCGAGAAATGCCGATCCGCCAGCAGCAGGGTAATCGGCGCAATCGCGAAAATCGCCCCCACCACCGTCCAAGTCACCCAGTTCAGCGCGAAGAACCACACCTTCGGCGCCTCTGCCAGGCGATAGAACTCCTGCAATTTCTGGCTCAGCTCGCTCGCATTCATTAGCGCCGTCGCCCCCGAGATCGCCAGCGCAATCACTACGCACATCCCGAGCGCCAACGCACACAGCTCCAGTAGATAACAAAGGTAGATTAGCATAATCTGCAGCTTCGTCGCCCCCATTGCTCGGTACAACGCAATCGTCGCCGCGTCCTGATCGATCATATGCCCGAAGGTCAGCGTCGCAATCACCATTGCCACAATCAGTAAAACTATCTCAAGCATAGCTAGCGTCTTCTTCCACATGTCAAAGCTCCTAGCCACCGAAATCGTATTACTAAACAAACCGTACCTATAAAACCTAACGCCCCCATCGTCCGATTGTAAGCTATAGGCAATCGCCTCCTGTGAATCGTCGAACTGGAACACTATCATCCGATCTGCCTGAATCGCTTGCGACATTATGAATTCACATAAATATTCTCTCTCCTCCTCGTCCATCTCTGGATCATTCGCTATCGCCTCTGCAAGTTCCTCCTCTCGCCTCTGCACTTTCTCATCAATTATCGCTCTCAAATATTCCTGCACCGCTCCTGAGCCGTTATCGACTAAGATCGGGTACGGCCGATATGCCGATGAAACATTCGACAACAAAAAGCTCAGTGGATTTCCTTCCCCTAAGGTAACCCGTCCTTCTTCTGTTGATGGAACCACGCCCACAACGTAGAAATCATCATCAAGGATCTGTTGCAATTCTTCTACTGAACTACCATGCATTCCTGCTACAAACTGAAAATTCTCCCACGGCACCAACACTGGGACCTTACCACCTGGCACCGTCTCCAAATCTGTTGTAACATATTTTTTTACTACACTCAGACTTGCAATTTCAATCGGCCAACGGTTCTGGAAAATTGTTATTGTCCCTATACGCCTTCCATTATATTCCTGCGCATCCGCTTCTATCTCCGCTGCATGTTTCACAAAATCCGGATCTAAAAACTCTTCCTCTGTCATCGTCGGGGCAAGTCCGGAAGCCGTATAATACTGCGACTCCACATACACCTTCCCATCCGTCGGTACTACCGACGCCGCCACTACCGTATCTTCCAAGCCTTGTAAAACAAAGTTCACCCCCAGCACCGCTCCAAACAAGATCGCAATCGTCACCACCATCAGCAAACTTCGTACCTTGTGCCCGCCGATATTGCTCCAACCAATCCGGATTGCATCAATCAAACTCAACTTCACTTTTACCTCACTAATATCTTCATCTATTATGATAAAGTATTATTACTTATAAAACAACCCCCAGCAAAGCTGGGGGTCTGTCCGATATTGGTGGGTCAACGCTTAGCAATTACACTAACGACATCTACTTAGTTTCCAAATAACAAACGTTACCAGGTAGCTGTAACTTCAAATCCTTTATCCTTAGTTATCAGCGATGCACGCGGCTGGATTCTGACCAACACGGTCGTTGCGCTCTTCGGCAAAGCGATAGCGAACGTATCACCAAGCTTCGTGCAGTTATCTTCCGAGTAAATCTTGCCGCTATTCCCGTTGACGATAACGTCAAGCTGATACCAAACAGGATCAAAATCTTTTACCTGCAGGGCCACTACGCAATCGAACCCGCCCGGAGCGCTGGCCACTACTTCCCACTTAGTGTGCGGATCGCCAACCTTGACGGTGTTACTATTAAGCAACGGCATGATGCCATAGTCGCCCTCATCGGTCGCGTTCATCTGGGCGGGCTCCGTCGGAGTCTCGGCAGCAAAGGCCGCCGTAGTCATAGTCAGGGCCATGACCAGAGCAAGAATCAATGTCGTAACCCTACGCATCTTTTTCATGAATTTAACCACCAAAACCTTTCTCAAAAGAGCCTCGCGTTTCCCCACCAAACCGAACCTACTGAGTATATATCAATAAGGGCTTAAAAGCAATAGTCAAATACCCATAATTAGGCTAAATTACCTAAAACACAAACACGATTTATTTTCCTTCATCCGTCACTCTCCCCTCGCTCACCTTCACGACTTTCGTCGCATACTTCTCCACCATCGGGTCGTGACTTGCTACGATTACCGTTGCTCCCGTATCTTGCCAAATCTGTTTTAGCATTTCGATCACATTCTGTGCATTTTCCGGATCAAGATTATTTGTCGGCTCGTCCGCCAAGATAATCTCTGGGTGCATGAAGAGCGCCCGCGCCGCGCAAGCTCGTTCCGCCTGCCCGCCCGAGATCTCCGCTGGTTTGCTATCCAGCACTTCCTCAATACCAAGCTGTTTCGCTAACTCTCGCGCTCTAGCCTCTCGCTCGCTCCGCTTCATCCCCGCGAACGTCCCCATCAGCCCAATATTTTCCATCACCGAAAGCTGCGGCTGTAGATAGAACCCCTGAAAGATGAACCCCACCTTATGCCGATAAAAGTCCACCCGCTCTTTCGCTTTTAGGTCATTCACATTCTTTCCTTCAATCGAAACCTCCCCGCTCGTCGCCGGTTCGATCCCGCCGATGATGTTTAGCAGCGTCGACTTTCCCGATCCGCTCCGCCCCCTTAGCATCACAAATTCTCCCTTCGGAATCTCCAGATTCACATCTATTAGTACCGGCTTCTTACCGTAACTTTTGTTTACCTCACTCAGTTTAATCATGCTTCTATTATAGCACCATAGACTTACATAGTATAATATACCTATGAACAACTCCCCCGCCATTGCAAACGACCCTAACGTGCCTAATTTTTCCAACGCCGAACCCGTCGACTCTGAACATCCTCATCCTGGCGCTGGGCACGAAAAATCTTGCGGTGCTGTCATTGTAAAAGATGGTGCAGTCCTCCTCGTCTCGCAACAAAACGGCCTCACCGGCTTTCCTAAGGGCCACGTCGAACCCGGCGAAACCGAATTCGAGACCGCCCTCCGCGAAGTCCAAGAAGAAACCGGCCTCTCCATCATCCTCGATCCCGCCACTCGCCACAGCTTTGGCTACTACATTCCCCGCCTCAACGTCGAAAAAGAAGTCGTCCTCTTCCTCGCCCAGCTCGACCCTTCCTCTGCCGCTCTTCATAAACAAGAGTCTGAAATCGCCGGCACCGCCTGGGTTCCCTTCGCCGAAGTCGAAACTCAGCTCAACTTCCCTGAATGGCGCAAAGCCTGGCACGATATTTACCAACGCTACCTCCAGAAGTAGTCTTCTTCATCCTCCCATGTATTACTCTATGGCTAGACAACGGAGGGGAAAGCCAGCAAAATTTCGATCACCAAAGTACTCATTTGGGCCTACAATTAGATTCCAAAAACCAAGGTAACGTTGGCTCGTGCCACTTGTTGATACCTGGCCATAACCAGCGTAACTTGGCCAATTTAGGATAGCATTTGCTAAGCTGACAACTCCGCTGCGGACGAAGAAAAGTAGCCCAACTTGCACACCGTGTACAAGTTCAATTTGTTTTTTATCTTTGTTACTTTTGCTAATTTTGAGTTTAATTAAGTGAAATATCGACAACTATTATAGAGATATGATGTATTTGAACTAATTCTTGAGGAATGAGTTCATTCGTCCGCAGCGGGTATGTCAATGATAGAGGTCTCATTTGGACTTCAGCTTTATGGGGGCGCCATTGGTCAACTACCGCGATGGGAAGGGACCAGGTTTACGATATACACGCTTTCGACTTCCAAGGTGAATCATCTTATCCGAATGGTGTCGGTAGTGGTTACTGGGGCTTCTCCCTCCGTTGTCTAGCCATAAAATAATCAAGGAGAGGATTGAAGAAAATGTTGAGATGAACAGAACGGTTGCCAGTCTAGCTATTACGAAAGACTAAAAGAAACGCCCACTCGTGAGAATAGACGTTTCTATGTACTTGCTTTTTACTATGCTGGATGGTCTTGAGAAATAACTAGGCTGACAACCAGCAAACCATCTCAGCTATCCTTTCAGCTTCTGCGCCACCTTTGTCATCGAAAGCTGGAAAATATTCACCCCTGTACTAGCCAGGGCCACCACTACATTAATCGCCACAATAACCAGTATTGTACTGTCCCATCCCGCTAGCCACACCGACACCGGCTCGATCCCGAAGCTAATCGAGAAATCCGCGCTCAACGCCCCCTGATATACTAGACTTACTACTAACGCAAGCAGAGTCCCGGCCACCAGTGCCACCACCATCGTCAGTAGACTTAGAATCACCAAGTATGCTGTATATATAATATAAACATTCTTCACAGTCGCTCCTAATGCCCGGTAAAGCGCAATATTCCGCACTTCTTGATTAATTAGACGCGTATAGGTAGAAATCGTAATAAACGCCCCAATCGCCGTCAAGACTATCCAAATAATCGTATATACCTTCTCGATCTCCCGGAAGCCCATCTTTACGCCCAGCGGATTGCCAATCACCTCCCGCACCATATACCGATATTTGCTAATGCAAGTCTTATTCATCCCGCTACACATCTGCCGATCCATCACAAATTCATACGCTATTTCCGCATCTGGGAACACCGCCCAAATTTCCCTCTCCTTCGTACTTACTTCTACTCCCCCTGGACGTTCTAGGACAAAGGTCTCGCTACCACCAGTCGGGATCACTTCCAAAATGAAGTTAAGCGGATTTTGCATGTCGCCTATGTTACTCAGCGACAATGAAACTCCCACCAGATTAGCCGACAGCAATCCTGCCACGAAAAACTGCGTCTTCTCGATATCTGGTCGCGTGCCGAATCCGTTATTCTCAATCACCTTCCCTAACGACTGTGCACGAATCTTCGCCACCAGCTCCAGCCGTCGTTGCATCCCCATATCTTTACTAATCGTTAAACGCTGCCATCTCCCCGCTTCATCCGTCGAGATTAAAATCGGTACACCGCCAGTCACGTCATCGATAATTTTGTCCGCCAAGCTCTCCTTTAATCTCGCCGGAAATAGATACAGGTGCATCATCTCGTCAAACCAATATTCTTCTACCGGCTCTGTATATCCGCCGTATTTTACTACCTGCCGTGCCAATTCGTCCTCCGAATCTTCTAATCCATCCTCTACCGTCAGCTTTAGCAGGACCTGCCCGTCTGTAAAATCTGTCACCTGCTTCTGCGTTGCCACCTCTAGCCCACGAATCACCTCGAACCCCGCAAAAATCAGCGCAAACATCGCCCCCGTGATAGTCACTACCAAGGCGCATCGCCGACGATTATAGACAATATTCGCCAACCCCAAGCGTAGATAGTCCCTCAGCCGCATTCGCTAGTCCTTCTTTAGTGCCATCGCGATCCGCCGCTTCGAGAAACGATCCGCCGACAAGAATAGCGCCATCGGCACCGCCACCAGCATCAGCCCTATCGTCAGGAAGAATCGCCAATCGATCCTCAGGAGCGTCACTTTTGGTGCCGACGACAAGTCATAATACATCTGCAAATTCTCTGCTAAGATTCCCGCATTCCCTAGCGACACTACTGCCACCACCCCTAGCCCAATCAAAACACTCGCCACCACCGCCAGCAAAAACAGCTCTAGAAGATAAATAAAATACACCATAATAATTTCCCTCGTACTCGCCCCCAGCGACCGATAGAGCGCCACCGTCCGCGCATCTTGATCGATTAGATGGATAAAAGTAAACGCCGTCACGATCACCGCCACCACTAGTAGAATTATCTCCGCTATCATCACGATTCTATCCGCCGCAATAAATCCTCGCGCTATATCTGCCGTATCAGAATAAACCGCGCTGATTAGGAGTGAATCCGGGTCCAATGCTTTCCGCTCCGGCGTATCCGAGGTATCGACGAATCTCGTCAAATCCCCAAAATTACCAAACCGGATCACCTTCGCTGTAACCACTTGATTATTACCATAGCCTTCCGCAGCTTGCTGACGCTTCGCCTCAATATATTGCTCGACCCGTCCCGAACCGTCATCCACCAGCGTAATACCAGCTAAACCTAGCCCAATCCCACTCGGACTATCGTACATCTTCGTGAGCGGCAAATTCAGAATATTATATTCCCCTGGCAACAGCGGCATCCTCGTAGCCTCGCTCGCATACTCCCCTACCTGATAATACTCCGCTTCGAGTAGCTCCAGTTCTTGCTGATGGCTATATTCTTCTTCAAAGACCCTTCTACTCACTATGACCGGCACCCGCCCCTCTGGCACCTCCGATAGTAAATTATTATCCACCAAATCCTCGACCAACCCCAAATCAATTACTCCGAACTGCTCCCTGTCAATAAAACAGTTACGCACTACCCCAACTACTTCCCCATGATCCCTCTCGATTCGCTTAGCCAGACGCGTCTCTGAATTCCCCTCCGACGAGCCTTTGTCAAAATACGCCGATACATAGCTATAACCATCGGTGTTGATTACCGACGCCTCGAGCATACTCTCGCGCATCCCCGCAAACAAAAAATTTACCCCCATCACCAGCCCAAAAATCACCGACACCGTCAAGATGATTGCTAAGCTTCGCAACTTATAACTTACGACGTTCCCCGAAGCCAGGCGCACCGCATCCGCCAGCCTAAGCCCCATTCTTACCTCCATGCTTCACCTTCATCACAACTATCATTATGTTTATTATATTGCTAGTTTATATTAATATCAACGCTGAAATTTGCATAAAGGGAGCCCCGGTCTTAACCGGGGCTCGTATCAATGAGAGGGGCAAAAGTATCGGGCATAATGATCAAAAATGTCCGACTAAGAAACCGCAGCTTTAGCTGCCCACTTCGTTACGCCTAATAATTAGTAGGTGACCTGGACACGGAACGCCTTCGCGGGCGCGGGGAAAAGCAGCCTGTTACGCGGAACGATACGGATCAGGACACCAGTAACATCGGTACCGATCCAGAAAGAGTTGTAGTTTCTGTCCTTCATCCAGTCCTCCTCGCTCCAAATCCGTCCGTTGGCGCCGTTCACTATGATATCAACCTGGTAGTCATTGGGGTTATAGGCGACATTGCTGTCCACTTGGTCATGTACGTCAACGTGCACAGTCGCGTTGCGAACCTCACTTCCAATGACCATGACATAGGTGCGCCCGATAGACCATTCCTTGACATACCGAGGGCTCACGCCGACCCCGGCCGGTTCGGTAGCCGTAACCACCTCCTTGACATCGGCCCAGCCCGTGGTCACCCCGTCAGCCTCAGCCGCCAACGCCGGCACCGCGCAGCTCATGACCATCACAACAGCCAGTACGACCGTGATGATCCTGCGAACTTTTTTCATAAAGCATCATCCTCTCTAAATTACGTCGCGCCCCTCACATCGAACCTTCTAATTATAGCACCTATCATGAAAACTTGCCCAATTATGTTAAAAAATCATTATCCACAGCAAAGACACCAGTATTTGTTCTATTAGGTTTGCTATTTAAACTACCTCGACCCAAAGTAGGCTAAATAGTGCTATCATATAACCATGAACCCTATCGACATCCTCAAACTCGGCCATCTCCAGTTCTCTTCGCATAAAATCCGCAACTTCCTTGCCATCATCACTGCCGGCATTCTTTTTAGCGCGCTTTTTGCTATTCAATTTGTCCTCAGTGGGCTGCGAGACACCCTTCTTTCCGCCAACCGCGAAATCACCGGCGACGAAATCATCCTCGTCAGCCAAGATTGCCACGACGTCTTTGATGACAATGGTGCCCAAAGCTCTATCTGTCACGAAGACCGTATCCGCGAACTCGTCGCGGAACATCATGGCGAGATCATCGGCTATGCCAAAAAGGCCGGAACCGCCTTCGTCATCCCTGCCGATATTGTTTTTAACTTCTCTTGGGGTAGTATCTCTAACCACCCCGCTGGCTCAGTTCCTATTACACTCGACCCTAAGCTCCTCTGGCTCATCTCCAAATACCCAATGAACAACTACGACGTTCTTATGAGCACTTACATCGAAGGCCACACTGACCTCACCATTTTCGAAGAGATCAAAAATTATCTCCCACCCAACTATCCAGAAACCGCCGACCTCATCAAAGAATACACCCATAAATTAATCGCTCTCGCCGACTCCGAACTCTATGTCGTCCGCGTCTCGCCTAGTGGTTCTAGGCTACTTCCCGCAGATAATTTCCCCAACTTACTCAACCTTCCCTTACAGGTCATGAACAACGTATTAAGTGATACTATCATCCTCGACGACGGTTCCGCCGCTGTCCGAGACTTCCTCAGCTCCGCACCGCCCGACAATACTGTAACCTTCATGCCAAGCACTCCCCTCATAGTTCGTTTCACTAACCCCGAAGATGCCTATGAATACGACCTCGCCCTTTCTCGCCTCCGTACTATCGCCACCCACACAATGTCTCTCAACCTCTTCGGTGACCAAATAGCCGTCATTCGCGGCTACGATACCCTAAACAACCTCCTCCTTATCCCTCTCCTCGGTCTCATCTTTGTCGCTATCTTTATTATGTCGCTCACTTTCGTTAGTCTCATCCGTCAGAACGCTGCCATCGTTGCCCTCTATCGCTCTGTTGGCGCCACCCGTCGCGATCTCGTTCTTATCCACCTTGTCTACCTCTTCGAGCTCTGCTTCTTTACACTCATCTTTGCACTCGCTCTTGGTCTCTTTTTCGCTTTCCTCATTAGTAATGCCAACTCCGACGCCCTCAGCGCCGCTATCGCCGATAATTACATGATTGAGCGTCCCGGGTTCATCTTCCTTGTCGGCCCCAACTGGCAAACTTTCCTCATGCTCGGCCTCATTCTCCTCATTCCGTTCGTTGCCACTCTCCTCACCTTCGACCAGCTCTCCGCTAAAAATCTTGCCCGTCGCCTCAAATCTGACGAATAATACCTTCTTCATCCTCCCTATGATTACTCATATGGCTAGACAACGGAGGGGGTGGCCAAAACTTTTATAATCGCCAGAGATAGATGAAACATTGTCATAGTTAATCCAAAGAGACCCAGAATATCCACCATAACCAAAGCTGCTCCACGAACGGCTAATTGCTGCAGTGCTATTTAATCCTACGCCGCCTAAGGATTCTTGGCTAGAATCGTTTGTTGCTCCGCTGCGGACGAGATGCCTCTTTTCTTCGTCCGCAGCGGGTATGCTTCTATTACGGGTGGCTTATTGCGACATAATAGTGGGACTGGTTGGTGGAGTATGGTTGCTTCATTGAACATTAATAATGCTATTAGTATCGCTGAGACTAATGGTAATATGTATGCAGTAGAAAACGGGCAAGGCCGTCTCTGGGGCTTCTCCCTCCGTTGTCTAGCCATATAGAGTAATCAAGGGAGGATAAAAGAAACTGGGGAAATAAATCTTCATTTTCTACTTTTAGAGATTTTGTAAGAGACTAAAAGAACCGCCCTCTCAAGGAGAACGATTCTTCATGTACTTGCATGACTTTTTGCTGCGGAGGTCTCGAATCAAAACTCTAAAAGTAGAAAATGGAAAGTGCTTATTTCCCCAACTTCTGATCAATCACCTCTCTAATCTTTTCCGCATACTTTGCAGGCGCCAAATTATCATTTTCAATCCATTTCCCATCCAGATAAAACCACGGCGTTCCGCCAATCTCCGCTTCCTCGCCCAAGCCCTGATCGAACGCAATCTTCTCTAGCACCGCCTCGCTCTTCATATCCTCACGAAACTTCTCTAAATCCCCCTTTCCTCCGGTCGCTTGCATAAAGTACTCCTCTAGTTGTTCCTGGAGCTCTTCTCCCTCCGAATAGAACCAATCGCTCTGATTTGCAAACAATAGGTCCTTATATCCTTTCCAATACCCCTGGATTGCCGCCGCATTCGCCGCTGCCGCTCCTTGTACTCCATTTGGATGGTACGACAGAACATAACTTCGCATTACCACCGCTACTTTGCCATCATAATCTTCCACAATCTTATTAATCAACGAATTCATCGCCGCGCAATAGCTACACTGGTAATCCGCATACTCCACGATCACCACCGACGCGTCCTTGCTTCCATTCACATTCTCCGGCAAATTACCTGATTGTGCGTTCGCCGCAATAATCTTCTTCACATCAAAATCACTATAATCATTCAACGCCGCCATTTCCTTCACTTTTGACAGTTCATAGTCCTCATAGTCCGAGATTACTGGTTCTTTCTTGCTCTCGCTTGAGCTCTGCCAGACTGTTATTCCGATTAGCGCCCCCAACACCAACACAACCGCCCCGACAATCAACCCGATTTTCAAATTCTTATTCATTTTCACCTCTCAAATCCACAATATGTTCTCCTACTACTATACCACAAATTCCAAAAGATTAGGGCTCCCGTAGGAGCCCTTTGACATTATCACCCCGCTATGTTTTTCGTACCACGACCACGACTTGTGCAAAATCTTGCATCTCAGCGCAGCTCACTTCCCCTTGCGCCCATGGCGACACCGCCAGTTCGCGCTGGCTAATGTTCTTCGCCACCGCTTTTGCGCGCAAACAAACCGTCGCTCCTCTTCCTGGCGCATAATCGCCAATCTCCACGCCACCGTCTGCAATCCCATCGTCGAGCTGCCGACCATCCGCAAAGGTATCATTCGTCATCACCGTCGATCCTGACACGTACTCCAGTTGCTCCGGCAAATTTACGACGATCTTCACTTTTTCGTGCAAGCGCCAGTGTCTATCCGTATTTTCGTATTGCACACGAAGGTTCAGCTCCTGCCCCTCGCGGACCACCACTAGCCCTTCCTCTCGGGTTCTTTCTCGCGGGCCGTCGTCGCCTACCCATACCTGCATCTTAATCGCAAAAGCATGGTCGTGTTTCCAAACATTTTTCATAACGTTCCCCCTATGATTTGTCTATTAACCTGCTAGTTTTCACTACCATCACATTTTACAATAAAATGACCTCCGTTTCAACCTTCGTCCGCAGCGGAGCGACCTACATTACTGGCGCATACTTTAGTCTGGTAGGCTTACATGGACCGCTTTGGTCTAACAGCTCCACAATCAATGAGTCTTATTATATAACTTTTGAGAAAGCACTCGTCTACGCTCGTACGAATCCTCGCTACGTCGCCTTTTCCCTCCGTTGTCTAGCCATATAGAGTAATCTAAGGGAAGATGGAGAAGATATTCCAAAATAAAAGTAATAGCGAGAGATGTTGAACTTTTCTGAGGGGGTGCGGAGCTTGCTAGCGAGCATGCAGTGCGCGAAGCCCGTGAAGACGGGCCTGAGCGACACGTCCCGAGGGAAAGTAGCAATAGCTCTCGCTATTGCTTTTATAAGAGCGCTATATCTTCCCCATCACCTTCTTCACCCGCTCGATATCCCCTTCTCTCGTCGCATAGCCCAAAGAAAACCGCACCAGCGCCGGATAATGACAAACTTTGTCTAAATAATAATGTGCACAAAAATATCCTGTTCGCGCCATAATCCCCTCTTTCCCTAACGCCGCACCTAGCAGATGCGAATCCAGCCCTTCCACATAGAAGCTCATCGTCGGGTTTGCTTCACTCCCCACCATCTTCACTTTTTTGCGCGATCGTAAAAACTCATCTAGCTCTCGCGTGCAGTCCTCAAGCCGTTTCTTATCCACTTTCGTCCGACTTGAAAGCCAATCTATCGCCGCATTCAATCCTATAATCTCCCCCCAAGCTTGCAGGCCCGGCTCAAAAGTCGTATAGATATGTTCCTTATTCCCCGCTGCGCTCAATAAGTACCGATCTTCGAACACATCATCCACCATCCCCCCGCCGACAAAACGCTGTTCTAGCTTCGGAACCAAATCTCGTCGGGCTACGATCACGCCTAGCGACGGCGCGTACATCTTATGCGCCGAGAAGCAAACCGCATCCGCTTCCGTCTTCTCTAACATCTCGTAATAATGCGCCATCGCCTGTGCCGCATCGACGATGATAATTCCCCCGTCTTTGTGCACCCTCTTCACGACCTCTTTCAGGTTTCCCATCCGTCGTCCGTCAAAATTCGCCGCCGAGTTCACGACCACCACCGCCCCCGCGAAATTCTCTCCGTCGATAATCAGCTCGCCATTTTCCCGTCGCTTCAAAACCACTCGCGGCACCCCTAATTTCTCCGCCAAAGCCATCGTCGCAAGAAACGGCGAATTATGCTCAATCTCGCTCGTCACTACCTTCTTCACTAGCTCCGGTTTCAACTGATTCAGAATCAAATTAATTCCATAAGTTGTGTTCAACGTAAAACTTGTGAAATATTCTCGCGGCGAAAGCTTCAACAATTTCAGCACCTTCTTCCGCGCCCCCTCGACTAGTCTATCCGTCTCCTCACCCCACGGATATTTCACTCGTTCCCCACAAGAATTATGCTCAAAATAGTATCTTTCTAACGCCTCTATCACCGGTCGCGGCCTAAGGCTCTGACATGCCGCATCTAGATAAACCGTCTTCTCCCCCAAGTAGTCAAAATCCTTCATGTTTCTATTATACTACAAAGCCTTCTCCCAGACCCAGTTCAAGTCCTTATATTTTTATCGACAAACATAAAAAACTTATTGACAAACATTAAACATGCACTATACTAAGGTTAACTTAATCAAGGATTTTATCATGCCAAAACCTACTAAAACCACTAGCAAAAAGCCACCTTTCTTTCTCAAATTTACCCTCATTATTGCCAAAATTGCCGAAGTTATCCATTGGGTTCTCGTTGGCGTTATGGCCTTTACCGCCTTCGCCTCGGTCATCAACCCCACTAGCACTGACGGCTTTCTCACTAGCCTAATGCCCGGCGAATCAACGGTCTCCTGCTACGGCTTCAGCGCCGCCATCTCTCACGAGACTTCTACTGGCCTCACTCCTAGCCCTGCCGCTATCACCTTCTTTTGTTTCGGCAGCGCCATCGTTCTCTCTCTTATGGCTATGATCTTCCGCAATGTTTATCTCATCCTTAAAACTGCCCAAGGCCAAACTTGGTTTGCCAATGGTAGCACTCCTTTCCAAGCCAACATCGTTCGCATGATTCGCGAAATCGGCATCTTCTTCCTCTCTATTTCTGCCCTCAGTCTCCTCTCAGCCATCATCGTCAGTTTATCCAGCGCTCCCGCCGTCGGTTTCAATTACGAAAACGCTTTCATCGGCCTCGTCTTCCTCTGCTTCTCCGCATTCTTCTCTTACGGTGCCAAACTCCAGGAGGACGTCGATGGGCTCATCTAATTTCTCCGATTCCTCCACCGGCCAGATCGTCCTTAATCTCGACCGCGTCATGGTCGACCGTAAAATCTCCCTCGGCGAACTTGCCGAAAAGGTCGGTATATCTAACGTTAACCTTTCCAAAATCAAAAACAACCACGTTACCGCTATCCGCTTCTCTACTCTCGCCGCCCTCTGCGCCGCTCTCGACTGCCAAGTTTCCGACCTCCTTGAATACTATCCAAAATAATCAATTCCTGGTTGATCCCGAACAAAACTAATGGGCTAGCAAGCCAAAACCGAGCATTATTCTAATCGCAATACACCTCGCCAAACAGTTCCGAACAATCCCCACTCTCACTATTATAATTTTGCTCGTAGGTGTCCCGAATTAAATTATAAAGCTTCGTCCATTCGTTATACATTTTCGTATTGTTGTCGAAGTTTAGTCCACCCAGCGATTTTATGTCGGGCTGATTCGTTGCCACCCAATTATTATGATCCGCCTGCAAATCTTGATATTTCACTCTCGCTGCCGATTTGTTCGAATCGCTATAGGATAAATTATCATACTCACGATACGCCTGCGTCACCGCCAAGGCGCTTGCCTGCCAGCCTTCGCCATAAGTCTTTAGGGTTTCGTTCCTCGAGTTGATTAACGGAGTCGCCGCTGCCTGCACTGCCGAATCCGGACTACTAGTTTTTACACCGTCTCGCAAATATTCAAACTCATGCCACGCTTTATATATCGCCAACTTCTGCTCCAACTCGTCTTTATCTGGCAAGGTCGCACTCACTCCCTCGCTAAACCTATCGAACTGCGCCTTAATCTCTTTGTTGCGTTTCACTCCCGCCGTCTCACCGAGCTTCTTCGTCAGTTCATCAATCTCCCCGCCGGCTGCCAAGCATTTCTCCGCATATTCGTTATAATCCGCCGGCTTCGTATAAGTGCTATTCACATATTCTACCACCCGCGTACAACTCGTATTCTGGTACATCTCGACCACTTCCGGTTTCAATTCCTTCGCTACTTTATACGCCTCGCTATAGTCCACCCTCATTAGCATCGACGCCACGACCGCCGCCACGACCACGACCACCACTGCTACTGCGCCGATCACTACGCCCCGAATGATCTTCTTTTTCTTTGCCGGATCCATCGGCTGTTTTGGTGGTTTTGCTGGTGCTACCGGTACTACTGGCTGCGCCATCGTCTGCCCACCTGCGTTCACGTCTTGGTTGTCCGCCGCTGCCAGTGTTGCGTCCGAGCTAGCCCCATCCTGCGTCGCCCCGCTCGTCGCATAGCTCGCTCCATTCTGCCAATTCTGTTGCGCCATCGGCTGTTGTACTCCCGGCATTCCCGCCGTCGGGATCCCCTGCTGTGCTAACCCTGCATCGCCTTTCGAAAGAATCATAATCCCCTCAATGAACCCCCAGAGTGAACTTCCCGAAATCAATGCCCACGCTATCCCGTTTAGCAACAAAACCAGCCAAGCCACCGACAACGCCGCGCTTAGCGACAGCATCGCCGGCAAAACCGCATCTCCGATCACTATCAGTAAAATCGCCGCCCCGACCAAACTGACATGGATAATCCCCTTCTTTTTCTCCCCCAAATACCAGTTATGCGCGCCGACCCATCCTAGGAAAATTCCCAGCAAACCTGCTACAGTCGCCGATTTCGGGTTGTTGTTCATGAATACCTCCGTTTAGTAGAAGCAATGCACTTCGCCGAAACCGCTCTCCATCAAAAAGGGCACCGCGAGGTGCATTACTCCTATTAACAGCCACTTAACTCGTGACTAAGGGTACTCTCGGCGCCCAAAACAATCACGAGTATCCTAGCGTATATACGCCCAAAAACAAGCGGCTGTCGTGTTAATAATTGCAATGCATTTTTATTATATCACACAATAAGCAAAGGCAGTTCAAAAACGCGTGTTATAATCATAAACAATATGGAAAAACGCATTACTCCTACTAATTCATCAACTTTAACCAACTCCGAGCTCTATATTGACCAAGACCGTCCCCACCCCACTCCGGCCCCGGCTGCACCCAACCCCTCTTCGACCACCTCCAATCTCTCTCCAGCCATCCCCGTCCTTGCTCCTATCCCTCTTGCAGCCCCGCAACACCGCTGGATTCGCCCCGTTCGCTTGCTACTCTGGCTCATCACCATCATCGGCCTCACGGTCGGCGTTTCGCTCCGCAGCCGTAGCCAAAATTCCGCCGCTTTCGTAAATGGCACTTCAAGCGCCCTAGCTTTCTGGGGCAATCTCGTCTTTTGGTCCGCTTTCGTCTTAGCAACCCTCAACGCTCTTTGGGGTATCACCCGCTGGTTTCTTCGTTGGCACCGCGAACACTGGCGTCCCGGCCAAATCGCTGGTAAACTTATCGGCGGCGGCATTTGGCGTTTCTGTGCTATCACGCCAATTATTCTCCTCACTCTTTTTCTCATCGTTCCGCCCATCGCCAAAACTATCAGCCGCAACACGATCGCGCAGCAAGCCGAAAGTTTGCTTTCCTCGACAGCTTTACTTTACAGCGACTTTCAATCTGGCCAGCTCACTGCCGACGAATACGCTAATTATCTCCTTGATTCTATCTACGAGCCTGCCGCTCTCCCTTCCGTCTATCAATCTTCGCTAACCCCCACCGAATTGCCCGACTATCTTACTTTTATCGACGAACATTTTTCTGAGCTCGACGTCGCTACCGTCCGGCGCGCGCTTGAATATGCCACGCTCGCCAATCTCGAGTTCGACACCGACGCTAGTAACAACATCGCTCACTCCTATTCCCTCTTTTCTGAAAACGCCTACGCCGCCCAAAAAGCTACCACGCTCAACAAAGCCCAACTTTCCCACGACCAGCGCTTCGTCATTTTCTATACCGACACTGGCGACAACGCCGTCTCCAATGATAGTATCGCTACGCTCGGTACTATGCTCGACCGTATTGTCAAAAACTACCAAGACAAGCTCGGCCTCTCCTATTCCTACGAACTTATCACAACTAGCAATTCCAGGCTCAAAACCATGCAGAAAGTCCTTGAAGCGAACGGCATCGCTACTAATGCCCTAGAGACCGCCATGCCAGTCTATATCGTCAACCCTTACGACAAAGATTCAGACACTCTCGCCACCTATGCTGGTCGCAAGTTCTCTGAGACCGCCACTAGTATTCTTATAAAGTTCGGTGGCATTATGGGCGAAGAGACCGCCAAATTCTACGAGACCACTCCTTCTTATCCCTTTGTCAACATCCTGCCTAGCAATCTCAATGATCCTAGCCTTGAGCTCGTCACTGCCCACGAGCTCGGCCATCATTACTCTTCCCTCTACTGCTACAGTACCTCCGGCAAAGCTTGCCCTAACGATGATTTTATCGACGAAACCGCCCCAAACTGGCTTGCGGTCAACGTCGTCGATAACCAACCAGCTGACAACGTTATTAACGGTCATCACTCTAGCTACCTCAAATACGGTATCTGTTATACTATCAGTACCGTCATCCCCGACCCTCCCAAGGAACACGCTTGTCATGCTAAAGGCAACCTTACCGGCTACCCCGCTGTCGCCTTCCTCCAAAATTATTCCGAGATCGTCCCCGATTCTACGAGCCACATTCTTCAAGCTCTCACTAGCAACAATGCCCTGCAGGTTCTCTATGAGGCTGCCGGCGTTGACCGTTATCGTCGTATCATGACCCAGCTCACCCAGCGTAATCTCACCAACGAATACGGCAACAAACTCAGCCTCTACGCTAACGACCTCCCCCACGGCGAAGAAATTCCTTGCACCGACCTCTGCACCCAGTCCTATTACATCGCCCCCTCGTCCTCCCGCTACCTCTATTTTCCCGCCAAAGAATTTGGCGAAACCGAGCTCACCGTTACAGCCCCTAACGAGACCACGGTTAGTATCCTCGGCCGACGTAACGGAGCCTGGGTCGTTCTCTATTCGCAAGACCATACCGCTAAGTTCGACATGGCCGACGCCGAAGGCTATGATACGATCGCTTTTGCGCTCGCCAACTATTCCATCACCGCTCCCGATACCTTCACTCTCCAAGTCGCCGCCAAACCGCTCGAAGAGTTTATCGAGCAAGACGCCCCAAGCCTCGACCTTAGCGATCTTCCGGTCGTTATGCTCTCTGACAACTGTATCGGTATCAACTTCGAAAGCGTCATCGACTTTCCACTCGAACTCTACCGTGCCCTCAGCCAAATCGATCCTAGTCAAGATTATTCCGAAATCTTTGCCGAAATCGAAGCCCGAAACGCCCAGATCAAGGACCAACTTGTCTACCATTATGCCACCCTCTGCCTAAACCAGCTAAAGCCCGGCACCGATTTTAACTCCGTTAAATCCTCCATTCGCCGCCTGGCAAAGCCTAGCCTCAGCTTCTTCAATATCAACGAGTCCGACTTCCGCCTCAGTATGATCGCTACTTACGACCCGCTCCAGCTCGAAGGAAAGTTCTATTTTCTCATGCAAGTCGACGACGAACTTGACTTAATTACCGTCCGCATGTTTGAAAAAATCCCTGAATTATAGCATAATATCTTCATTCCTCTTGACAAAATCACACTTCTGTGCTACAATGGTAAGACACACAAGTACTTTTCAGCCCAATCAGTGATTAAGGAGGAATCCCTATGGCTAAAAACCGGAAAAACCACTCCAGAAAACCCTCATCCGCCAAGTCGCTATCTTGGCTCAGCTACGGTAACAGCGGAAGCGATCTTCGCCGAACCTATACCAATGCTGAAGTCGCAACCGGCGCTCTGGACGGATACTGTGTCTTAAACAGCCTCAGCGACGGTGTCATCGGTGACGAACGCCGTTTTGTCGGTATTATTCGATCGGATCGCAAGTGGGTCCAACAGATCGACGTCCCCCTCGCACCCGAAGAGTACACCATCCGACTCTACGTCCACAACAACAGCCGTTTCGGCGCTAACTTCTGCGCCGTCAACGCCAGCGTTTCCTTCGACCTTCCCGGCAGTACTGCCGCCCTCAGCCACACTGTCGTCGGCCACATCTTCGCCCAGAACACCTTATACGGCGAGTACTGGAGCCGAGTAAAGTTCGTCGGCCAGAGGCCCTTCCGTCTCGAGTATGTCCCGGGCTCCGCCCTCCTCGAGAACAACGGCGTCGGCAAGAACGGTGGTCGCCAACTTCGCGACGAGATCGCCGCTGGCGAACGTACCATCATCGGCTACTCCGCCATGAACGGAGAAATCCCCGGTGGCTACCAGTACGCCAGTTACGTCACCATTCGTGTCCGCGCTATCCCCGATGATCCCGGCTCCAAGCCTGCCACAAGCTATACGGCATCCCAAAAGGTCCGTCTCTCCAAAGATAACGAACCTTGGCATACGGAAGTCAAAGCCCAAATCGGCGACAAAATCGACTTCCAGCTGGCTTACCAAAACGAGAGCCTTGTTACTCAGACCGATGTCATGATACGCGCCCGGCTACCCCGCGGTCTACGCTATCTCCCCGGTACCACCAAGCTCTACAATGCCAAATACGACGGTGGTATCCTGAGCGATGGCATCGCAGCCGCCGGCGTCAATCTCGGCAATTACACCCCGCACGCCAACGCCTATGTCCGCTTCACCGCGAAAGTGGTAGACGACGGCCTGGTCGATGGCTCAAACCCGCTAAACTGTCAAATTCAGGTCGGCGTCGGCAAGACCACCCTCCAAAGCGAGAGCACTGTACTCGTCGAAAAGTAAACCCCGCGAAAACAAGCCCCATGACCCCCGACAAGCTAACCCCGACAAAACCACTGATTAGTCTCAAAGGCCCCGCAAGGGGCCTTAACTTTTACCCCTTCGTCCGCAGCGGGGTAATTTATCCCATCTCGAACGAGACGGAGACCTTATTCGCATATGCAGGTTTTGGCGGATATGAGTGGTCTCTACGCATTCTGAAAAAAGTAGCGCAATATGCCGCCATTCGTGACACTTACAACGAAACTTCGACAAATCCTAGCAAATACGGTAATGACGCTGGCCGTTCCCTCCGTTGTCTAGCCATAGAGTAATCAAGGAAGGATAAAGTCGTTGGAGGATTTAAATAACTATTAATAACCTTGACTAAAATTAGTTTTGCCTTTCAGGAGAGACTAAAAGAAACGCTTACTCTTTAGTAAATCTTTCCCATGTGCTTGACCTACACCGTAGCTGCATCAGTCTCGATTGAAAGGTAAAACTAATTTTGGCTAACGATATTTTATTCTAATCCTCCAACAACTTACACACCACCGCCACAATCAGCCCCTTCTCCCTCGGCTCGCTCTCCGCAATCATCAACGTCAACGCCACTAGCGCCCGATCAGAAATTTTTGCCTCCCCGTTTTTCTTCAAACCAAATTCATTCATCGTCAAAAACACGATGAATAGCAGCGACGCAATTCGCTTGTTCCCGTCAAAAAACGGATGATCCTTGATGATAAAATACAACAAATTCGCCGCCTTTTCCGCCACCGTCGGATAGACCTCTTCCCCGCCGAAACTCTGATAAATCGCTCGCAGAATCCCCTCAAACTCGTCCCCACGCAGCTTCCCAAACATCTCGCTTCCATGAATCGCCTCGCGCAGCTGGTCGATCGCCTTCACCGCCTCCCCCGCTTCCAGCGTTTTTCGCGCCTTTGTTCCAGGGTTTAGCCGTACAAATCCTTCGTCATACTCCTTCAGCGTCCGAAAAGTCTCCGCATACTGCGTGATCACTTCTAGCACCCCGCGCGCTTCGTCGCCCTCCAACTCCTTCTGCGCCATTAGCCGCCGCACCACATCTAACGTCTGATTCACCTCGGCTAACTTCTTTTGCGACAATTCCCCGAGCCGCCGCTCATTCACCGCCACCCCCTTCACGATATACTGTTTCAGAATTTTCGTCGCCCAAATCCGAAAGTCCGTCGCTTTCCGCGAATTCACCCGATACCCTACCGAGATCACTGCATCCAGATTATAGACCTTCGCCTTACGCGTCACCTCACGCCCACCCTCATTTTGAACTTGTAAAAATTCCTTACAAGTTCGTTCTTTCTCTAATTCCCCATCGGTATATATATTTTTCAAATGCAATGTGATGTTCTGCGGTGTCACGTCAAACAGCTCCGCCATCTGCGCCTGCGTCGCCCAAAGCGTTTCTGTCGCCTCATCCAGATTAAACTGCACGCTCTTTCCCCCAGTTTCATAAATCATCACCTGGTTCTGCTTGCTATTCTGCCCCTCGGTCATACTCCCCACTTTCTTTAATTAATACTATTATTGTATTAAATTACCTCTGTTTTTGCAAGCCTCAACTTGTATATAGTATACAAGTTCAACTCATTTTCCAGCCAACCCTAAAAACAGAACCGATCACCCAAAAAGTCAATCGCCCAAAGAACAGACTCTATACTCTCTGTAAGCTATCGTACCAGTCATCCACTGGAGGTCGCTCGCTCTGCAACTTCCCGTGCTTTAGATTCAACAAAGCTTTTCTTAATTCAATCGCCCGCGAGATCTCCTCCTCATGCCCCTTCGCGAAACGCTCGTTATACTCCTCATTCGTTCGCCCCTGATAATTTTCATCACTTGCATGCTTATAGCTATCTCGATGATGCCCGTAGTGATAATCCTCCGAATAGGCCGCCCTGAGGTCTTCACCTAATTTTTTGTCGCTCTTCTTCGTCTTGAGCTCCATCTTCTGCATCGTTGCTTGCGCCTGCGCAATTTTCGCCTGCAATTCCTTTTTCTCTTTACGCCGCGCCCCAAATGTCCGGATCTTCCCCAGCAGCCCCATCGACTTCCCCTCTTTCTTTAATCGCTCTAGTCGCTCGTTCGCTTTCGCAACCGTCTCTTGCGCCGCGTCATATTCCTCGCCCGCATCACGCCACCTCTGTTCTCCTTCTAGAATACTATCAACCATTCGCAGGTTCAGTGCCTTGTCTAGGTCCTCCGTCATATCTTCCCCCTTCATCCCGCCTAGCGCATAAATCCGTTCGACAAATTCTTTATCGCCCGAATATCCCCTCTCCGACACCGAACCGTCCGCCCGCACCAAACGTGAGCTCGCCCCCTCTGGACTTGTGAAGTTCGCGCCCAAGCCTCGCAAAATATCCAAATACTCTCGCGCCACCTCACCCGGCTCCATCTCCGCCGCTGACCGTCTCACTTCTTTCGTATCTTGCGCAATTACCTCTAGACCATGCTTTGCTAAGCCCGGCTTCTCTGTTAAATCTTCAGACGCTCCCTCCTCGCCCGAACGGCCAGTCTCATTTTCTACCGTGTTTTCTGGACTAACAGCTCTAAGCGTCTCCGCTTTCCGATCCGCTGCTCCCGAAAATTCTACTTTTCCCAGGTCATCCCAGCTCGAAGCTTGTGCATCGCTTTCTCTTGCCTTATTTCCTAAATCATCCCACTTCGTCTTTTCCAAGCTATGCCCTCCGCCGCTACTTCCTAGCCGCTCACTATTCACAATTACCTCCGCGTCTATCTATTACTACTATAATAGCACCCCCCCCCGGAAAGCAACAATCCCTAATCTTCTTCATCCTCCTCTTGATTACTCTATATGGCTAGACAACGGAGGGAGAAGCCCCAGTAACGGTTATTTGAAAGCGAGCTAGATATGGGCTGGTCCATGAATCTAAGTGCAAGAGCTGACCGTTCACTTGCGGTGTTCGGCATGCCAGCCCAAACAAAACCACTACGACCAGTCGTAGCTAAAGACCCTGGGCGCTCAACTTCGTCGGTAGGGCTAGTGTGCCCGCTGCGGACGAAGCATTCGAACCATTTTCGTCCGCAGCGGGTTAGTGAACTATAGCTGGGGCAATACCTTGAACGCCCAAGGAGCTGCTGGTGATATGTGGACACCACTAGCCTCTATTGATGGAATGGCAAATATGTTTAACTTTAATGCCGATTCGACAGATCAGCTCTACCGTTATGGTCGTTCATACGGCTTCTCCCTCCGTTGTCTAGCCATATAGAGTAATCAAGGGAGGATGAAAAACAACAAAAGAACATAAAACGAAGCTATCGTGGATGAGATATAAGGCGAGTTCGACAATTTACCAGGACGAAGTTAGTTTGGAGCTAGTGCTAGGAAAACGCAAAGATCGCAAAGGGAGTATCACTCTAACGGAGCTATTTTTGATGAAATTCAAGGAAGGACTCAACAAAAAACATAAAACGAAGCTATCGTGGATGAGATATAAGGCGAGTTCGAGAAACGGAAGAAGCGGTATTATACATACCGCGACTGAGTATCGGAGAGCTCAACGCAGTAGCTCGCCACGAGAGCTAGTCTTATTCGTAGTTCGCGATGCCTTCCGCTATGGTATTCGGCGAAACATTCAGCGCCGTCGCGATTGCCGCTGCACACGCCATATACGACACCGTTGGCTCGCCCGTCTGGAAACTTGCCACCGTCCACTCACGTCCCGCAAAGCTTAAATTCGCTTCCGTACCTTTGCGATATAACTTCGACCCTACGATTTTCAAATCCGAATCCGACGAAGCTCCATAAGTTAACGTCTCTGCTGTTCCCCGAAATTGCGAGAAATCCGGATAGTGCGCATCGTCCCGGTTTAGGACGACCACTTCTGGGTTCATTCGGAATAATGTCTCTTTCGTCTCAAGATAAGCCTTTGCATCCGCATCGGTCAGGCTCGACGGTACAAAATCCGTCAATGCCGCCGCATAAATCGGCAATCCATAAAACGCCTCTTTCGCCAGTGCTGCCGCCGGCGCCGTAATCACCGCATAAGTCACCTTCGCCTTCCAAGCATCATTCAAAAACTTGTGTAAAGTCGTCGCTTTTATCGTCTGATCCGACGCCAAAATCGCCGCTGGCTGGCTCGCCGCCTTCAAAATCTCGTGCACATAGTGCGCCACTGTCGACTTCCCCGTTGAACCAGTAATACAAATTAACCGTAAATCACGCGCCGGATGCCCATAATACGAGGCCAACAACTTCACCTTCGCGCGCGCTAAGCTCAGGCGCTTCGGACCTCCAGAAAGTTTCGCAGTGTTTTCCATACCCTGATTATAACACACTCTTTAGATAAACTACCCAAGATTTCTCCGTTTCGCCTCCCAAAACACCACTGGCACCTTCGGCGGTGGCGTAAAATCCGTACCTCGAAGCGGTAGTCTAATCCTGCAATCATACTCTCGCGTTAAAATCTTCCCCAGTTGTGACGTATAATGTCGATCTGTCGGTATCATTTTTAGTGCCATCTGCTTCTGTAGAATTAGCCAAATCCCCTCCGGTCGATTTACTATCGAATCTCCATTCTCATCTAGGATCTCCCGAATCTCTCCTCCTCTATTTTCTAACCCTAGCAACCAATAAAATACCTCCGCCGCCAGATGAAATGGCGGATTTGCCAACACTTTATAGGGCTCCGTTGGCAGCGCTACCTCCCAAAACCCCTTCTGCAAAACCCGCACGTTCTTAATCTCTCGTCGTTCCAAGTTCGCCCGTAGCTTCGCACAAGCTACCACATCCGGCTCGATCGCCCAAACTTCCCTCGCCCGTTTCGCTAGCGCCGTCGTAATCACCCCGCTCCCCGCCCCAACTTCCACCACCAAGTCGCGCCGTCGAACCTTCGAATGCCCAATCAGCTCTCCCGCTATCCGCGGTGACCGCAAAAAGTTTTGTGACAGCTCATGATTTCTCGTCCCCATTTCCCTAATTATACCAGTTCTGTATCCCTTTCCGGTTATTATTGCGTTATAATTATTTTATGAAAACCACTAGCGCTCATTCCAGCTTTCAGCCAAAAGCTTTTATTATTTCTATTGTCCTCTATCTAGTTTTTCTAGTCGGCGCAATTTTTGCTTTTATTCTCGCTTGGCAAGATCTTTCCGCCGAATCCGACCTCTCACAGTCGTCATTCTCTAAATATTCCGCGCTCTTCATCCCATCTTTCATTATCCTTGTGCTCGTTATCGGGCTACTCGGTTCTATCTTTGGTGCCATCCGTGGCATCATCAAAATTCGACATGACTCCCGCCAAATCAAACTTGATAACCCTTATCAATATTACAAAGAACTGCCTAACAATTTTGGCATAGGAGTTGCCTCGCTACTTTCAAATTCCAAGCTCGAAAACGAAAAAGACATCGTTGCCGCCCTCCTCGACCTCTGTGCGCAAGGCTACCTTCACCTTTCAAAACATAGCGACCATTATGTAATCCGTCTATCTCCTGCCCACACACGGCCATCGCTCAAAAACGAAGCCTATCTCCTTGATCTGATCAGTAAAAACTGTCTGTCGAATATCGATTACCGTAAATGGTATGATCTTTGCGTTGAAGACGGAATTAATCTCGGTCTTTATAAACAAAACCGTTTCACCACCCAGCTTAACTCCTCCGCCCCAAATCAAAAGCCCAGATCCAACGCTATGCGCATCATATTAGCCTACATCCTCGCCGCTATCGGTGGTATCATCGCTGCCGCTCCATTCGCTTATAACGATTCAGATCGCGCTTTTGTCGTGTTCGGTATCGTCACCGTTACTATTATTATTGTCAGCACTTTTATAATTATGAGTAGGAATATCTCCAAATCTAGTTATAAACTAGCTCTCACAAAACACCTCGTTCGCACCTCGAAAGGCGTCAACGAGCTCCAAAAGCTCGAAGCCTTCCGTGCTTTTCTTGCTCAATTTAATACCTTCGTTGATAAAGACCCCGAAGCCGTCGTTCTCTGGGATCGTTATTTATCTTACGCCCAAGTCTTCGGTCTCGCTGACGAACTCATGAAAACCGGTTATTCTCAGCTCATTAATAATGCCACTTTTCAGATTGACAATATTAATAATATTTCGCTCGCCAATATTGCGGAAGATCACTCTTAACCCCTACAATCCTAAACCGCCTAACCAAGGTCTTTTTCTAAGAAAAACTACCACAAAACCAAAAAATGTGCTATAATGAAAGTGTTGCGACTTGTCGCAATGCTCATTTTCATTGTCAGGTGGATAATTCGCGATTTTCCGTGTGAATTTTCGCGACCTATCCACACTAGGATTTTCCTAGTCGTGACAATTAAAATGTACTGCTAAGCACTCGTAGCTCAGCTGGCTGTCCGAGGCGACTCTGCCTCTTTGGAATATGCATAACCTGCTGAGTACGGCATAACACTAGCTCAGCTGGCTGTCCGAGGCGCTTGTCGCCGAGAAAATCAGATATTGCGTTGGCTTGCCAACCTCTATCCAGCTGATTATAATAGTGCTAATACAAATTGCTAAGCACTCGTAGCTCAGCTGGATAGAGCGTTGGCTTGCGGAGCCAAAGGTCGCAGGTTCGAATCCTACCGAGTGTACCATAGAAAATAGTTCACCTTCTGGTGGACTATTTTCTATCTCGTCCGCAGCGGGTTCGCAAGTAACTCTGTATATTGGCATGGGGAAAGTCTATCGGACCTAGGCTCATACAGTGCATCAGAAACTTCCAATGCTGCAGGAGAAGCAACGATAAACTCTTTCGATATTATCGTAAGCGATGACGTAAGACCAAGCTGGCCATCCACTCGTTATTTTGGCTGGTCCCTCCGTTGTCTAGCCATAGAGTAATCAAGGGAAGATGAAGAAAAAAGAAGTCCCTGCGGTAGGTGCCGTGCGAGAGCGTCGGACATGCTAAAATAGCCTCATGGAGTACTTACTCCATGGATTCTGCCGCAAAGCCCTTGGGTCTAAACCCCGGTTTTGCCAAAGTTCCTTATCAGTGGAGATCGTGGGATCCTCTTTAGTCAACCACTTCTGATGTTGGCTAAAGATTACAAAAGCTTAATCATGGCTAAGGCCATAATTAAACGTAAAGTGATTCCCTTTCCCCCAGCCTATTGTCACGCGCCGGGAACGTCAATCCTTGGGCTAGCAACCAGCAGGTCCGGAATGTTGGTGCCAATGGCAACTACTGGTCATCTGTCGCCGATTCGGCTACCAACGCCCGCAACCTCAACTTTAATCCGGCGGATGTCAACCCGTCCAACGGAAACAATCGCCTCTACGGCTTTTCCGTCCGGTGCCTTTCGTTGTGCCCGATCTCCATAATGCGTAGTGCTAAACCGCCGTTCCTTCGCGTGTATCGGAATCGTCGTTTAGCCAAAACCATAAACCCACAAGTCGTCACTTGTTAGTTTCGCGCTAGCTTCTGACCACTTGCATCAATGTTAGGTCGGTCCAAGGTAGGCGCCCACGGCGCTTCCGACCTAACATGAATTAACCTTCTATCATGCTACCCTTGATTACTCTATATGGCTAGACAACGGAGGGAGAGACCGTTAGCTTCAAAGCCGTATGATGCTGATGGGGTGACTGCACTGCCCGTGATAGCGGCGTGATATGCTGTGGGATTCGTAGAAGCTGGAGGAAACCATAGGAAAAGTGCAAATCCAGCATCAGAAGCTACGCTTGGCATAATATGCCTAGATATACCTCCGCTGCGGACGATTTTTAGGCTAATTAAGCTAAAATTTACAAAAATAACAGAGGTAATATTAAGCTGAACTTGTATAGTATATACAAGTTCGTCCGCAGCGGGTATGTGATTATAGACAGGGATTACCTAGTCGAGATCGAGCAAAATAGCGATTTTGCCATGATGGTCTCCTCTGTGGAACAAGGTGACTGGTGGTCTTCTCAAACTCCCTTTTTCTGGATAGTAGCAGACGCTGTTCACCCGTCATGGGGTGATGTACGTAGAGTTTATGGCTATTCCCTCCGTTGTCTAGCCATATAGAGTAATCAAGGGAGGATAGAATAGGATAGCATAAATGAGGAAAGCAGACATTCAAATGCTAGCATAGTAGCTTCCTAATACCTTTTCGAGAGGATCCGGAGTTACGACGAGGAGTAGCGCCAAGGCCCCGTAACGACGGGCGCCTTGGACGCGCCTCGAGAAAAGAGTATTAGGAAGCTATTACACTGGTATTTAGATATTATATTTTCATTTTTATGCTATAATAAGCTTATGTTTGAGAGGCTTTTCGGCAAGAATAAAAACCCCAATCCCCAGGGCCCCATCCCTGTTATTAATCCATACATCCCTTCCGATCCAACTGCCCTTTCTCAACAAAACGCCATCATTTCTTATTTCATGAATCCTAATTCCGACCCCTCCGGTAACGCCACCGTCACCCCCGACCAACGCCAGCTTTTCCTCGCCCGCCTCAAAAATAACGAAATCTCCCTCGACCAAGAAGCTGATTTTCTCCGCCGTATTCGTTCTCCACTCCAAGATCCTGCCGTCGGCCCAGCTGGTGTCTTCGCCAAAATCTCCGCTGGCCCTCGCGAAACTCAAATTTTCGCCGTTGCTACCGGCTATAACGCTACCAACTGGCAAAACGTTACTGCGGCTGCCCTCCAACAGTTCATCGATCCGCCTCGTCGTCACCAGCCCGACTATCGCACCCCGATCGGGTTTAAAGCTTTTCGCAAAGAGTTTCTTGCTGGTATCAAGCCTCAGGCTTCCGAAAACCAAATTGACTCTTATCGTATTGCCATGGACTCCCTTGAACGCATTATTTACGGCAAACGCCTTGAATACTACCAACAATTCGAGGCCTTGCGCAAACTCGCCACTAATCCGCAAACCTCTTCTACTGACAACACCACCGCTCAAACTCCTGCTCAAGATACCATTACAAACAGTACTCAACCCAAACCGTCCCCTGCTACCCCCGCCAAACCCGCTCCACTCGTAACCTCTACCATCGCGCCTGAGCGCCGCGAACAGCTCCTCAGCCGCGTCATTATTGACGGTGATCCTTGGTACCAAGCTGGCGAAGAATACCGTCTTAGCTCGGTCAATCTTCTAAACGCCGGCCTCGACCCCGCTTACGAAACCACCCTTGATGGTAAAATCGTCTGTTTTTCCAAAATTTTCCAACTTAGTAGTGGTCGTCCCGCCGCTATCGCTTACATCCCCACCGAGCAAGGCGTTAAAGTTCGTAGCTATTACCAAGACCGTTCCGAAGGCCTCTGGCATTATATGCCCGACTACGTCCATGATCAATCCAGTAGTAGTCTCGAGTGGTTTGGTAAAAGTTATTCCGAGTCTGCCACTACTCTCCCCGTCGGCCTCCAATCTGTCCTCTGTCAAATCGCTACGGCCCACCCCGCCGAACGCATCACTATGACGAACCCCGATTTTCTCTTCTCTGGTACTGCCAAATCTTACCTCTCCATGCAATCTTATCGCGACGCTCTTAACACCGGTCAGCTCCGCGGTGACTTCTACAAAGAAGTTTCTCATACCCCACTCAACCCCGACGCTCGCCTTGGCAACCCCCGCAAAGGCGCTCCGCAGCTCATCTCGATCAACGCCGACAAGGCCCCCGATTTTTCCAAACCACTCAGCGCCTTTACAACCTATTCCGAACTCATCGGCGAAATGTCCCTCTATGGCTTCTCTTCGCACGATAGCCAATACAACTGGCTCTTCGGCCGCGATTACCGTGGCCGTTCTTGGGTAGCATACATTGAGGCGGTTTCTCCCCTCACCGACACCGGCTGTCGCAAAGAATGGCTCAGTGCCACCGATATTCAAACTCCCCTTTACGAATTCAGCCAACAAGCCGACGGTTATGGCGATCCTACCGATACTCGCAAGGGTTATACCTCCATGTGGAACAATTACCTCAGCAAGATCCCTATCATCGAACAGTTTATCGCTGCTCTCGAGCCCCGCAACCAATCCTAGCCTCGCGCTTACGCCTACTATATATATTATGATTATGCCAAAAGGCCCCTCTTACGAGGAGCCTTTCCCAATTCTTAACTATTTAAGCTTGGGTCTTATTTGCCTCGTCGGTTTTTTCTTCACTTGTTTGTGCCGTCGGAGCTGCTGGAGCCGCAGCCTTACCAGCTGGAAACTTAATCCATTTTTCTAGTGGTAACCATACAGCCACCGCGTTCACAATCGACATGATGATAATCAAGATCAAACCAATGCCAATACTCGTATTTGCAGTTGCACCGAACAGACCTACCGCCGAGCTCACGCCAGAAACCGAATCTGCCACGTTGCCACAATCCACAATCGCAATCACTGCGCAGATCGCCGCCACTGCTGTTATTGCAATCTTCGCCCACATCGGTATTTCTTTCTTGAAATCTTTCAAACCGCTCACTACTGTAATCACAATAATTGCTACGAACAGTATCAAAGTGATCCAACCATCACCTTCAGTTCCATTTACCGATTCCGAAGCCGACTGCCCAAGTACGCTCACGCTCACGGTCGCCCATGGCAAAAACGTCGAAATCAAGCCTAGCAACGATGCAATTAAAATTATTAACTTCTTCACCATAGTGACTACTCCTCTCCGAAGATTTATTAACTGTACTTAGCTTAATTGTAACATAAAATCCTTCCAACTTTCCTTATATTTTTGCCATTTCCTAACCTTACATATCCTCCCTTGATTACTCTATGGCTAGACAACGGAGGGAACGACCAGTATTACGATAATAATGATCAGAAGGCAGAAGTATCTTTTGAGACATAAGCAATTCACGAGCATATCGTGAAGGTTCGCTACTTTTACCGCTCCACCATCGGCCCTGTGCTGCTAACATATTTAGGCTCGGACCAATTTCCCCAAATTCCTGAATGCCAATTTCTCCGCTGCGGACGAGATACAAAAACTAGAATACGACCGCCGAACCGTATTCTACAAACTGGCCACCAGAGCACCAGCGGTTGATATTGCTCGACCTTTTAGTTCTTACTTTCCTTCGTAGGGGAGCTTGAACTGCGGTAGGAGTACGAGAGAAAAGAAAGTAAACTTTCTTTTCCGAGTCGACGCCCCGCAGCAAGCTTTTCGTTAGGAAAGCTTGACTCGCTATTCAGTTAGTGTTAGACTGAGGATATAAAAGTTTAGATTGCTATTTCCGCTTCTTCGCAGAGATAGCAATTTTTAGTGTGACGCGAATACGCCAGAGACTAAAAGTACACTTCATACCTCAAATCCTTTCCTATTAAAATACTTTGGCTCTGGTGGCTTACTCCTAAGCTAGCACAAAATGAAAAACTTTAGCAAGCACAAACATGATTAAAAATCGCATTTTGTCCGCAGCGGGCACCCACGTGTGGATGCGGGAAAAATGGACTTTGGAGGAGGAGTTGGGCTTGTTTGGGCTTCGAAGGCTGGGGACATCCCTGAGTATGCCTATAAACTACACTTCGACACTAGCGTACAACCAAACAATAGCCACGACAGCCACTGGGGCTTCTCCCTCCGTTGTCTAGCCATAGAGTAATCAAGGGAGAATGAAGAAAATAAAACACCTTTGAAGAGCTCTCCAGCCTAGTTGAATAAAACTTTTCTTAGCAGAATTGGCCTTCTGCCAGCCTATCTAACAGACAAAAAGTACCGCTGAGCCATAAAGCTCAGCGGTATTGGTTATGAATGATTACTTCCTAAACTTTTGTAGTAACTTTGCCACCCAAGATGGCACATTACTTCTCTTCACCAGGACATATCCGCGTTCAACTTCCTCTATCGTCACGTTCTTGCTCTGCCGGCTCAAAGTGATACCCACCATCTGTGGCCCCAATGCCGACAGCTCTCCAATTTTCCACTCCGTTAGCTCGTCCTCGTTCTTGACCGGGCGGACGCCCACCCACATCTGATCATCATGATAATACGCGTAACAAACCACTAGCTCACGCCCGTCTTTCAGTAAAACCACCGGGTGACCAATCTGACCAAACTTATCCGCCTTTTCCGGTTCCTCAGTACAGAAAATCTGCTCCGACCATCCATACTGTAAACCATGAAAGATGATCTCTTCGTCAATCTCACCCGGGTCTCGGTGCCCCCAGTCCCAGCCGTAAGCTCCGATCGGAGCACTGCAAAGGTATTGGATGTTCGCCCGCTGACAAAACTCCCGAAAACTTTGATGAGCCGGCAACGCCACTTTGCTCCGCGCCTTATTCTGCCCTAATCTGACTTGCTCCTTGGCTTCGATCTCAAAAGCCAGCTTTACCTGCCCAGTCTCATGGATAGTTCCGGACTCAATCTCTTGTTTCAGCTCCCAGGTCGCCACATTGATATGGCTCTCCGGGCTGTTGCAAATTGTCAACATCCGATCCAGCTCATCATCCGGAATAGGCTTCTTCAGCAGTTCTTCCCGCAACTTCTCGATCTCTGGCAGCTGCTCTTTCAGCTCAGCCATAGACCGCTCCACTTCACTATCTTTCTTGCGCTCCCCAACGAAGTAGGCATGATGAATTGTCCCGTAACCAATTTTCTCCAGATGGTCCAACACCTGCATTCCTCGCCACGAGGTTATCAAAGCATGCGGAAAAGCCAACGCCCAAAAATGGCACTTGCCTTCCTTGTCAGCCAGCCCAATTCCCAGCTGCGCCGATTCTTCATCCGTCACGCCCACGAACGACGTCATCTCTACTTCCTGCCATTTTCCATCCCTCCAGATCGTACGAGGCTTTGCCCCCATTTCCGCCAGTTTATTGACTCTTCCTGCCATTTCATACCATCCTTTCTACTATCTCTGACTATTCCGCCATTTCCTGTCACTTCTACCATCATTTCTATCAACTGCTTTGGGTTGTTCTAAACTTTCAAAAAGTAATCACTCTATTAAAATTACTTGACAGCTTTAAATTGCTTGTCACCTTCCCCTCTAAAGCCATCATGGCTCTTCATCTTTTTACAATAGCATGCTATATCAGTCTTGTCAATAGAGCATTACTTTCTTTAACCTCACAACAAAAACAACAGCACAGAAGTAAGGGGAAAAGCAATCTCACTACGCCCGATGACCACAAACCTACCTTGCACAAAGAGGATTCGCTCATCGTAGGAGACGAGCGAAAAGAAAGCTCGCTTTCTTTTCTGAGTCGACGCCCGATGTTCTAGAATCCTCGTTCTCCAAAGGAGAACATAATAAAAATATGTCCCTGAAGGGACATATTTTTATTATTCGCTTTCTGGCGGAAGCGAGAGGATTCGAACCTCCGAGACATTTCTGCCCACACGATTTCGAGTCGTGCGCCTTCAACCACTCGGCCACGCTTCCACTTCTAATTATAGCATACCTACCTCCTATCTGCAAAAAATCCCCGGCCATCCATCTTTCGACTTCCAACCGGGGTCCGCATTTGCTTCCATTCTACTCAAACTTACCCGTCTCTTCGATCCCCCAGACATCCAGCCACAACCGTACCGTCGGCATCTCCTTCAGTTCTTCCAGGTTGCACGGGATTCGCGTACACGGCCACAGCTCCGCAAAAACTTCTTGCATCGCTGCCAGAGCGCCCACCGAAAACAACAGATTATGGTCTGAATCCGCTCCGGAGAACCCGATCAACAGTTCTCCGCGCCTCTCCGATACTTCAGGCTCGTCATAAAGCACTCGAAGTCCTCCGTAGCGCGGCGCCAGGCCACACACATCTTTCAGCCACTCGTGAGCATTTCTCGGCAACTCAGTAGCATCAACGCAATCAAAGATTACTCGCTGCATATCTTTACTCCACTCCAGCTCGCGTGCGTCCAACACTAAGCTGACTCGTGCGCCCAAATCCCACACCGGATAAGTTACCGTGTCTGACCCAAAGAATTTCAGCGTCTCGATCTCGGCCTCAGCATACCCGTCATCGGCATATTTCCCTTCCGCCTCGAAACGCAGTCTCTCCGGCCCCGACCCGTTTAAGGCCAACGCCGCCCGCGCGCGCTCCGCTACGACCAGTTTCCATCCCCCTTCCACCAGATAGCCATACTCTGTCGTCAGGTCACTAATTCTTTCCGTCAGCGCCGCCGCCAGCTTCTGGCCCAATTCACTCTCGGCCCACTCGCCGCTCAGCGTTGCGTTCACCGACCCATCCGCGTCCCTCTTTTGCTGCCCATTACCTAAGCCCACAAGGCTCTTCATACAGAACTCCCCTTTCGTTCTCGCAAGACTACGCAAGATAGCTCTCTTATCCTCATATTTTTCGAACTTCCACAAATTTCTAAAGAGCTTTCTTGCCCGCCCCGCAAATATCCTCTATATTATAACATTCTTGCTACAATGTTCAATGCATACATCTTTCCAAAAAGATATTATAATATAGTAAATAAACGGGAGATCCATCATGAGCAGCATTTTTACTAAAATCATCCAGGGCGAAGTCCCTTGCTACAAAATCTACGAAGACGATCGCACTTTCGCCTTCCTCGACATCGCGCCCGAAGCCCCCGGCCACACTCTCGTCGTTCCAAAAGTCGAAGTCGACAAAGTCTATGACCTTAGCGACGAAGATTACACCGCCGTTATGGCTACCGTAAAAAGGCTCGCCCGTCATCTCGAGGATGTCCTCGGCGAGCGCACCATGATTAAAGTCGTCGGCGTTGATGTTCCCCATGCCCACGTCCATCTCCTTCCTATTAACGAAAACTGGGCCGGCGAGCGCCATCTCAAACCAACCGAAGACGAAATGCGCGCTATGCAAGCCAAACTCCAGCTCAACTAAGAGGAGGTGCGCTATTATAGCACACCTCCCACCGCAGGGACAATCGACTATCGGTCTAGCTTAACTTTATGGTTAAACTATATCTTCAGTCGACAACGGCACCGCACTAGGTTGTGTCGTTCCGCCAGCATTTGCTGGCGATATTGCTGGTGCCTGTTCCGCCCCTACAACTTGCTCACCCGTTGGAGCTGCCGCTGCTGCCGGCGCCGCTTCCGGCACTAAGCCAGCAGCTGTCTGATTTTGATTTTCAGCCGGAACCGCCGCCCCCTCGGCCGCCACGTTAGCCTGCTCCCCGCCCGCACGCTCAGCTTCTAATCTCGCTTTACGGTTAGCATACGAATCTGCCCATTCATCGGCCAATCTTGCCATTTGCTCATGTCCAGTCTTTTCAGCTTCGTTCTGGCTCTTGTCAGCCATATAACGGTTCTCACTTGCTATTACCGCCAAAACCACCTCAGCCGAGATTGGCTCTTTGTTTTTACGCTTGTCGTCGTTCAACACGGACGCCGTTTGCTCAAAAATCCCAATCGATTTTCCAATCTCGTCAGCTTTCTCTGGATGTTCTTTCACATCTGGCAATGTTGAATCATCGCGCAGACGTCCCAAGATATAATCCACCATCTCAGTATCTGAAACTTTACCGCCTTCTGGCGATTTTGCAGTTTCAGTGCCCGGGGTTACTGCCACTGTTTCGATGGCTACATTAACCTCGCCACCAGCTACCGGCTGCTCGGCTAGCGCGCCTGCTTCCGGGGCTGGCGTAGTGTTCACCGCTTGCACCTCTGGCATCGGTGCTACTCCAACAGCTAAGTCTACCGCCGTCGAAGCCTCTGCTCCTGGCGTAGCTGTCGCTTCCGCTGCTGGCGCTTCCGGCATGACCGCATTCAAAGCTGCCTCACCCAGACCTGCCGCCATCGGAGCCGACAAAGCTTCCGCTGCCCCCGTCTCGGCCATACCTTGTTCAGCTTGTGGAGCTACGCCTTGCGCAGCTTCCGGAGTGCTCGTTGGAAATTGTTCCATACTTTTTCCTTTTTTGTTTTTATGGTTTTTGTTTTTGGCTATATCTCCACCTAAAGCCATGAGGTGACTCTGGATGAATTTTATAAATTACACTCTACCTCTATCCTAGCACGCCATAAGCTTTTTGTCAATACCTGCGACACTCTTCTTCATCCTCCCTTGATTACTCTATATGGCTAGACAACGGAGGGAGAAGCCCCAGTAACGATCATCATAATGACCAATGGTAACAATATCATAAATGAGCATTCGACGACCATCGTTTGCAGAATATAGCTGAGTACCAAATCCCGCGTCGATAAGAATTCCTTCAGGTGGACGAGCTAGCCCGCTGCGGACGAAAATGGTTCGAATGCTTCGTCCGCAGCGGACACATAAGCGGTCATGTCAGTTATGGGGGTGATATAATTTTCCCCGGAGCTGGAAGCTGGTGGCGCACATCTACTAATGGCTATTTAGGTATTAGCCCATTTCAGGACAGCGGCGTTAATACGTCTTGGAAAGGCGATAATCATTGGGGTCTCTCCCTCCGTTGTCTAGCCATATGAGTAATCAAGGGAGGGATATAAAAAGTATCACTATGTCATACCAGAGCAGCAGTCTCATGTCTTTTCGCAGTCGTTTTCCGGCTGAGCCGGGTCTGGACCACGGCCCCCGCAGGGGGATTCGGTCCAGAGAGGCTCACCGGACTGAGAGAAGATATGAGGCTACAGCTCTGATATGATATAATGGAACTATGAGTTTTACAAAGAGTTACGAACCGGGAGAGTTCGAGCCAAATATCTATGCTTTATGGGAGCAAACTGGCGCTTTCCAACCCAAAAAAGTCGTCGTCGATTCCGATGAGACCGACACCGACAACTGCTATTCAATCGTCATGCCTCCGCCAAATGCGAATGGTAATCTTCACATCGGCCATGGTCTCACCATCGCTCTCGAAGATTCCCTAACCCGCTACTATCGCCTTCGCGGCAAGTCGACTTGGTATATTCCTGGTGCCGACCACGCCGGTTTCGAAACTTGGGTTGTCTATGAACGTACCCTCGAAAAAGAAGGCCACACCCGCTTCGAATTTGGCCGCGACGAACTCTACGCCCGCGTCTGGAATTTCGTCGAACAACAACGCGGCAATATGGAACTCCAAGTCCGTGCTCTTGGCGCGAGCTGCGCTTGGCCCGACCTTACTTTTACTCTCGACGAAAACGTCGTCTCCCGTGTTTACTCTACTTTCAAAAAGATGTGGGATGACGGAATGATCTACCGCGGCGAAAAGCTCGTCAACTTCTGCCCGAAGCATCAAACCGCTTTTGCCGACATTGAAGTCGAGCATAAAGATGAAGATGGTCATCTCTGGGAAATTGCTTATCCGATCGTTGATGCCAATGTCAATGACAGTCTTACCGAAATCATCGTTAGCACCACTCGTCCCGAAACCATCTTTGGCGACGTCGCTGTCGCCGTCAATCCCGAAGACGAACGCTACACTGATTATATCGGTCGCGAGCTCCAGCTCCCTCTAACCGACCGCACCATTCCCATCATCGCTGATGAGCACGCCGATCCTGCCTATGGTACCGGCGCCGTCAAGATTACTCCCGCTCACGATTTCGACGATTTCGAAGTTGGCGAACGCCATAACCTCGCTCGCATCCCAGTTATCGGCGAAGACGGTCTTATGCTTGAGACTGCCGGCCCGGCCTATGCCGGTCTTTCTACCGCCGACTGTCGCAAACAAGTCCTAAAAGATCTCGAAGCTCAAGGTCTTCTTCGTGGCGAGAAGAAAATCACCCACTCAGTTGCTCATTGTTATAAGTGCGACACCGTCATTGAACCAATGCTAAAATCGCAATGGTTTATCGACGTAAAGCGTCTTGCTACCGAGGCTATCAAACACCTCGAAAACAACGAAATCAAGTTCCACCCTGCAAACAAGAAGAAAGTCCTCATTAACTACCTCCAAAACCTCAAAGACTGGAACATTTCTCGTCAAATCCCTTGGGGTATCGCCATCCCAATGTTCCATCAGACCGAAACCGACGAAGCTCCAGAATGGATTTTCGACTCTCGTACCAATCTCGAAAAAATCGAAGTCGGCGGCGTTCACTACTATCGCGACGAAGACACTTTCGATACCTGGTTCTCTAGCTCCCACTGGCCAATCGTCTGCACCAATTGGCTCGAAGGTAAGGAAAATCCCTATTACCCGCTCAACGTCATGGAAACCGGCGCCGACATTCTCTTTGCTTGGGTCGCCCGCATGATTATGATGGGGATTTATGTAACAGGTGAAGTTCCTTTCCGCGAAGTTTATTTACATGGCCTAGTACTTGACGCTCATGGTCAAAAAATGTCTAAATCTAAAGGCAACGTTATTAACCCGATTGAGCTCGTCACCAAGTACGGCTCTGACGCTTTCCGTCTCGGTATTCTTCGTGGCCGTTCCGCCGGTATGAACCAAGCTTTCTCTGAGAACTCGGTCATCTCCGGTCGCAACCTCTGCAACAAACTCTGGAATGTCGCTCGTTTTATCCAGAGTATGGTCGATGAGTCGCATACCGATAGTCTTACCGCTCTCGAAATTGCCGCGAACGAACTTGACTCCACGATCGTCAACGAAACTGCCGTCCAGACTGGTGGCGAGCTTCCCTACTCGACCGACAACCTTGGTGAAGATTGGATCTGCCGCGAGCTCACCGCCGCCAAAGAACAGATCGAAGACGACTTTGCCAACTATCGCTTCTCCGAAGCCGTCGAAACCCTCTATTCGGTCATCTGGGACAAATACGCCGACTGGTTCATCGAAAGTCAAAAGATCTACAAGAACATTTCCCTGCTCAAGGTCACTCTTGAGACGATCCTCAAAATGCTCCACCCCTTTGCGCCTTTCCTTACTGAAGCCATCTGGCAAAGCCTCAGCTGGACCGAAGGCCAACTCATCGTCCAATCTTGGCCGCCACGGCTCAAGTTCGACCCTATCTCTGCCGAACAGTTCGAGAACCTCATCACGGTTGTCTCGGAGATTCGTGCCACCTTGCAGTGCCTCCCTGCGCCTTCCAAGGGGCAAAAATGGGGTCTCCTCTTCGACAACGATTCTCTCGTCGACGACAACCAACTCCTCGTCATGAAACTTGCCAACCTCGGTTCTGTCTTGAGCTGTGAGGGCCAACCTCGCGGGCTTCGCCTCGCTCTGGTCGGTCATGAGCTCTATCTCGACGTTCCCCAAGAGATTGTCACTAAGTATCGCGACGAGCTCGAAGAACGCATTCTTGCCGTTGGTCGCGAGCTTGACGCTCTTAACGCTCGCATGATGAACCCGAACTACGTCGATAAGGCCCCAGCTCACCTCGTCAAGCAGACCCGCGATGGGATCGCCGAAAAAACCGCCCTCATCGAGCGGCTTAAGGCCGAACTCACCGTCATCCAGTAGCTCCGCGCTCCCCTTTTTAGAAAATCCCTGTTCATCCAGGGATTTTCTTTACTTTAACTACATTACTGATGCCATCATTCCTGCCAGACATCGTCCGGACAATGCACGGCTTTTGACTGGCGTTTGTCCGGCACTTATCGCACCACATCCGCGTCCACCACGAAATGCTCTTCCGTTGCCGACACCCGTTTATGCAAGCTAAGGATCTGACTCAGCTGCACAATAAAAACAATCAAATAAACGATCCCCGCGAAAATCATGAACACCGCCCCGCCCATACCGCCCCCTTTCGTATCTGCCGCCGCCAGCAACGTGAAGAATAACCCTAACATGCTCAGCCCCAGCGCCAGCAGCATGTTTACCACCACCATCACCACCACAAACCGCACAAAGTACCGATGATTCGTCGCCATCAGCAGCGCTACGTCTTCTTTATTTTTCCGATCAATATTCTTAAACTCCATCTTAGCCTCTTCTCTTATCTTCCCTATTATTTTATATTCTTTATCCATATTATACCATCTTTCCTCTGTCCCTAGTCAAATTATCTCTCATTAAGCTATTCTTCTACCTCTGGCCAAATACCTCTTTTCTTCGTCCGCAGCGGGTATATACATAGGACTTCTAAGCCAGCTATGGCCAACATAGGCATTGTTGGTTATATGGGCGGATCTTACGCAATAAAGGAGGATGCTTGGTACTCTTATAGCCTTGACTTTTATGGTGAGTTTTCTGCGCCGTCATATAAATTTGCACAACAGTTAGCCAATTCCCTCCGTTGTCTAGCCATATAGAGTAATCAAGGGAAAATAAAGGAGGTTTAGCAACAATATGCTAAAGTTAAAGTAAAATACGTTTTGTTAGTAAAATAAAACGGACAAGAGACTAAAGAAAAAGATGGACAAAGAGCGTTAGCCTAGTAGCTTGCTAATTCTTTTCGAGAGGATCCGGAGTTACGACGAGGAAGAGCGGCGCGACCCTGCGACGGCAGGTGTCGCGAACGCGCCTCGAGAAAAGATATTGGCAAGCTACTAGGCTAATGATTTTACTCACCCTTTTTCTTATTTCTCCGCATTTCTAAGCCTCCTTCCCTACCGCCATTTTTACCCACCTTGCTTCCTCGCCCCTGTATTTCCCTTCCCTTTCTTTTCTCCAAGATCCTCGTTTACCTCCCCACCGTTATTCCTCTCATGCTTGTTTTCCCTACCTTACGTTTATTCCTCTTGTGCTTGAAATATTTACTCAAAAATCGCCCAAATTTCCCTGTTCTACCCCTGTTATTTTTCGAACCAACTTTCTTCTAAAAGTCTATTGACCACCATTTCCGCCCATGCTAAAATAAAAATAACGACTTCCCTTTGAGTGGGCGCCGTGGTTCGGAGGATTTTCAGCCAAGCTTTCCAAAAAGCAAAATCTATCCCTTCGAGCATAATTTGGTGGGTCTAGCGTGAATTGACGCTCATATTGCATATGCTTTTGCAATCAGTCAAATAATTTCACATGTATTTTTGGCATGAAAATGTTCCCAAAAGGGAACATTTCTTTTAGCATTACCTCTATAAAAATGCCTGGATGTTGAGTTAGCAGGGAATTACATTTTCTAAAATCTTCACGAAAAAATATGTTCTAATATCACCAAAGTATGTCTGCTGAGCAGGGAACAAAAAACTCAGCAAAATCCCGCCCCTTTAAGGAGCGGGATTAACTTTATGGGAGGTAGCACTCGTGGTCAGATGTCCAAGTAACGATTCCTCGCTCCGGCGTAAATTCGCGCTTTTCCAGATCGCAAACCCCAGCCAAGCTAAGCCCAGTCGCCCCAACACAAACACCGGTAACGCCAAACTCGGATTATAGCCTGACGCCTGCCAATTCGCAACCGCCTGGCGCTCGAACTTTACCAGCCCCGACTGTAACGTTTTATCTGGGCGCCCCACTGCCAACAGGGCACAGGTATCGACCTGCTTCTCGCGTGCCGTTCCTAATACCTTAGCGATCAGGCTCGTCTCCACCCAAATATGGAAATTTCCCACCTCGGTGACACCTACCACCCCCAGATAGACTGTCTCCCTCGCTGTCATCGGTGATTGTGCCATCATCTCTGACAAGGAATTCAGGCGCTCCAGCTCCTCAACCGAAACCGAGCACTCGATCTGATAAATGTCATCCGCCCAGTCACGGTTGACAGGGAACTCTATCTCCGTCTGTGGTTCCTCCAATTGCGCATCGTCTCCCCGAAAGAACGCACTCGCTCGCGCCGTACCCGGCGCACCGGCATCTAGCAGCAGTCCCGAATTAACCAAACAATCTTCTGCCACTAACCGACCGCAGTAATTGACGTCATCCACCTGCTCCAGTCGGCCCGTCTCGTTGCACCAGACCAGATGCGCCGCCATACCCACCAGGGCTACCACGGCGATCGCCATCACTGCGGTCAAAGTTACCTCATACCACCTCATACACTTCACCGTGTGCCAAAGCAAAGAGCTCTGCCTCGTCGTAGACTTTCGTCCGTTCATCGACTTTCCTCCTCAAATTTAATGTACCAAGTTTCCTTCCTGTTTGCCACGCACTTCGCGCCCACCAGGGAAGCACGCTTGGCTTTTCCGTGATATTCTATCACCTCTATGCCATTCTGTCAATTTACCGCATTGCTCTTTCCCTCAGAATATGCTATAATTAAAATAGCTCACGCTAGCCCTTTTACAGAGACAAGGCCGATCGCCTAAAAGCCCTTCGCCCGCTAAAATCCCACACAAAGGAGAATCCATCCCTATGAAAAAGCCCAATAAGTTCTACCTGACCTTTGCCACCCTCATGCTGGGTCTCTTCTTTACCTTAGCGCTCCACGAGCCCGTTCTCAACTCCGACCCCACTACCGCTGAGCGAATTCTTAACTGGATAGGCTGCGGCATGGCTGGGTTCTGCGCGGGGTTCGTCGGCGCAATCATCCTTTATTATTTCATCGTGATCTATTTCTCTCTGCTCATGTTTGTGTGCCACCTCGCCTTTGATCGCTGACTATACCCGTCTCTGTATTTGGCTCGCCCTTTACCCATTACAACGCCCTCAGCCATCGCTGAGGGCCCTCTTTTCTTCGTCCGCAGCGGGTTTATCGGAAAACTTTTAGAGGAAGTCCCGTTTTTGAGCCGTTCAAACAATACTTATCTATATTCACAGTCAGCGATTTATTCGGCACGATTTTACGCTAATGGTCTCGTTACACCAAATAAGAATAGCCACATGTTTTGGGGCTATTCCCTCCGTTGTCTAGCCATAGAGTAATCTAAGGGGAGGATGAAGGTTTGGCGAACAATATACTAAGGTTTTGCGAAAAAGCACTGCTAGCAATTCATGGACAATGAGAAATAAGGAAAAGTAAACGATTGGGCTATGTTCCAAAGCAAAGGGTCTACTGTTCTCTACGAGAGGATCCGGAGTTACGACGAGGAAGAGCGCGCCGCACCCGTAACGACGGGATGCGGCGACGCGCCTCGAGAAGAGGATGGTAGATTCTTTGCTTTATGGCGTGAGTTATTTATCTTTTCCTTATTACCCGATTAATCTTCCTGATCACCCAATACAGCCCATACTTCACCCTGCTAATCGGCAGATCCCACGTCCCCGCATAATCCACCTGCTCCCCACCAAACGATTTCTTATACTGCGTAAACCCATACCACGGGTGCTTCGGATCTTCCGACGTCGTAATCCCCCAAAAGTCGAACACTTTCGCCCCCTCGTCTCGTGCGTCAACGATCATCTGAATTAAAATAATTGTTCCCGCCATCAATTTTCGGTGTTCTTCATCCGTCGCCGCGTGTGCATAATACCGCACCCCGTCATAATCGTAAATTAACGCCGCCGCAATCGGCTCGCCTTCTAGCTCCGCCACATAAAGTGTCGCAAACCCCGCCGCCAGCTGCTTTTTCAAATGGTCTTGTTTCTGCGGATTAAAATGATCCCGCTCCCCCAGCTTCTCCAGAAAACTCGTTAGGACCGTAATCTGCTCTGGATCCTGCGTTTTGCGCAAGCTAATCCCCTTATTTTTATGTGTCCGCCAATGACGTAATTTTCGTTTTTCTATTCCTGCTAATATACTTTCTTGACTATTAGTCAAATCTAGTATCCACGTATGGGCTGGATCCAAATCATGCGATTTCTTTAACCCCATTTTCCGTAGCTCTTCTGCCGGCACCGCTACCGTCGGCTCCACCCGCACAAAAAACGCTTGTTGCTCCCGTGCTAACTTCGCTAGGGAATCAAGCGCCAGTTTCAAAGCCACCCCTGACTCCACTTTCTCATCCAAAACTGGCCCGTACGGACAATACAAATAACTCCCTAATGGTGTCTGATGTTTCACTGCCAAATAAGAAAAACCCTCACCCTCACCTGTAAAAACTTCTCGCCCCTCCGACTTCTCAAATTTCACCCATGCCGCCGACTGCAAAAAATGTGGTCTCAAAGACCCTTCCTGCAAGTTCTTTCTTTTCATATCTCCACTCTCCATATATCACCATTATACATGAAAAGGGCCTCTGTTTCCAGAGGCCCTAGGTACATAGATGTACCGCTGAGTATTTTGTGAATGTTTCGATAAATCGTCGACGATTGTTTTTCAGGCAAGCGCCACGGCTAGCCTTGCAGCGCCAACCTAGGCCTCCGACAACGGACAGGCATCCGTGTCAAGCCGGTCCCGACACCTGTCGCTCGTTCGCCAGAAGCCGGCGGCAGCCCGTACCCTACCGGATATCAGCTCAGATCAGGCCGCCACCATGGTGGCGGCAAAATCACGATCCCTCGCCCGGTAGTGCGTCAGGCCGAAGTCGATCAGCTTCCCGGTGCACAAAGCCGTGCCAGCAGTCGTGGGAGAAGCCCTCATGTTGGCCGCAGACTGGGTAGAACAGGGGATGTTGAACATGGTCGAACCAGGACTGGGCGAACTGGTCACAAACGGCAGCAGGCTGCTCGCGGGAGAGCCTCTCGCTGTCGTCGCATTGCCACGCAGGGACCCCGTACAGATACGGTCCCCGTGGAAAGCCATGGACATGGCAAAGCGGTTCTTGCGTACCCACCCCGCTGGGCGGACATCGCAGTTCATGGTAGAAGTGCTGCGGTCGCCCACGCTCTGGCCTGTGTTCCAGAAATTGGGCGCCGTATTCTTGGACCGATGAGCGTTATGGCTCGATCTAGTGCCGGGCGGTCTTGCCCAAACACACGGAGCGAACGCGGCCCCAACGAGCACGAACCCTGCACCGAGCGCACCCGCGCCCACTGCCATCGCGATCGCGAAAGCCATCGCCATTGCTGCCATCAACGCTACCAGCCGTTTCAAATTGCGGGAATTAGACCTCATAGGCATCTTGTCTCCCTGAAACGGTCGGCCTGTGTTGTCCAGTCACCCTTTGACCAGACTACACTAGGCAATTTCTTTAGCTCGTTTTAGCTTACCATCGTAGCCAACAACCCTCGTTGGACTACCGTTGGACACGCTACCGACAATAAAGCCTGATGCGGCGATCCAGAAGCCACAAATCCTTCCGTGACAACCGTCCGCGGCACCAGCACTCACTATTCGGCAAAGTGACCACCTCCTTTTCACAAAATTAAAGAACTATTTAGTCGTCTTGTTCAACGAACTTTGACCATAGCCATACGGCTATTTACCGATAGTCAAGTCCATCTCTGTCCGAGTCCACTGCTTCTTCTCGAGGAAAGGCCAGCGACCTTCGGAGCGGTCCTGCCGTCTCAGAGAGTTCGTTCAAACAAACGACCCGCCCAATCCGCCGAATATTTCCGGCGAAAGAGCCTAAATACATTCTATCTTAAAACCCCTCTCGCCGTCAATAACTTTTCTCAGGTTACTTTTACAACACCCCCTAACTGTGTTACTTGCCCAATATTCACCTTCGAACCCAATAAGTATTGGCATAAAATCTGTTTCAATTATTCCGCTGCGGACGAAGAAACCCAAGCAACTTGTATAAGTTATACAAGTTCAACTTGATTTTGCCTCTGTTATTTCTGCTAACTTTTAGCTTAATTAAGCAAAAGTATATCTTCGTCCGCAGCGGTCACACAAGTAATTACGGCGGTAAGGTTGATTGGACTTCAACGATGGAATATAACAGCAGGGCATTATTGGTCGGTCGGCATGGCTTCTATTGGGGATCCTATGCTATTCCTGATAGTATTTGGAAGGCTAGCGTACTTGACTTCTCTACTATTACGTCAGTAGGTAATAAAACCGATCGAGCTTACTGGGGCTTCTCCCTCCGTTGTCTAGCCATAGAGTAATCAAGGGAGAAATAAAGAAGCACAAGATCCTCGCCTAAAAAGCAGAAGATTACACCTAGAACTGATATGATATGGGTAATAATATAGTTATTAGCTAAACTCTACGAGAGGATCCGGAGTTACGACGAGGAAGAGCGGCGCGACCCTGCGACGGCAGGCGTCGCGAACGCGCCTCGAGGAGAGCTTAGCTAATAGCTATGTTGAAACCTACGCAATATCAGTTCTAGGTGCAATCGAAAGACTATACGGATCTGTCTCCTTCACCCCCGACTTCACCTCAAAATACGCCGCCGCCCCCACCATCGCCGCATTATCTCCCGTCCATTTGAGTTCCGGGATAAACACCTTCACGTCACCAAACCGCCCATCCTGAGCCTTTTCCTTCAAAACTTGGTTCGCACTCACTCCGCCCGCGATCACAATCGACTTCACTTCTGGGTGTTCCTCTAGCGCCTTAGCCATCTTCTCTAACAAAATCTCGCAAGCCGTTTCTTGGAAAGATGCCGCAAAATCCGCTCTCTGCTGTTCTGATAAATGCTCCTTCAGTTCGTAGGACGGCGTTGTAATTGGCAGCCCCAGCTCACCTTGCACTGCCCTAAGCACTGCTGTTTTCAAACCAGAAAACGAAAAATCAAGACCGTCAACCTTGGGATGTGGCAATTTATATTTTCTAATATCTCCTTTTTTCGCACACTTTGCAATCGACGGCCCACCCGGATACGACAAACCCAAGATTTTTGCCACCTTGTCAAAACACTCCCCCACCGCATCGTCCCGCGTCGTCCCAATAATCTCAAACTGATTATGCCCTCGCATATAAATAATCTGCGTGTGCCCGCCCGACACCACCAACGCCAACAACGGAAAAACCGGAGCTCCTGAAATCACAATATCTCGAATTGGGCGGTCAAGGTTAGTGACAGTTCTCCAGCTTTTTCGGGAATCTCCGGAGCTTACGAGCGAGGACGAAGATGCGACTCGCCCGTGACGACGGGACGAGTCGACATCGTGTCCCGAAGAAGCTGGAGAACTGTCACTAACCTTTCCTAGCCAATTCGCATAAATATGTGATTTCAGGTGATGCGTAGCATATAGTGGCTTCCCCCAAAGTATCGCCAACATCCTTGCCGTCAGCGTCCCAATTAGTAACGATCCCATCAATCCTGGCGTATGCGTCACCGCGATCGCATCAATTTCGTCCTTTGTTAGCCCTGCGTCATCCATCGCCTTATGTACCACTGGTAAAATTGCCTCCAGATGTGATCTCGCCGCTACCTCTGGGATTACCCCGCCGTACGCTGCAAAAATATCTACCTGCGACACCACCACATTACTCAGGATTTTCGTCCCATTTTCAATCACCGCCGCCGCTGTCTCATCGCACGAGCTCTCAATCGCCAAAATTTTCATCTTACTTTTATCATATCATAATTACCCTAAAAATGCTAGCCTCCCGAGCATCTTGCTTTTTCCTCTCCAAAAACATATAATAAAAACAATTATCTCATCAAAATAAGGAGCCCCTTTTTATGCAAAATGATCAAACCAACCCCTCAGCTAACCCAAACCCAGCCCAGTCGGCCCAGCCAACTTACGTCGCTCCTAAATCTTCTACTGTCGCCGGTATTCTTGGCATTTTCCTTGGTAGTTTTGGTGCTCATGATTGGTATCTTGGTGATAACAAAAAAGGCATTTTGCATGTTGCGCTCTTCGGCGGTGGCTTCATTATTGCTGTACTCGGCGCTCTCCTCGTCGCCGCTACCGCCTCGATCCCACTCATTGGTATTCTCTTTGGTCTAGTTGCAATGCTTGGTTATCTCGTCCTGATTGGCAATTGCATCTGGGGTCTTATTGAGGGCATTATTATCCTCTCACAAGGTGATGCTGGCCTCGCCGCCAAGGGCTATCCTGTCGCCGCTCCGCAAGTTTTTGTCCAAAACCCAGTCACCAACCAAACTTCCACTCAGCCAACCCCGGCCGCCGCTCCAGCTGCGCCTACTGCTAATTCTGCTGCCCCGTCCGAAGCGCCCGCCGAAAAACCAGCCAAATCCGAAGCTAAACCAGAAACCAAGTCCGAATCCAAATCCGAACCTAAGTCCGAAAAGAAACCTGAGTCTAAAAAATCCGAGTAGTCCGTCTCCTCACCCGCCCTTCTTCGGAAGGGCATTTTTTGACCTCTAGCCCAGTCCTCGTGTATAATATACTTATGATTAAATTCTCTGGTTCTCATCAAGATTTCGGGACTATCCATGGCCAATATCTCCGCGCTGCCCATCACAATTTCTACACCCGCTACAATCCCGCCACTCTTCGCCGCCAACTTGCTATCTACCAAAAATTCTACCCCGAGCTCATTTTGGAAATCACCTCCGCCGCCAAAATTATCGGCCTCGACCCTAATCTGCTTCTCTATGAAGATCTCGCCTCTTTCGTTGATAACCAAAAACGTCGTGTCGAGCAACATACCCACGGCTGCACCATTTTTGCTATTCACGAAAAAGGCAAAACTTTTGTCGGCCGTAATTACGATTGGAAGCCAGCTGCTCGTGAGTTCTTCGAACAATACGACCTCAACTTCACCAACGGCTATCGCCATTTTATTTTTTCCGACGAAGGCGTTTATGGTCGTCACCTCGGTCAAAACACCCGCAAGCTCTACGCCGAAGACGCCGTCAACGAACACGGACTCTATATCGGCCTCACCTATGCGCATATCGACAAATGGAATTACGGTCTTTCACCTTCTCATTTTATTCGTTATATCGCCGAACATTGCCGCACTACTCGCCAAGCCCTCAACGCCTTTAAGCGCATTCCTTGCGCCATCCCGAAAAATTTCCTCATTGCCGATAGCAAAGGCGACATCGCCACCGTCGAACACGCCGCCAAAAAATATGCCGTTCTTCGTCCCGACGAGCAGGGAATTATCGTCCAAACCAACCACTGCCTCGCTTCCTCGCTCAAGTCGCTCGACCACGTTACGCGTGATAACCCCACCGCTGATACCTTTCTTCGCTACGAAGAAGCTAAACACCTCGTAGAAATGCAACTCCCTGGTTTCCAATTCACTGATATCTGGCGCATTCTTCGTCGCTCGTATTATGTCTACAGTGACGAGACTATCTGGTCGCTCGCGCTCGAACTATCCGAACCTCGTCTTAACCTTTATTACGATACTGCCCTCGGCCAAAAACAAGAAAAGTTCAGCTTCCAGTCCTAGCTTAGCCTTCTTCGTCCGCAGCGGAGTAGTCAATGTGTGGCCCGATTTTGGACGCGGAGACATAAGTGTGGTTGGCGGCAACCTACGTTATTGGTCAAGCCGCGCTACGAGCTCGCCACTAGTACTCCGTATTGATTGGGACAATGATTCTACATTGCTATTGACTGATTTCTCGCACTTTGGCTTCTCCCTCCGTTGTCTAGCTATATGAGTAATCATAGGGAGGATGAAAAAGAAGCTGGCTTTATGATTGTTTCTAAAGATGCTAGATCCTCTTCCTCAAACTCTTCCGAATCGCCTCTTTTGCCACTTTAATATCCTCAAAATCATGTGGCCCGTCCGCTCTAAGAATCGTTTTCTCGTGTCCCTTACCTAAAATCAGCACCAAGTCCCCCCTCCGCGCCATCCGAATCGCCTTCTCAATCGCTTTCTTCCGGTCCAGTTCCACAAAAAGATCTTTGTCTATTACTTTCCCTACCTTCACTGCCCCCTCTACGAACATCGCCGCAATCTCCTCCGGGTCTTCATCGCGCGAATCGTCTTCAGTAATAATCACGATATCGCTATTTTTACCCAAAATCTCCCCCCGCGGCTCTCGCGTTGACGGATCTCGCCGCCCCGCGCCCCCGTGTAACGCAATAATCTTCCGGCCAGCCGCCGCTTTCCCTACGCTCTCAAACACTTTTTCGAGAGCGTCCGGTTGGTGAGCATAGTCCACGATCACCTCATAGTCTTGCCCCTCCCTAATCCGCGTCATCCGCCCCTCAACCTCCGTTAAAGTATAAATTCCCCGTTCAATTTGTTGCTTCGTCAACCCGACCTTTTTACCAACTGCCACCGCCGCCAGGGAATTGTAAACGTTAAACTTTCCCGGAATCTGTGTTTTAATATTTATATCACTACACGAATATTCCACTCCAGTCGCACTTAGCTTCACACCAGTAGCTCTCAGCTCTCCCTGCTTTATTCCGTAAGTTATCATATCACCAGACGCATAAATCTCCTCAAAATACCGCGCGTTCTCATCGTCTGCATTAATCACCCCGTACTTCGCCTTTTTAAACAGCTTCAGTTTCGCCGCTCGATAATTCCCAAAAGTCTTGTGATAGTCCAAATGCTCGTGCGTCAAGTTCGTAAACACCGCGATCTCTATCGGCACTCCTAGTGTCCGGAATTGCATCATTGCGTGCGACGTCGTCTCTAGAATCAAAAACTCCGATCCAGCGTCCGCCACCATACGCATCCGCTCGTTTAGAACCTCTACTCGCTCCGTCGTCATATGCTCAAACTGTTTATGCATATGTTCACCATCTTCGCTCCACCCCACTGTCGTCAGCAATCCGGCCTTCCGTCCCGCCTCATTCAACATTTTCCAAATCATAAAGCAAGTGGTAGTTTTTCCATTCGTCCCCGTCACTGCAATCACCCGCAGCTTCTTCGCTGGAAAATCATACTTCACGCTCGCTTTCACCGCTTGCGCCCAATGTATCGGCAAAACCAACTGATTATAAAACGGGATTTTCTCCACCTTCGCTTTCAAACTCATAGTTCTATTATATCACTATGCTAGCAGTTTCGCGCCCGGCATCTGTTTCGCCAATGCCCGATCAAACGTCCAGAGCGGCTCCGCTTCATTCAAATTCGCATACACTACCAAACAACAATCGTTAAACGATAGTTTCGGATGTTCCAAGTACATCGGAAAAACTCGCTCAAACAAGCCTAAATTCGCATTCACATTTAACGGCTTAAGCAAGCCGTTAAGCAATATTACAATTTCTTCTCTTGATTTATTTAGCTTCTGTAAAGCATACACCGCCTCTGTAATCGCCAAATCCGCTATATTATACTCCACCCCTGGGCGATGTAAAAGCGCAAAAACCGCCTCCGCCTGCTCCGGGATATCCCACAACATTAAACGCAAGATTGTATTGGTATCAAGTGCCTCACGCTGTTTAGACGCCATATTTCTCCTTAATATACTTTTTCGTCTCTGGCAAGTTATCAAAGTATTCATGATATTGATTAACCGTCCATCCCGCCATCTTTTTCTCCATCTTCACCTGTTCCGGAGTTCGATTTTTCTTTACTGTCTCAAAGCATCGCCTCATCTCATCAAGCTGCTCATCTAACGTTTTCGCTTTACGAATTAACAGCGAATTACCCTCAGTATCCATCTCAAGCCGATCCCCCGCCGCCAAACCTAACTTCTTTCGCACGGCACTAGGCAAGGTAATTTGGAACCCTCTTGAAAGAGTCGTCTCTATTGCCATCTTATTTTCTCCTTTGTGCTACTACTATACTTTGATTATACCAAATTACTTTGAACTTTACAAATCCTTTGCAAAAATAAAGCTACATGCTACACTAGGGGTGGGTAGCGAGGTTAGCTCGGCGCCAAGCAAATTAACATCGGGGAGAAAGGAGGATAGGGCTATGACCATACACTTCAAAATCAAGCGTATGAACGTTTGAATCACTTTGTTCCAAATAAAAGTTACTTTCGCTAAAAGCGAAAGTAACGACAAATAAACCTATCACCATTCTACACGACTTGCTAGCATTTCGTCAAGTTTTTCCTCGCTACCCTCCATATCATCTTAAACTTTCTCCCCTTACGATAACCATAAATTTTTAGCACTCTACTATTGCAAGTGCCAATTTTCTGTGCTATTATAGGGGCAGTGAAAGGAGAATTATGCAACTAAAACCTCTACAAGACCGCGTGGTTGCTTTGAAAGAAGAACCTCAAACCACCACAAAATCTGGTATTTTACTTGGCGAAGCCAAAGAAGCTCCTGCCTACGCCGTCGTCGAATCGGTTGGCCCCGACGTGAAAACCGTTAAAAAGGGCGATAAAATCGTTTACAAGAATTATTCCACCACCGACGTCAAGATCGACGACAAAGATTACATCATCCTCAAAGAGGAAGACGTCCTCGCAACTTTATAGCTAAAACTAAGTTGTTTGGTATTTTACAATCAATAAATTCATATTGTGCAAGAGTGCTAATCTGCATGATTGGGGGTGTGCGGAGCTTGCTAGCGAGCATGAAGTGCGCGAAGCCTGTAAAGACAGGCCTGAGCGACACGTCCCTCAATTATGCAGGCTAGTACTCTTGTACAAAATAAACTTAAGGAATCTAAATGGCAAAGAAAATCTTTTATGCAGATCAAGCCCGCGAGAAAATTCTCTCTGGCGCAAAACAACTCTACGATGCGGTAAAAGTCACTTTTGGACCAAAGGGCCAAAACGTCGTCATCGAGAAGTCTTACGGTGGCCCGACCATCACTCACGACGGTGTTACCGTCGCTGAAGCTGTCGATCTTGGTTCTACCGATGAAAATCTTGGTGAACAAATCGGTGCTAAACTCATCAAATCCGCTGCCCAGAAACTTAACAAAGTTGCTGGCGATGGCACCACTACCGTTACTGTTCTTACCTATAATATCCTAAACGAAGCCAACAAGCTCATTGCCGCTGGCGTCAACCCAATGGAGCTCCGCAAAGGTATTGAGGCCGCTGGCGCTGAGATTATCAAAGGTATCGAAAAGTCCGCCGTTCAAATCGCTGGCGACGATAAGAAAGTCGCCGAAGTCGCCTCAATCTCTGCCGGCGACAAGGAGATTGGCGAACTTATCGCAAATGTCATTAGTAAAATTGGCAAAGACGGTGTCGTCACCGTTGAGCAAGGTCAGGGCCTAGAAATGGAGCAGGAAATCGTCGAAGGCTTTACCTACGACAAAGGCTACTCTTCGCCGTTCTTCGTCACCGATACTAACCGTCAAGAAGCCGTCTTCGAGAAGCCGCTCGTCCTTATCACCGACAAGAAGATCGGTAGCGCCCAAGAACTTATTCCGCTCCTTGAGCAATGCGCTCAAGCCGGTCGCAAAGACCTCGTCATCATCGCCGAAGAAGTCGAAGGCGAAGCTCTCTCTGTTCTCGTTCTCAACAAACTCAAAGGCGTCTTTAATACTCTCGTTCTCAAGGCCCCAGCTTTCGGCGATCGCCGCAAAGAAGTCATGGAAGATATTGCCATCCTTACCGACGCTACTGTCGTCTCTACTGACAAAGGTATGAAACTTGAAGAAGTTGGCATGGAAGTCCTCGGTACTTGTGGTAAAGTCATCGCTACTAAAGACGAAACCACCATTATCAAAGGTGCTGGCGACAAAAAAGCCGTCGAGGCTCGTATTGATCTCATCCAGTCTCAAGCTAAACTTGCTAAGTCCGACTACGAACGCGAAGAACTTGAGAAGCGCGCTGCTGCGCTCCTCGGTAAAGTTGCCGTCATCAAAGTTGGTGGCGCTTCCGAGACCGAAATTGACGAAAAGAAATATCGTGTCGACGACGCTGTTGCTGCTACAAAAGCCGCTCTCGCTGAGGGCATCGTCACTGGCGGTGGCGTCACTCTCGTAAATCTTACTATGGGTCTTAAAGCCGACAATGACGGCGCCAAGATCGTCAAAAAGGCTCTCACCGCCCCGTTCGTTCATATTATGGAAAATGCCGGCCTCAATTCTCAAGCTCTCCTCGCCGAAGTCGAGAAAGCTAAACCTGGCCAGGGAATTAACGTCATGGAGCCAGAAAAAGGCCTTGTCGACCTAACAAAAGTCGGCGTCATCGACCCAGCCAAGGTTACCAAGGAAGCTGTCCAAAGTGCAACCAGCATCGCCGCTACTGCTATCACTATGGGCGCGCTGATCGTCGACGTACCCGAGAAACAAACCCCAGCTGCTCCCGACATGGGTGGAATGTACTAAAAGCTAATCCATTCCCCTCAAAAAATACCCCCATCCAGGGGGTATTTTTACAAAGCTACTTATGCTAAAACGAGTAGTCCGCTTTCTCGTCCGCCCACTTATTCGGCTCGTATACCGTTCCTGTGAACCAAATCTCACCCGTCTTCACATCTCGTACCAGATACATAAATGGTTTATTAATCGACACCACGATATTTACACTACTCGGAATTGGCCCTGGGCCGCCCGCTGCACCCATCCCGCCCAGTAATGTCACTGCTGCCGCTTTAATTCCTTCTTCTGAGAAGTCAAAAGTCGTCTTATGTGTTGCGGTAGTAATCCAAAATGGGGTATCATCTACCATTCCCGAGAAGTTAGCTTCTTCTGGGCTAAACGCATCCACCACCCCAAGCTCACGCAAATCCTGAATCAAGTTTCCAACCCCGCCTTTGATGCTAAACTTCGGAATATACGCCGTAAAGCTAAAATCATAAGTATCATTTTGCGGCATCGCCATCCTCAGACCCGATAGCAACCGGTTAACGTCATTATTGTCTAGCTCATTGATAAACTTATCCAAGTCATCATCCGGCATCAGCGCCACAAACTGCAATTTCGTACCCTCATACTCCTTCAAATCCTGCGCCAACACCGTCGCATCCGCCGCAAAGTTGTAATACACGTCACTGCCACCGTACCGTTTCAACGTTGTGTACAGGTTCTCGTTGTCGACGTCCTCTTCCTCGAAGTCGAAGTACCCACCAAAGGTAAACTCCCGCATGAACTTATGCTCCCACTCCATGTCTAACGCCAACGCGTTCACCACTGCCGCCTGAATCAGACTTACGTCTTCATCCGTCAGCGCATTCTGTATTAGCCCTAACGTATTATCCTCAATCCAAGCATTAATATTCGCCGCCGATCGAAAATCATCCGTCTTCACCTCGGCACCATACTTTTCCCTCAGCGCTTCCTTATAACTATCCCTTATCATGCTCTCTAAATCCGATTTTATCCACAGTGAGTTCGCTAGGCTTAGGTGTCCTGCAATCTTATCGTACTTCGTCGCTAATAAGTTACCAAGCAGGGAATCAATCTGCGTCTTCGTTTCGCCATCCGCACCTTCGCGCAACATCTCTAGTGCATACCGGATCGACAGCGGGCTATAGCACGAATTTTCGCCATCATTATGCATCTTCAAAAACGCCAGCGCTAATTTGTCATCACTCGGCATCTTCGCCACATTCTTCAGTGGTATCCCACCGCCACCGCCCAGCAAAGCTTCATCGGTCGCTAGTTCACTCCCGTTAGTCACATCTTCCGCATCCATCCGTCGCTGCCAATATGCTCCAGCCATCAAGCTCCCGCCAATCGCCACCGCACAAAGTACCACCGCCACTACCACGCAAAAGACATTTCGATTCCGATGCGACGTTTTAAGTGGCTCTGAACTTTTCCCCTCAACCTTTTCGCGCTTAACTTTCTCTGTCTTATCTTGTTTACTTACCTTCGTCTCCGCCGGCAAGCCCTCTTCCTGCGTCATTTCAATCACGCTCTCGCGATCTTCTGCTTGTCGGTTTTCGGCCTGTTGGTCGCCTTCGCCCAGCTCATCTTCTAGTTCTTCGTTACGATCCTCATCGTCAACGCCAAAATCTCCTCGCATTCTATCTATCCTCACCAAGCTTGGTTAGCTTTTTCTTTACGTTTTTCGCCATTTTACGCTCCACTTAAGCTTTCTTTAACCTCATTATAACATGGTGTTATAATAGACAAAAGCACTACAAACGAAAGGGAATTATATGCCAGAAAGCACCCCAATTATCGATCAAACCAACTTCAATGCACTAAACGCTAGCACGCCTAACCCTAGCATGATAGCTGCCGCCCCGAAATCACCCAAACCCCACCGCAACCTTCTCCCGCTCGTCATCATTCTCGCCATTTTATCCTGCGCTAGTATCGGTATTAGCATCTTCTTTGGCATCCAAAGTTTCTCTAAGGATTCCGAGCTCTCCGATCTCAAAGCCCAAATTAACGACCTCAAAACCTCTAATTCCCAACTCCAAGCCACATTGGACCGTCTCCAACAAAGTACCAACAAGGACCCACAGACTCCCAATACCCCAACCCCTAACCTTCCGACAGAAACTCTCTACTTCGAGCCCGAAGGCTGGGACGTGAAGTTCGCTTATCCCGAGGGCGTAACTGAGGTGATTGGTAGCACCAATAGTAATTACGACGGCGCTCTCTACATTGATAGTATCACCTATAATGATAAAACCTATGATGTCAACCTTTTTGGGGGTGCCGAATCCTACCGCCATTATCCTTTCTTCCTTGGCGTACTTATGCGCTGGGATAGCGAAGCTACCCACGAAGACTGGGAAAACAATCCTAGCCAGCTAGGCGGCATTTTGATCTTTGAACAAGGGCCAATCGGGTACTATTACGGTTCTTACGGCGGCAATGGCTATGAAACCGGCGAGAAAGCCGATTACGACAAGGCCGTTGAGCTTACCAGCCAGCTCCTCCATAACATCACTGCAAAATAACCGCTTTTCAAGTCTTTGACAAGTAATAAAGCTACGCCCACCCAAAATCCTATTCGCAAGCTTCTTCGTCCGCAGCGGACACACAACCAACAATATCGCTAATAATCAAGGCAATACAATTGCTTGGGTTGGTAGCACCGGGTTCATATGGACTTCACGTGCCACACGAGATTTCCGAATAGGCAACCTATACTTACGGCAGTAGGCGACAATGGCCCTTATTTTGGCTTCTCCCTCCGTTGTCTAGCCATATAAGTAATCAACAAAGGATAGAGAAGGTTAAGCTAGAAAACAAAACATGAAATGATACGTATACCCCAGCGAAGGTACTTTCGATGGAGTACGAGAGAGGTGAGCAACGTAAACAGATAACTATGACGTGTTCTAACAGAACTATCTGGAATGAAGTATGAGGTAGAGGTGGAAAACATAAAACGTCTTAGACCTATAAAGATTTAATTTTGTTGCAATACAAGGATGAGCAGAGTAGCGGAAGAAGCCGTACTACAAGTACGGCGCCTGAGCAACGCAAGCTCAGACGCCGTAGTGCGCAAAATTAAACTGTTAGAGCGACATTTCGTCGATACTATTGATAAGATACAGCAACGAATCCGCACGTACCTTATCGTCGCGAATTTGGCGAGCTGCTTCATAAGCTGGAGCGATCACCGCTTTGTCGCGCATCGTACTTAGCATTTCCTGATACAAGAGGAAGCGTTTCTCTGGCTCAACCTCTACCCGGTCCATAATCGGGAAGAGCTCTTTAAGCGCAGCTTCCTTGACTTTCGAAATATCCGAACCGTAACCCATCGGACGGCCAAACGCCGACGACATCGAAGGCATACCCATCTGCGGGGCCGGGTTCTGCGGGAGCTTCATCGTACCGCCAGTTGGCATCCCTGCTGGTGGCATCATACTTACTGGTGGTTGACCAACCGGAGGCTGGGCAGCTGCAGCTGGCTTTGCGCCACCATTCGCACCACCCTTCTGGGTGATCTCATCGATTGCGCGCTGCAAATCATTATCTTTATTACGGTTCTGGTTCATAGTTCCTACCCACCTTCTTTAATTTATTTACATTATATATTAATAATAGCGTATATACACCATTATAACACAAAAACTAGATTCGCAAGAATTTTATCAATTTATCTAATGCATCTAGTTTCACTTCTTCCATCGGCAGACGCCCCCCAAACGCATCCACAATCTCTTCGCCCTGTGCTGCTGGGAAATACACTGTCACCCGCGGAGAAAACCGCTTCCGCGGTGTCAAGATAATCGCAAAATGCTCACCTTCTTTCAAAATCCCAAAAGATTTAAACTCTGAGTATTCATAAAGTTTATCCCCCTCACTCACCCCTTTATTCGACAGGGAATAACGCAACATCCGCGGCGGTCGCATCGCATAAATCAAAAGTGCCACCACACTCAAAACTACTACCGCCAGAAAAGTCCACCACTGCAGCCACACTGAAATCCCCGACAAAATCAGACCCACCGCAATCAGTCCTACGTACCACCATGCCGTCTTATCGCGCACGATGTACTCTTCCGCTTCCCAACTAATAATATCCGTTTTTGCACTCTTCGAAGTTGTTGCCATAATCATATTTTACCATAACTCATCAAAAAAGTCTCTGTCTCACACACAGAAGTGCATGCTCCAGAGACTGGCGGAGGGTGGGAGATTCGAACTCCCGCTCCAGGTTTCCCCAGACTAACGATTTAGCAAACCGTCCCCTTCAGCCACTTGGGTAACCCTCCATGGCTAACTTCTCCCATTATACCACACCCGCTTCGCAATAGCCAGATTTTACTTGACTTCCTCTATTTCTTGTCGCTCAAATCGCAATTTCTGCCCATTTTTATTCACTTCTTCTAAAAACATATCGTACGGCCGACACCAGAGTTCATTATCACCATAGAGCGCCCGATACAGTACCAGCTTCTCGCCCGTCTCGCTATGCCGACCAAACCCTTCTACAATATATAAATTACCCTTATAATGCCGATATATGCCATGAATCTTTACTTCCTCTTCCACCATTTCTATCTTTCACCTCCTCCCTATCTTACTTTTAATTATATCATCTTCATCCTCCCTTGATATTACTCTATGGCTAGACAACGGAGGGAATAACCCTGAAAGCCATCTCCATCCCTAACGCTATCAAGTATGTCTGCCGCGAACCAAACATACTGCATAGTACTTGCAGTAGTCCTACTGGTGTAGAGAAAACCGTTTACAGCTGAATCAATGTTCGTCGAACCATGCCAAGATTCCAAAATTGAAGCTTCTCCGCTGCGGACGAAACCTGCCTTTTCTTCGTCCGCAGCGGCGTTAATAGTACCGATGGAGTTAGCTTATCCGATTCTGGACTAAATAATAGTAACGCTGCTATTAACACAAAAGAATTTCCTTACGCCTATCGTTTAGGCTTCTGGGATGATAAAATAGCCGCTCTTAACCCTTCTGCAAATCTCTATCGCCACTGGGGTATCTCCCTCCGTTGTCTAGCCATAGAGTAATCAAAAGGAGAATGAAGAGGATAACATAAATAAGGAAAAATTTATGCCTAGACTCTCTAAGACAGCTATTCTATCCTTCGGGAATCTTCGGAGCTTACGAGCGAGAACGAAGATGCGACTCGCCCGTGACGACGGGACGAGTCGACATCGTGTCCCGAAGGAATAGATAGCTGTCTTAGAGAATATAGGAATACATGGCTCACCCTCGGTTGAAGAAAGTCTAGCATTAACTAATCTAGGGATGTTTTATTATCTTTGCCTTATTTCCACAAACTATGATATAATAAACTACAAGTATATTCATCATTTAACTGCGAGAATCAAATGAAGAAATTTGCAAGGAATGTTCTACAAATTGTCACCGGGATCAGTACTGCTGCCACCCTTTGTGCTGGCAAAGCTATGGCTCTTACTGTCCAAGAGGGCGCCGAGGCTGCTCGCGCCGAGGGTATGCCAGCCGAGCTCGTCGGCGATGGCGGTATCTTTACTCGTATCACTAGCATCGCCCTTTATATCATTGGCGCCGTTTCCGTCATTATGCTAATTTGGGGCGGGCTCCGTTATATTCTCTCCGGCGGCGATAGTAAAAAGATTACCGACGCCAAGAACACAGTTCTCTATGCTATCATCGGCCTCATTATTGCCTTTCTCGCCTACGCCATCATTCGCTTCGTCCTCAATGCTATCGGTGCTACCGCTTCTACTCCAGCTACTGACGAAGCTGCCCTCCTTCTTACCAGCTTCTTTGCTTAATTTTCACTACATGATCTCAAAAGCCGCCCAAAAAGGTGGCTTTTTGTTATTCTCCCGGCTGCCCGATGGCCAAGACAATACCGTATATTTCTTTTGCTCCTGCCTCACGCATCCTCTTCGCCGCTGCCTGCATCGTAGCGCCCGTCGTCCAAATATCATCTAGTAGTAGATACTTCTGCTTCGAGTCCAGCTTCTTCACTACCTCATAAGTAGACTCGGCCTGATTTTTCCGCTTAGCCGCACTCGCTCCTACCTGTACCGTGTCGGTTGCCCGTACCAAGACCGCGTCTACCCTCCAATTTCTCATTTTTGCCAACTTTTTTGCCAAAACCTTCGTGTGGTCCAATCCCCGCTCCCGCACATGCCGTCCAATCGTTGGCAGGGGAACTATTGTCATTTCCGTCAAACCCTGTGGCAAAACCGCATCAGCCAACTCCGCAAGCGCCTCCCCCGCCGCCCGCACCGACTTATACTTGAACTCTTTCACGACTTTCGCCAAAGCACCTTTACGCCACCCCACGACCCAACACCGCTCAAACGGGGAATCACACCCTTTACACACTTCACCCTCTCCCTCCACTTTCGTTTTTTGGACATTTTCTCCTGTTTCTGCAACTATTTTCTTACAGATAGGACAAATTTCCACCCGTTCGTTTAGTATGTATTTTTTACAACGTTCGCAAAGTACCGCTCCCAATTCGCCACAACCCCGACAGGTATGCGGGCAAATCAAGTCAACAAGCCCCCATTTTGTTGTATTTTTCACAACGAAACTCCTATTTAGTATTGATTTTACTACGAATCATCATTATAATAAAGCATAACAGTATATAACGGAGGTAATTCAAGCAATGGCTCGTAATAATGATGCCGATATGCTGATGGAAGATGAACTAGCAGCGGCTTTCCTCGATGACACGGATCCAGCTCCTGTCGCCGAACGAAGCCCGCGAGCAGCTATGAACGTCGAAGAACCATCAGATCCGGGGGCAAATGATGGGTGGGAAGATACTGACGATTTTCCAGGACAACTCGCTGTAGATGTCTATGAAACCGCCGATAAACTCGTTGTCAAGGCACGCACGGCCGGCATCTCCAAGTCCGACCTTAACGTCACCATTTCCGACAACATCCTTACTATTTCTGGAATTTTAAGTGGCGGCGAAGACGAAAACGCAACCGCTTGGCACATCCAGGAATGTTACTGGGGTGAATTCTCTCGTACTATTGCTCTCCCAGTTCAAGTGAAAGAGGACGAAGGTACTGTAAAAGCTGAACTCAAAGACGGTGTTCTTACTATTACCTTCGAGAAGGAAAACCTCGACGCACCAAAGCAAATCATGGTTCAGTAATCAAGAACCTGTATTTTACTCACACACCAAAACGAGATCCTGCCGTTTTTCCTATTCTCTCTATTACTCCCGCAGGATCTTGGCCTCGCCAGCATCGCTCTTCGGAGCGATTTTTGGTACATCTTCTCATATTTCACCACCCTTGACCTTATACCGTCCCTTTGTTACATAAAACCATATTCGAGGATTTTCTCGTATCCCCCTTGCTATTTATAGCTAGGGGATATTTTTATTCACAAAATAGTCTATGAGAACCCTCCTTGATCCTTCTCATATCCATTTCGTCTATCCTACCCATCTTAGAATATAGCCTCGAGCTGCTAAACGTTCGTTGTTGTACTAGGACTGCTACCTGCTCCTTCCCGTGAAATCTAAAAACACGTACCGAGTCCCTTCATGTGGCTGCGACGTTAGTGGTATCCCTAAAAATCCATACTGACTAAATTTTTTGAATACTAAAACTGGCCTAGAAAATAGATCATTTTTACCATTAATCTCTATGCCAACGTTCTCGCCAAATCCACACCAATTAGCAGATTTCTCTCTAGATAACACAAATTGGAACATCCGAGGGAAGCAAAAGTGCTTACACCTTTATTTCCGAGGATATGAACATTTTTCTAGATTTTCTTATAAAGAAAATCTAGTGCACAATCATGTTGAAAATCGCATTTTATATTATAACGTTCTGCTTAATTGCTATTCCGCTTTGGCTGGCTTAAACAAATCCGGTTTATCCTAACCCTTCTTCATCCCCCCTTGATATTACTCTATATGGCTAGACAACGGAGGGAAGTACCAACACTGCTAAGACTGCCGAAGCGTGATGGATTAATATGAATATTATAAGAGTACATATGGTACTGCGTGTTACTTATTCTATATATTCCAACACCCGGCTCATTGATCATGCCACCACGATCAGTTGAACTTTTACCAACGAATCCGCTGCGGACGAAGAAATCCGGATAACAAACCCGGGCAACTTGTATATACTGTACAAGTTCAACTTAAATCCACATCTGTTATTTTGTTTATTCCAAAGCTTAATTAAGCAAAATCGTCCGCAGCGGGTTTACTGGTACTGGTGGTTATACTCTTTGGCACCCAGCTGCTTTGTCTTATAACTGGAGCAGTCATGCATCCAGCAAAGCAACCGAAGCAAATTATATAGATATTAGCACAGAGTCGATTTCTATTATTTTTGATACTCATCAGCCACAAAGTGCACGAGCTAACGGCTTCTCCCTCCGTTGTCTAGCCATATGAGTAATCAAGGGAGGATGAAGAAGGTTATTCATCAGATTTGGAGCGGTGAGTGAGGATCTGACGAACAGTATGTTGGAGCTTTGTAAAGCATGTATTGCTAGCAAACTTACAAACCAACAAGAGATAAGGGGAAGGATAATAAAACTAACTTGAGAAGAGTAATAAGGACTTAGGCTAGCTAGAAATCGTGGCACTCCGACGCCTAAGGCTGGAAACTTCCAAAATCACGGCCCAAAGGGCTCGATTTTGGTAGTTCCACCTTCGATTGAGAGCTAGCCTAAGTCCTTATTACAGGTTTGGATAGATTTATTATCTTTTCCTTATTTCCAAAAAAGCGCTCAGAAGAGCGCTTTTAGTAGTAATTGTATTTTTATTACGAAGTACCAAAGATTCCTTTGAGTACGAAGTTCACGATCGCAAACGCCAACAGGGCAATTACGAGACCAACAATACCATAGAGAATCGTATTCTTAGCCTTTGTAACCTTCGAACTATCACCCTGCGAGGTAATGAAACTAATACCGCCAAGAATAACAACCACTACCGCTGCAACTCCGAGCACCCCCAGTACCACACTGATCGCATCCATAACCTTATCAATCAAGTTATCGTTCGCAGTGGCTGGCGGTAAGTTACACTCGGCAAGAGAATCGGCTGATGGTCTCTGTGATCCATCCGGGCAATCCACAGCGCTAGCAACCCCGTTCATAGCGAACACGCCACCCAAACTACCCAATGCTATTAACCCAGCAGCAACTAAATTCCTCAATTTCATCACTCTATACCTCCGCGAATGTACTAGCTACCAAATACACTAGAGAGTACGAAGTTCACGATCGCAAATGCTAGCAAAGCAACGACCAAACCAACCACGCCGTAAAGAATCGTGTTGCGGGCCTTGGTCACCTTCGAGCTATCACCTTGCGAAGTAATGAAACTAATACCACCCATAATAATCATTACGACTGCAACGAAACCAACCACACCTAGAACAACATTGATAATCGTAGTCAAAGTCGACATCAAGGTGTTAGTATTGACGGTGCCAGAACCATTACCAGTCATCCCGGTACAACCAGACAAATCACCTGTGTTAGACGGTTTACCATCCGGACAGTATACTGGAGCTGCATATGCTGGCGAGATAGTCGCTACGCTACCCAACCCCAAAACCGTCAAAGCGGCCGCGACAACACTTAAAATTAATTTTTTCATAATTTTCCCTTTCAATTACTACTCTATATTATCTCTATAATATAACACGAAGGCCAAAATGTCTAGACTTTCTAACTACTGCTAACTACTAATACTTCTGCTCACGAATATAATAATCGTGTATGCCAATAGCGCTACTATCATACCCACCAATCCGTATAGAATCACGTTCTTCGCTTTTTGTGCCTTACCGGAATCGCCATTGCTCGTCATATATAGGAAGCCGCCATAGATCATCACGCACACCGCAATGATCCCCACAAACGACAAAACTACGTTTACTACTGCGTTTACTACTTCATCCGCTTTCTTCGTCGTATTACACCCTGCCGCGTCCTTTAGCTCATCAGAAATATTCGGGTCACTACAGACATCGCCGTCCGCCATCACCGGAGCAGGGAATAACACTCCGCTTATTACCATTACGGCTGCAGCCAACGCTAATCCAATTTTTTTCACTACAACGCTCCTCCTACCGAACTAATTATCGTACTCGTAATAATCGCCGCCAAAATCACAATCACTAACCCTACAACCGAATAAATAATACCTCTCGTCGCTTTTTGGATTTTACCTGGATCGCCTTGTGATAGCATATAGTCTATACCGCTCTTAATGATAAAGATTACCGCCACGAGCCCCGCCATTGAATAAGCCCAAGAAAAGATACTCTGTACCCGCGCCGCGTCAAACCCTTGCTGCGTCGCCCCATTAGCCACGTTAATTCCTAGGATCGTCACCGCGGTATTAACGATCACCGACGCCCCCATTGCGATAACCACCCCAGTTATTGCCGTCATTAACGTCCGCTTGCCTTTTTGTGCCTTACCTGGATCACCTTGCGACATTATGTATAAATAACCACCATAAATCACAAACCCCACCGCGATATAGCCAATCGCCACCATTAAATCAAACAAAACGTTCAAGACAATCGTCCATACGAATGTTGAGATCGTAATCCCGCTGCCCTGTTCTGACGGTGTTACAATGTTGCTGTCTTTATCATTGCTCTCGCAAAGACCATCGAACCATGGCTTCATCCCCAAAAAATTCCCGACACCACAATTGCCCCCCGCCGCCATCACCGGGGTCGGTGCCGCTACTAGCCCTGCCGCTCCTATCATTATCGCCCCCAAAGTCACCAAAATCTTCTCTTTCATACCTCTATATTATCATTCTTTTCTCAATTCAACAACAAAGTGAATCTCAGCATTCTGCAACAATTTGCTTTAGCACCATTTTCCCTAAAAATGGTATTGACTAAAAAGCTTATGTGTGCTATAATAGACAACATAACCCTCTTTAGGGTCGTTTAGGAAGTGTTTATGAAAAAATATATTGCTAAATTCCTAGCCATTTTGCTGCTAGCTGTCGGCATTGTTTTTGGTGCTTCCTTCGCTCCTACCGCCCTCCGGCCTACTGTCTATGCCGATGAAGATAACGAAACCACCGTCGCTCCTTCCGAAGATTATCCTACCGTCGACGGGGAAGAACCCCCTTCTACCGACGATTCAGAAACCACCCCTACCGACGATTCAGAAACCACCCCTAGCGACGATTCAGAAACCACTCCGTCCGACTCTAGCGACGAAGAAAATTCTGAAACAGAAGGTTCCGAGGAAGAAGCGGAAGAAGAAATTAACACCTGCCAAAATCAGGTTGGTGCCCTCGCTTGGATCGTCTGCCCTACCACTGGCGTCATCGCTACCGCTGTTGATGCTATCTATAACGGTATCAACGACCTTCTCGTCGTTAACCCGCTCACCATGGACGACTCTTCACCGATTTACCTCGTTTGGCAATATGCTCGCAACATTACCAACATCGTCTTCATTATCTTCCTCCTTATCGTTATCTACTCTCAGCTCACCGGTCTAGGCATCAATAATTACGGTATTAAACGTGTTCTTCCGCGTCTCATTATCGCCGTCATCCTCGTTAACCTTAGCTTTATCATCTGCTCGCTCGCCGTCGACATTAGTAACATTATCGGTGCCGGTCTCCGCAGTTTCTTTGAATCCATCCAAAACTCTGTTATCGCTGCTGGTGGCGCTTCCGAAGCTGCTAACGTCTCTCTTGCTGAGCTCCTTAGCGTTCTTATCGGCGGTGGCACTGTCGCTGGTGTTGCTATCGCTGCCGCCGCTGGCGGTATTGGTGGACTCTTCTGGATGCTTGTGCCTATTCTTGTCAGTGCGCTCATCGCCGTCGTTACTGGTCTTATTACTATCGCCGCCCGCCAAGCTCTCGTTGCGCTGCTTATCATGATCTCTCCGCTTGCTTTCGTTGCTTATCTTCTACCGAACACTGAAAAATGGTTCGCAAAGTGGAAAGACCTCCTCTTCCGCATGCTTATTTTCTACCCTATGTTTAGCTTACTTTTCGGAGCCTCGCAACTCGCCGGTTGGGCGCTCATTACTAGCGCTTCTAGTGGCTTCGGCGTTATCCTTGGTGTTGGTGTCCAAATTCTACCGCTTTTCTTCTCTTGGTCGCTCATGAAGATGTCTGGCACTATCCTTGGCACTCTCAATGCCGGACTCCGCAAACTTGCCGCTCCGGCCGAACGCGGGCTTACCGGCTGGTCTACCAGTCATCTCGAGCAGAATCGCCAACGTTATTTTGCTAATTCAAACATGCCAGGCGCTCACCTCCGCCGATTCCTCGACCAGCGCCGCACCGAACGTGACATTGATACGAAGAACTCTCTTGAGATTCGCCAAGGTCGCTCTACCGAAGCCGCCCTCAAGCGCATTTCCTCTAGCACTGGCACCGACGAAAACGGTAACGATACTTGGAAAAAACGCGCTCATCGCTATACTCGTAACGCCAAACTCGCCGGCATCTATAGCACACGCGCCGCGAATGCCCAAGCCGCTTATAAAAATACCCTATCGGCCTATGGCAACCACTTTAAAGGTACTGACGCCGAACGCTTGTCTGATGCTCATGCTGATGCTTATCTCGATTCCATGAAACAACAATTCTTGACCGCTAACGAAGCTCAAGCCGATCAAGAGTGGCTGCTGAACCAATACATGCAGGCTACTACTGACCACGAAACCGACCCGGCCAAGTTTAACCGCCTCGTGAAGGGTGCTGCTGGTAGCCTCGGCCACACCGGTGAAGCATCTATCATGGGTCAGGTAATTGTCGGTAACGCTCAGATTGAGCAGCGCCGCCGCAGCGAAGCCCGCGTCATTATCAATAAATTCGGTATTAAGAAGCCGCAATTCCGCGCCATGATCTTCAATAAAGCCGGCATGAATGATAATGGCTACGCTCTCGACAAAAACGGTAAACAGATCGAGAACGACCAATACCAGCTCATCCCTGGCAAACAGTATGATGAATGGCAAAGCTACATTGGCGTCCACAAGAAGACTAATGAAGAAATTACTAAAGAAGAATACGACGCTCTCAGTACTGCCGAACGTGCTGAATATAAGAAGGTTAAATACTTCGATATCACCGATGATAAAGACGGTCTGATTCAGCGTGTCTACGATGACGATGCTGGCTACATGAAAGAGCTCCTTACCGATGACATCTTCATTGGCGATCCGATTAACCGCCGCTATCTCACCGAAATTGGTGTTGACGCTGACGATAAGTCTAGGTCCGGTATTCTCCGCCGCTACCACAGTACTATTACCGCCGCTATGCTCGCCAGTAAATACAAGGAGCACGCCGCCGAGGTTACCCCGATGATTACTGCCCAAACCAACATGGGCTATGTTACCTCCATCGGTCAATACAACATTGCCAACCTCCAGAGTTTGAGCGTAGCCTCCAAAGCTGGTTCTATCAACATCAGCGATGGCTATGCAATCGACACTTGGGCAAAGCTTCTTACATGTACAAACGATGAGCTCTTCAAGAAATACTTCCCGAAGATTGATCTTGTCGACAGCAATGGTAATCCTATTAGCGCCTTTGAGTATTACTTCCCAGATGCTGACATCATGAACTACCGTAATGTCAACGGCCAACGGCTTGGCGGTCTTCGTCTGCAAGCTGATGGCACTTGGCTTGAAATCGAGGATCCTAATGATCCAAGTATTACCCTTGAAGAGCGTAAGGAATTGCTTAAACGGAAGATTCTGCCGAAAGCCGCTGCTAAACTAGTCAGCTCATTCAACCGCCGCATGTCTCCGAACATTCTCGAGAATCAGAAAAACGATACCTTGAAATCTATCAACAGCCTTCTTGATGTTCTCTCCGAAATCGGCCTTAAAAACATGGATCCGAACACTCCAATCGGCGAAGTTCTCGGTATGGGTAGCAACAATAATATCTTTGATAGCCAAGATCCTGACATTGCCCAGAAGAAAGTCAAAGAAACTCAGGCTCTCATCCGTAGTATGATGAGCGACGACGACTACGACGATGGTGGCAATGACGATAACCCTGCTCCTGGTCCACACGGTGGTGGCGGAGGCGGAAATGGTGGTAACGGCCCTCGCCCTGGTAGTGGCGGCTCTGGTGGTAGCCACCCTGGCGTACAGCGCACCCGTGATCAGCTTAGTCGTAAACATCGTAGCGATGCTCAGCAAGCCGCTCTCCGTGAGTACTATGACCGCAATAGCTACACTACGATCATCAATAAAATCTATCGACTCTTCTACGACAATTACACTATCGACGAACTCTATGAACCGCTTATCAAATACTTCGATAGTGTCGAATGCCTTGAAGAACTAGTCGAAGATTGTCGCATGCTCCTTGACGAAGCCCTCCGAGACGACCCGCTTACTTCTGCGAATGACGGCATCAATCGAATCGTTAATCGTGATAACATCGAAAATAGCCGCAAGCTTGAGCTTTACGACGATATCATTGATCTCGTCGGCCGAGCTAACACCTATTCTTAAAATCCACTTAAAAACAAAGGACTGACTTCTTCGCATAGAATATTTTCTCGAAGGGGTGCGGAGCTCACGAGCGAGCATGCAGTGCGCGAGACCCGTGACGACGGGCTCGAGCGACACGTCCTGAGAGAAAAATATTTATGCGAAAAGTCCGCCCTGTGCTATAATATATAATATATGGCAACATACAAAGTTCCGCAGGACGTTGAGGCGGACGATAAGCTATTGGGACCGTTCACCTTCCGACAATTTGTCTATCTTATGATTGTCTTCGGGTTGATAATGCTTATGGTAGGTCTTTTCCAGATCTTCCCATTGTTAGCTATTATTCCAATCCCAGTTGCTATTTTCTTTGCTATCCTTGCGCTCCCACTCAAAAAAGATCAGCCTATGGAAACTTATTTTGCTGCCTTACTCTCCTTCTACCTTAAGCCAAACAAGCGCTACTGGATGCCTGGTCAAAGTGAATCGACTATTCTCATCACCGCTCCGAAAAAAGTCGAGGCTTCTCGTGCTCGTGATATCACCGAAGACGAAGCTAGCCATCGCCTATCTTTCCTTGCCGAGATCATCGATTCCGAAGGACATGCTATTAAAAACGCCAGTACTACTATGAAAGACGATTTTTATGCTGAAGCCTACAATACTACTGACATGTTTGAGCGTAACGACAACTACAATCTTAACAATCTCATGACTCAGCAACAAGACGAACGCCGCGCCGCCGTCGTTAACCAAATGCGTGACGCTATTGCTAATTCCGAATACAATATCGAAAACCGCATCGCCAGTGGCATGATCCAACTCCCTAACCAGCGCGTAATCCAGCCTCGCTCTGGCTTTACGGGCACTAATGATAATGGTTTTTCGCCGTCTGGGGCTCCAGCAACTATTTCCGGCTTTGAATCGCCAGTCGTTGTTACCCCTGATCTCCCGCCTATCGATTCCGTCAATGTCTCCGAGTCCGCCGTCTACCAAGACACTATGACAAACCTCGCAAACAATCCTGATTTCTCCGTTGCCACTATCGAACAGACCGCCGATCAAGTTGCCAACCAGGCTGCCGCCGAGGCTAAAGATAATAATAACAATGATGAAGTTTTTGTTTCGTTACATTAAGGAGAGTGTATAGATGAACCCACAAACTAACCCCGGCCAGTTCAATGTTCCTGGCCCACAGCCCCAAGCAACCCCTCAGGGCCAGCCTGCACCTGTCGCCTATGGTGCTGGTGCTACTACTCGCGCCGCCATGGCGGCCCGTCCACTTAACCAACCTATGGCTTCTCCTCAAACCCCTCCTATGCAACCTCCAATGATGGGTATGCGGCCCGGTCAACAAGTCGCCCAGTCCCAAATATACCAATCAAACGTCAATACCCAACAAACTCTCCAGCAACAGCAAATCGCCGCTAACATGACTGCCGCTACTCCAGTTGCCACTCCGCAACAAGAAGCTCCGCAATCTCTCGGCTCGCAAAACGATCTTCCAAAGGTTGTTGAGAACCCCATTTCTACTCAGTCCACCCTTCAAATTTCTGAGCTTCGCGATGGTCTCGTTATCATGAAAGACGGTTCTTTCCGCGCTGTTGTCGCCTGCCAATCCATTAACTTCGATCTCATGTCTGAACAAGAGCGTGAAGGTGTTGAGTATAGTTACCAAAACTTCCTCAATTCACTCAATTTTACCGTACAAATCCTCGTCCGTTCGCAACGTGTCGATATCGGTCCCTATATCGAACGTCTCTCCACAATCCGTCGCAACCAAGACAACATGCTCCTCGGAGTTCTAATGGACGACTATATTAACTTCATTGACCTACTCTCTCAAGAAGCTAACATTATGGATAAATCTTTCTTCGTTATTATCCCGTATTACAGCTCCGCTGACGCCGAAAAGCTTGTCGAGCAAACCAAGAATCTTTTCAAAACCTTTGGTAGAAAAGCTCCTGACGTTACTCGTATTAACCGTGACACTTATAACAAGGCCGTCGACGAACTCAACAACCGCGTTGAATCCGTTATTTCTGGTCTTTTCCAAATTGGAATTCAATCCGTTCGTCTCCGCACCCGCGAACTTAGTGAGCTATTCTATAACTTTAATAACCCTGATACTGCCGTTCGTGAACCGTTAGTTGATTTTACTAAACTTGCCACTACCTACGTACGTAAAGGAGAAAAACCTAATGAGTAAAAAAGATAAAAAGACCCGGTTAACCGCCGCGGAAATCGCCGTCCAGTCTCAAGCCGCCGAAGAGGCTGAGGTTCAGCAAGCCTTCGAAAAGGGTATTACCACTCTTCGCGATCTTATTTCTCCTAGCTCTATCGAAATCCATTCCGCCTATTTTCGTCTTGGCACTAAATATGGTCGTACTATTTATATTTATGGCTATCCTCGTTCGCTTTATACTGGTTGGATTTCTCCTTTAATCAACATTGATGAGGTGCTTGACGTTTCCATGTACGTATATCCTGTCGAAACCACTGTTGTCATGAAAAACCTTCGCAAAAAAGTCACCCAGCTTGAGGCGAGCTATAACGTCAATGCTGAGCGCGGCAAAGTTCGTGACCCAGAAATCGAAGCCGCCATCAATGATGCCGAAGAGCTTCGCGATAAACTCCAGGTTGGTGCTGAGAAGTTCTTCCGCTTCGGACTTTATATCACACTTTGGGCCGATTCTCTTGATGAGCTTAACTTCGTTCAACATAAAGTCGAGACCCTTCTCGGTCAACAAATGGTCTTCAGTAAAGTTGCCAGCTCCCAACAAGAACAGGGAATGAACAGTACCATGCCGCAATGTACCGACCAGCTTCAGATCCGCCGTAATATGAACACTGGCGCCATCTCGACTAGTTTTCCATTCACCTCTGCCGACCTCACCCAAGAAAAAGGCATTCTTTATGGCATCAACATGCACAATAACGGCCTCGTCATTTTTGACCGGTTTAGTCTTGAGAACGCCAACCTCGTCGTCTTCGCGAAGTCTGGTGCCGGTAAATCGTTCGCTGTTAAGCTTGAGGCACTCCGTTCTATGATGATTGGGGCTGAGATTCTTATTATTGACCCAGAAAACGAATATCAGAAACTTTGTGACGCTGTTGGTGGCTCTTATATCCGCCTCTCTCTCAACTCCGATGTCCGTATTAACCCATTCGACCTCCCGAAAGTTATCGACAGCGAAGACGCCAACGATGCCCTCCGCGCGAACTTGGTTACTCTGCATGGTCTCTTCCGTCTCATGCTCGGTGGTAACCAAATCGGCCCGAACGGACAAGTTGTCCCGGCTCTTAGCGCCAACGAAGAGGCTGACCTTGACCAAGCCCTGATCGATACTTATGCTCGCGCCGGTATTACGAGTGATCCGCTCACTCACCAAGCCACTCCACCAACCATTATCAACCTTTACGATACTTTGCTACACATGGGTGGTACCGGTCCACAACTTGCCCAGCGCCTTCGCAAATATACTACGGGTACTTTCGCTGGCATTTTCTCACAGCAATCAAATATCGACATCAATAATTCCATGGTCGTCTTTAATATCCGTGACCTCGAAGACGAACTTCGTCCGGTTGCCATGTATATTATTCTTTCGCATATCTGGAATGTTGTCCGCGCCGAACAAAAGCGCCGCTTACTTATCGTTGATGAGGCTTGGCAGCTTATGAAATACGACGACTCTGCCAACTTCCTCTTCAGTCTTGCAAAACGCGCCCGCAAATATTACCTTGGTCTCACCACTATTACTCAGGACGTTGAAGACTTTATGAGTAGCAAGATGGGTCGCGCTATTGTGGCAAACTCTTCTATGCAGCTCCTACTAAAGCAATCTGCTTCAGCTGTCGACGTTCTTTCTGATGTCTTCAAACTTACCGCCGAGGAGAAAAAACGCCTCGCCAACTTCCCAGTCGGCCAAGGTCTCTTCTTTGCCGGTAGCAACCATGTCCACATCCAAATCATCGCCTCCGAAACCGAAGAATCCCTCATCAGCACTAAACCAGGCGGAGGAAGGATCTAGTCCATGCCTACCCGCACCGGATCATCTTCGTCCCGTGATCGTCTCCGTGAAGGCGAACAACCTTCATACCAGCCAGGAGGCGAATACCAACCATGGGATCATGATTCTGGTAGCCTCCGTCTCGCTAATGACGGTGACTCTCGCGATGCGGCTTTTTCTGACAATGGCCACGGTTATTATGATGACCATCTCGACAATGGACGCCTTAGTACGCGCGTTCGTGAACAGCCCGGAGAAGGGAAGGGAATATCTAATTCTCTCAGTAACCTCCGTAATGCCGAAAACGATGCCGCATCTGGCCGTGAAAAGCGTTATTACACTGGTAATGGTGGCAAAAATGAACAAAAAACCAAAGCAAAAGTCAAAAGTAATAAGCGTAAAGCCGCCGTTATTGGTGTTCTTGCTTCGCTTATTATTGGTGGTGGCGCCTTCCTTGGTAGTTCAAACTCGTTTTTACCACCAGCTCTTTCTAACCTCCTAACTTCCGCAACTAATACACAGGGAGTCAGTAATTCTCTCCGTGCTAAATTTATCGCTAAATTTCTTTCTGCCGGTACGAGTAAATCCGCCACCTGGCCTACTAATGGTTTTTCTGAATCCTTCTTAAAGCGCCTAGGTAATAATAAAATTACATCGACCAAAATTGGAAATGTGACTACCTTACATTTCGAAGGTGTGGATATTACGAACCAGAATTTTGATAAAATCTATAAAGATAACCCCGCTTTTCGCGATGCATATGATAGCTCTCGTCGTAGTAAAATAGCCTCCTTCTTTGATCCGCCAGCAAATAAGACCCTCTCTAAGCGCGGGGTTAGTCGCAACATGTGGAAAGACTATAGGCAAACTGGTGATCCCGAAGCTGATGAGGATGCTTTCAATAAGACCATGATCAGCAAATTTGATGATATATCATCAAATAGTCTTACCGCCCACTCCGAAACCAAAGAAACCGAAGAAGTTTGGGACGAAGATGAAGGGAAATACGTCACCAAAGATAAGTATGTAGATCATGATGGTAACGCTAGTGGTAGACCAGCCTCCGAAGAAACTTTTGAAGGAGCTCAAACAAAAGCTAGAGGATCTATTGCTGCCATAGCTGACACTGTTACGGATGTTCTTGACTTGGGTTGCGGCGTTTATCGCATCGGCAACCTTATTTCTATGATTGTTGCTGCCCACTCGATTTATCAATCTATTCATTACTTCCAATCGTTTATGGAAAGTGTTAGTAAGATGATGGCTGGTGAAGGAGACGCTTCCGCCATCAACGCTACTCTTAACAAAATGAATTATACTGAAACTGCAGAAATCCCAGACGGAAACGGCGGAACAACCAAAATTACTGGTTCAATGCTTGAATCTCCCGGTCTCCAACTCGTCCTTGGAGGAGCCTATGGATCTCTCGGTGCTACGGCAATTTCTCAAATCGGGAAAACTTATTCCAATGAACGTGCCGGGCTTTCGCTCTTTAATAATGGCTACGCAATGAATGCTTGCAACGCTGAGCAGCTTACTAGCTCTGCTATCTCGCTCGTAGTCAACCTTACTGGCGGCGTTGCTAGTATAGTTGGTGGCTTTCTAATCAAGACTGTAGGTGCCATCCTTATATCCGGTGTTGCTAGTGCTATTATCGGTTTTATGCTACCTACAGTGGCTTCTCTTTTCTTAAATACTTTTGTTGCGTCTGTAGGTATACCTGGCGGCCACACTCTTATGGATGGCGCCAGTGCAGCTGGAGCAACTCTTGCTCAAAGTGCAAATGGCTCATCAGCTAGCTCAAAAGACACCTCTAATGCTTTTAATCATGCTCGTAATGAAGTACTGGCGCTTGAAGCTGAAGTTGATCAAATGAAACTAAGCCCCTTTGACGTCACTAACCCCAACACCTTTTTTGGCAGCATAGCTTATAGCTTGTTACCTACTATAACATCAACCAAGTTCACGTCCATTACCTCACTCGTACGTAGTGCCTCAACCTCTTTTTCTTCGCTCACTAGAAACCTCGTTGGTATTGCCTCAGCTGACGGCGAAGGGACTTCGTATCTAACTACCTATGGCGATTGTCCCGCTCTTGATTCTATTGGAGCTGCTGGCGATATCTACTGTAACCCTGTCACATCAACAGACCTCAGTACAGTCGATATCTCTCCAGACGATCCGACGTACCAAAGCTATATTAACGACAGTACAACTTATGATGACAGTACAGACACTTACAAAATCGACAAGGGATCTGAACTCGCCAAATACATTACTTATTGCGATGGGCGCACATCCCCGCTTGGAATTCCTGATGCTAGTATTCTTAATGAACTCCAAACTGGTAGTGAAGTTTCGATCCTGGGTAGTGTTCCTATCGTCGGTGATGTTCTAGGTATTATTAATGCTGCCGAAGATATGGCAAATATGAACTGGGCTACTGGTGCTAATTGCGTTAATAGTGCTGAAAATGACCGTTGGGAAGAGATGAAGTATTACCAACGTTATGTTGAGGACCAACGTATTCTCGACCAAATGGGTGCTTATGAAGGGTCTCAAAACCCGGTCACTGCTTATGAAGAAGAGTACGAAAAAGAACACCCTCTTGACAATTCCCAATCTGGTATCATTGCTCGCTATACCGGCATGTCGAAAACTGACGCAGAATATGCTATTGCTTTCATCGAGTACGCTCTATTCCTTAATGAATATGATGCTAGTTCTCGCATCGCTCTTAATGGCGATACCTCCACACCTAAAACCAGTGACGAGATTATTGCCACATGGAGCCAAGGAAAGTACGAAGAAATCCAGAAAGATATTGTAAAAGATCCGTTAGAATCTAAAACTATCGCCAAACAACATATTGTTTACTTTGATGTTCGTAACCGGAGTTACGCCGCATGAGAATTAAGATTAACTTAAAATCTATTTTCTATAAATTTATTCTATCCCTATGCATAGTCAATCTAGCTTTATCTAGCTACGCACCAGCTTTTGCTCAGCCATCAGACTCAATGCTGGATTTCTTTAACGAAAACAATATTCCATATTGGAATCCTACCGGTACTGATAGCTGCACTATCGGTGTGGGCTCATACGACGGTATTAATTCTGCCGGACTAAGTACTACGCAAGCTGCCTTTGTCGACCAATACCACGATATTGCTCAACAGCTTAGTGTAGAATACGGCATACCTTGGGAAACCGTAGTAGCACAAGGTATTCTTGAGTCTGCAGCCGGAACTAGCAATTTTGCCGTTAACCGTAACAACTTCTTCGGCATAGGAGCATTTGACTCGAACCCGAATAACGCTTTTAGTTATGCTACTCCAGAAGAAGGTTGGCGTGGCTACTACGAAAATATTCGAAAAACTTCAACTTATCGTAACCACGGCGTATTTAAAGAACCAAATATTACCGACCCATATGCTTACACCGAAGCCATCAAGGCTGCCGGATATGCAACCGATCCGAATTATGTATCTAAGGTTCATCAACTAATTGCCGCCATCGAGAATCGTTCTCAGGAAAAAGGATGGCTTTCATCTGCAGAACTTGCCGTAAAATACCCAGTAATGCTTACTAATGCCGCCCAATACGCCGCTAGCGCTGGAGAAGCACCTGCTGGTAGTGTGAGCTATGGCGGTGGAGCCTGTATAACTTCTGGCGGTAATGGTGATATTAACCAGACCGCACTAGAACTAAGCTGGCCGGATAGATCTCATAATGTTCGCGACCCTAACGAAGCTTATAAAGCAGCCCTATCCTCCCTAGGTATCTCTTCAACATATGCAAATAACGCCGACTGGTCTATCGCTATCGGTTCTAGCTGCGACGTATTTGTTTCTACTGTCATGCAGTATTCCGGAGTAGATCCTAATTATCCGCTATTTCTCCGTGGACAAATCACATACTTACCAAATAATCCCGACTACCAATATATTGGTCGCAGTGATCAGAACCCAGACTATCAGCCAGGCGACATCCGTATTAACCGTGCGCATACTGAGATTGTTGTACTGCTAGATGATGGCCAGACTCTCGGTATTGCTTCCGCATCACATCAAGACCGTACCGCTGATCATGCAGGACGCATGTATGTCTATCATGAAACTGCTGGCGCGTACGATATCTATCGCCATAAATAAGGAAAGTTAACATGAACCAACGAAAAAGAGGCAAAATTATAATAGTGAGTGGGATAATTGTATTTATTGCCATAGTGGCTATTTCTATTATTTTCTTCATCATTGACTCACAAAAAACCGCTACTCTCCACACAATCATTGCCCCATCCTTTGCAAAAATGAATATTGATGGCAAGACTTACCCTATTAACAAAGATATTCGCTTTAAACCTGGGGAATATACAGTCACCATAATTGCTAACGATTTCGAAACACAAGAGCGAAAACTTAATCTACAGGAACATCAAACTACAACTCTAGCCTTATACTTAAACCCAGAGGAAGGTGACCCATTTAACTGGTATGAAACTCACGATGAAGAATATTCTTATTACTTATCAGCGGCAAATTACCTCGCTAACGAATCCGCAGCCAACTATGCCGCAAAATATCCAATTGTTACAGCTATCCCTTTTACTGTAGTAGAGGTAGATCCAGTAACTTATGACTGGACCGAATATTCCGTTACTGGTGGAAACTTTGATGGTTGTAAGACAGATTTTTGCGTAAAAATTACCGATACAACTGGTGGGAACAGAGAGAAAGCTCTCCAGAAAATACGTGAAAAAGGTTTTAACCCTGATGATTATCAGATTCTCTACGAATACACTCCTATTGAGCCATTAAACTAATATATAATATCCCGTTAATCGCCTAATATTCAGTCTAGGTTAACAACTTATGTAACCTATTTTGTCAACCCCACCTTTTCCACACCCTGCGCAAAACTCCACATTTTTCTACCTTTATTAACTCAACCATAATTAGGCTTTGTCAATTATAACCTTACCATTTATTCTTGACTTCGTCAAAAAGCACCAGTCCCTATACTCTCCAGAATGACCTGAACCGGAGATGATAGCAATAAAAAGCGTGTTTTACACTCTTTTTAGAACGACGCAATTAGCCAGGTCATTCTTACTCCCCACCGACGTAAGAATAACTTGATTTTCCTGAAAATTCCGCACCAGGCATTTTTGCCTCGCTTCGTCCAACTCGGAGAATACGTCATCTAGTAATACCACCGGCCGTTTTTGGATAATTTCCATTATCATCTCTGCTTCAATGAATTTTAACGCCAGTACGCTCGATCGTACTTCGCCTCGACTTGCTGAACCGTCCGCTTTCACTTGATTGAATATAAACTCATAATTATCATGGTGTACCCCATAACTCGTATGACCAAGTAATCTATCACGTTCAAAATCTTTTCCTAGTCGAGCTAAAAATTCACTCTCTGATTTTACCTCACTGTAATAGTCCAACGCGACTTCGTCGTTATTTTCCGCAATTGAGCGATAGATCTCAGTAAACCGCTCATTAATTTTTTCCACATAGCTCCGCCGCCCTTCCATCAGTTCTACCCCATATCTAGTTAACAAAATATCCCAAGAAAACAGATCCTCTTGTCGTAAGTTCTCCTCTTTTAACAATTCGTTCCGTTGTTTCAAAGCCTTATTATATCTTGATAACGCCACCGCATATTTCTCTGACAGCTGCCCAAAAAATCGATCGAAATACCCCCGTCGGCTTACCGGGCTTGACCCCACTAAATGTAGATCGTCCGGCTCAAATAACACAATCGGATATTTCGACTTTTTCGGCAACCTTCGGGATTTTTTATCTTCTGCTAGAAACTCTTTTTTCACCCCATCAAAAACCACTACCACTCTTCTACCATCTTCATATTCTAGCTCCACTCGGTAAAAATCTGCCCCCCGCCGCAAAATCTCCCGGTCTACCGCCCTAAAACTTTTCCCCTGCATCGCCTCATAGATTGCCTCTAGTACCGAAGTTTTTCCACAACCGTTTTCCCCAATTATTGTAGTTGTCTGCGGGTTGCAGTTCAAAACAAAACTCTCATGGCTCCGAAAATTTGTCAGCTTCACACTTCTAATAATCATTGATTTATTCCAGACATAAAGATGTATTGAAATAATAATACACTAAGATACCCCTCAATATTTTTCGAGAGGATCCGGAGGCTCGGCCGAGGAGTAGCGGCGCGACCCTGCGACGGCAGGCGTCGCGAACGCGCCTCGAGAAAAACATATTGAGGGGTACTTAACATATTATCCTTTTAATGGCATCACAATATGTACATAATTACTCTGTTTTTCCGCCCTCATAACCACTGGATCCAATCTGTTTGAGAACCCCATTTCTACTTTCTTTCCATCTAAAACATTTAGCGCGTCCAGTAGAAAACGCGAATTTAGCGTTACTTTGCCATCTGTATTTACTTCAGTTTTTACTTCTGAATTATTCTCTCCTAATTCATTCGCTACCGATGCGATCGTGAAAACCCCAGCTTCCGCCTTCGCTTCGCAAACTACCGATCCACCCACCTCTTTCGCAAATAATGCCGCCAACTTCGTTACCCGGATCAGTTCATCGCGCTCCAGTCTCATCTGTATTTCGGTTTCTTTTGGAATTAGCTGTCGATAATCAGGAAACGAGCCATCCACTAGTTTAGAGGTAATTTCGATCTCCCCTAGTCGGAATCGGACTTGTGTTTCATCAAACAAAACTTCGATCTCATCCACTTTGTCATTCAGGCTACGTAAAACTTCCTGCAGCGAAGTTGCCGGCACAATTGCCGCCACCTCTGCCTCTATTTTGTCCAGCAATTTTCGCTCCGCCAATCGATACCCATCTGTCGCCGCCAGATATAAACCGTTCTCGAAAGTATTAAAGTATACTCCAGTTAATGCCGGCCGCGTCATATCGTTGCTCGCTGCGATCATTACCTGCGAAAGCCCCATCTTAAACTCTTCTGCGCTCATCTGGAACTTAACTACTTTTGTTTCATCTATTTCTGGTAACTCTGGAAAGTCCTCCGCCGAAGCCCCATTGATCATCGAAGTATATCCTTTTGCTTTAATCGTCACCTTCGCGTCTTCCGCTGAGATTTCTACCGTTTCTCCCTTCGGCAAATTGCCAACAAACTCAGCCATTAGTTTTGCCGGTACTGTTACGACACCATTTTTACTAGAAACTGCTGGCAAATAACTTACTACTGCCATGTCTAGATTAGTTGTGGTAAGTGTTACTTTGCCTTCATCTACTCTTATGAGTACATTATTTAGAATTGGTAATGCTGCTCTTGCTCCAGCTGCCACTCTACTCACATTATTAAGCGCTTTTGATAATTTTTCCTGACCAATTTGAATTTCCATATTTTATATCTCCTTTCCTCTATATAAAAAGTAGTAGTTGTAGTAGTAGACCCTGTGGAAACTGTGTAAAAACCCTCGTTTACAGAGAGAAAAACCCGTGCAAAACTTATAGTAAAACTTTTCCACTATCCCGTGCAAAACTTCACTTTTCCCCAAAAATGATATCCTAAAATGACTATCTATGGTTTTTCCACCAACTTTTCCACTTCTTCCCCACAAACTTTCCCACACCCTTTTGCACAAATTTTCCACAGAAATACCCGAACAACCCGAACAAGCTGAGCGACCCGAAAGCACCCGAACACGCGCCAAAACCCGAACAAGAAAATACCCGAACAAGCTCAAGAAACCGAACACACCCTGTTTATCCATAAATCTTCTCTTTAATACTAGCAATCTCGTCTCTTAACGAAAAGTTAAGCTTTAGATCGTTTTCGATTTTTTTGATTCCATGCATTACCGTAGTATGGTCTTTTACTCCTACTTCCATGGCGATCTTAGGTGTACTCATCGCTAAGTCTTTCGACAGTATATACATCGCTACCTGTCGCGCGTTCTTAATATGAGCCACTCGGCTTCTACTGCACATTTCTTTGGGTGTGAGCTGATAGTACTTAGCTACTTTTTCTACAACTTGTTTTGGCGAGACCGATTTTGCGCGCCCGCTACTCGCGGTATTTGCGTAATACCCTTCATTGATTACTTCGATTGGTGGCATATTCTTGAGCTCGGCAACAGCCAGCAAGTGACTCAGCTCACCTTCTAGGGCACGAATATTAGTTTTGACGTTTTCTGCAATATACTCAATCGCTTCATCCTCAATTTCCGCCCCTCGGAAATCGGCCATCGATCGCAAGATCGCACAACGCTCCTCAAACTGTGGCATTTGTAGATCGTACGCTCCTGCCCAAGTTAACCTCGACGCCAATCGTTCGTCTACCGATTTAATCTGGTCTGGTAGCCTATCTGAAGTTACAATAATACACTTATTTAGCTGGTACAACTCATTAAAGATGTCAAAAAACTCTGCCTGTGAAGCATCCTTATTCATAATCATCTGGAAATCGTCAATTATTAGCGCATCAAGTTTTCTAAATCTTTGTCGAAAATCATCGCCCTTGTTGTGTTGAATCGCCTTAATAAAATCTGAATAGAAGCTCGACATTGGGGCATACAATACTTTCATGTCGGGGTTCTTTTCTAGTAACGCATTTCCGATTGCTTGCACTAGATGAGTTTTGCCAAGTCCTGGACCACCGTATAGGAAAAATGGATTATACTTTTCACCAGGAAAATTAATAATGTTTTTTGCAACATTCACTGCTAGGTTGTTATTCGCACCTACCACGAATGTACTTAATGTATAACGAGCATTAAGCCCGGTTTGCAGGGAACTACCCGTGCTACTCGCTGTTCTATATTGTCGAGTTGAAGCTAATTTAGCAAGTGTTGCTGGTTGGCTATTAGTTTTATTTTCTGGGCGCTTCTCCTTGGCGACGACTACGATATTTAGGTTTTTTACTTCAATGTTGCACCCTTCAAGAGCGTTTTTTATGACGTCGGTAAATTTTGCTCGTAATTGAGTCTGTTTGAATACGTTAGGCACTCCGATTACGACTTCGCCGTCCGTTGTTGATAAAAGTTCCGTACCTGTGAACCAAGTTGAGAAGTTTTCACGCGAGATCTGCTGTTCCACCCTCCCCAGCACATTTTTCCACACGTCAAACATGACCCCTTACGACCTCCTTAATTCTACCTTGATTATACCAAACATTCACCGACTTTTCCACAGTTTTCCCCTATAATTCTGACATGGTGTAATATGCAAAAAATCCAACAGGGGTCAGCTTTTCCACAAACCCCGCTTTTCGGGGCTTGATATGTGGAAAACTTCTTGAAAAAAGTGGAAAACCGGTGTATACTAAGACAAGAATTTTATAATTATTAAAGCAAGAGAGTAATGTATTATGCCGAAAAGGACTTATCAGCCACACAAACGTCAGCGCAAAGTTGAACATGGCTTTATGAAACGCAATAGCACCAAGAATGGCCAAAAGGTTTTGAAACGCCGCCGCATCAAGGGTCGCGCTCGCCTCTCCGCCTAAGACAACATACTCCCGTCCGGGAGTATGTTTAGAGTATAATAGTTATATGCTCTCACATAAATACCGATTCCATTCTCGTGGAGGTGTTCGTTATGTACACCAAAAAGGGAAGACCATCCGTACGCCACTGATGGCTTTGATTTTTACGCCGAATTTACGCCATTATCAACGCTTTGGTGTCGTTATCTCGAAAAAAGTCCTCAAGTCTGCTGTTGGGCGTAACCGGATTCGTCGTCGCGTTTATGAAGCATTGCGCCTTGAGCTTGATGATTTTACTTATCCAATCGATTGTTTATTTGTTATCCATAGCCGTTCCGTTGCGAAGTTGCCATTTCTTGAGCTCCGTCGTCTCATCCATGAGTTACTTGAGCGAGCGCTTGTCGAACTTGCTTCGGCCTCAAAGTCAAAGTCCTAGAATAGTAAACTTAATTTTTCCTAAAACTCCTCGGCTCCCCTAGTAAAGTACTCTCTCTTGTGCTATAATAAATCCATGTTTGAGTTAATTGATATGCTCATCGTGCGACCGATCGCGAATGTGCTTTTTGTGATTTACGGCTTTGTGGGTGATTTTGGTTTAGCGATTATTCTGTTTACGATTCTTGTGAAAGTATGTATGTGGCCACTCATTAAGCGTCAGCTTCATCAGACTCGTCTCATGCGCAAGATTCAGCCTGAGCTTGCCGAAATCAAGAAGAACTGTAACGGTAATCGTCAGCTTGAGTCGCTTCAGATGATGGATCTCTATAAACGGAATAACATTAAGCCATTCCGCTCGATGTTGACGTTAATTATCCAGTTGCCGATTTTCATTGCTCTCTATACTGCAGTCCGAGTTATCGCTTTACCGACACCCGATGATAACCTTGAATTGCGCGCCTATGCTCCGGTTCGCCAGATTGAGCGTGTCGAAGAGGTCGTCCAGCTGCAGCAGCCGTATCTAAATTACCAAAAAGAAGTCGCTGGTATTCGTAATGATGGTAGTCTCAGTAATGAGGATAAAGAAGCTAAAATAAACAAACTAGAGCCGGTTTCTTACGACTTTCATCCTAAGCTTTTTGGTGTAGTTGATCTCGAGCCGCGGGCTGGCTTTGGCTCGCCGAGTGCAATGATTATTATGCTTTTTGCGCTTGCTTCAGCCTTCACTCAGCTCTGGATTTCTCGCCAACAGCTCCCATCGAAGAAAACTTCCAAGTCTCGCACTTTCCGCCAGATTATGAAAGAAGCGGCTGATGGTAAGGAGCCAGATCAGACCGAGCTTAATCAGATCATGTCGCGTCAGATGTCTTATACTATGCCGATTATGATGCTACTTATTATGATCAATTTACCGGGTGCGTTGGTATTCTATTATCTAATTAGCAATCTTATGACCGGAATTCAACAACGCTATGTTCTTAATAAAAATGAAGAAGCTATGGAGATTTCCGCGGATAAACGTATCCTCAAAGAGCTGAAAAATGTGCAAGAAGCAGAAGTTGTTAGTGAGGCTTCCTCTAGCCGCTGGGCAAAGAGCAAGAACTCGGCTAAAGCTGAAGCTGCTGATACTAAGCCAGGAGTGAAGATTACGCGCATCTCCGCTAAGAGTAGTCATAAAGGTCATAAAAAGAAAAGGAGCTAACACTCATGAATAAAGACGAATCAATCCGCTTTGCCACCAAATACCTTGAAGATCTGCTTTCGTTCTTTGGGATTAACGTCGCTGTAGACTCTACAATCGATGATGAAGTTATCCAGCTCAGTATCCCTTCGACCAGTATGAATTCTCTCCTGATCGGTCGTGAGGCAAACAATCTACGTGCACTTCAGCACATTGTTTCGATGGCTTTAACCAGCCACGAAGCTGAGGTTACGCGCGTGAATGTCGACGTCGCTGATTACAAACGTCAACGCGCTGACCGTATTGCTGAACAAGCCGAAGACTGGATCCGTGAAGTCCGTGCTACTGGTCGCCTGAAGCGTGTTAATTTGAATGCTGCTGATCGTCGTATCGTTCATAAAGTCGCTCAAGACTACTCCGATATCACTACTCACTCCGAGGGGGAAGGGCGTGATCGCCAAATCATCATCGAAAAACAGCCGCTTGAGTAATTTGAGCTATTACGGAAACAAAGTAGTATTGTCTATTATACTTCTTCCGCGCCGGTTTCGCCCACGAGGATTATAATATCCGATGCATCCGGCAAGATATCTTCCGGTAATTCTTCAGCTGATCGCGCTTGCGTCCCATAGCGTTCTTCTAAGGCCGCTTTTGTGGCTGTTTTTTCGGGGTTTAGTACGAATAGACAATATCCGCTTTCGCAGTCTTCCGTTGCGGCATTCCCAACCCCAATAATATTATACCCATCGTGTTCGAGCCTTTCGCGCTCGGCGCTAGCGACCCCATATCCTTCAGTTGCGTTATATACGGTGATTTTTGCTTTTTCGCGAGTTATTTGGTTACTGCTCAACATTTCCGCGATGTAATCCTTGATCTGAGTATAGTTATCGTTGCCAGAAGTTGGAACCACGTAAGAGATCTCGTTGATGGTGGCTGTCGTAAAATAGCTTATGCCCTGGTTATAGTCAACTAGTGGCACTTGTCGAATGCTTGATATACTGAAGTCCGAAGCTAATCTCACAGCTGCCTTGATATTGTCTGCGGAGAAGTTTGAACGTAAGTTATCTCCTAGAATGCTTACCAAACCTAGTGCCTCATTCACGCCTACACCGTTGTGGAGTACTTTATCTACGATTGCCTCAACGATTTTCTGTTGTGTATTGCCACGAGTAAAGTCGCCACCGACCGTACCGTGCCGAGCTCGCGCTAGCCCTAGAGCCTGTTCGCCGTTTACAGTAATTGGCTCGCCGGCCCGTGCCACTGCTCCAGTGTAATAGATATCATTAATATCTTCATCTAATGTTACGGTAATCCCGCCCAGTGTGTCAATGATATCAATCAAAGACGCCCAGTTTACGTGTGCATAATATTGGAACTCTAGTCCTAGGACATTGCCGATTTGCTTCATCAGTGCCTTCGCTCCAGCCTCTTCATTTGTGCCATCTTGGTTATGGCACCAAAATACTTCATTGATTTTGCCGGCCGAGCATGCCATTGGTACTTTGAGATCACGTGGTAGACTGAGCAAGGCTACGTCTTTCGTATCTTGGTCAAAGCTTACTACCATGATCGAGTCTGTCAGCTGCGCCCCATCGTGCTGTCCATTACCGGAATCTCCGTTCATATTGTAACCTTCGGTCCCAAAAACCAGTACGTTTGTCCGACCATTGGCATCTTCTTCAAAGGGAATCTCATCTGAAACTATTGCTCGGAATGCATCAAAAAGCCCAGAATTACCACCGGTTAACTTAAGGATTAAGTCGTCGCCCCATTTATAACATACTCCTGCCGCTACTATGATTACTGCTGCTAGGGCTAGCGCAATTTTTCGTCCTAAATGTTTCTTATGGCGTTTATTTCGGCGAGACTTTTGCTTATCGTCGCCAAAATCGTTACCCCCATCACTCCACTCGTTCAGCCAATCCTTTGATGAGTTATTTTCTCTTGGCGTGTCGCTCAGCTCATTATCGCCCAAAAAATCATCAAAGCTCGAGCTTGTGTTCTTACTCTCACTGAGTTCGTCTAACAAATCTGACCAGTCAGCCCCATTATCTTCACCGAGGGTTTCTGTGCCATAATCAGCGAGGTTGTTTTGTGGTTCATCTTTTTCATCAAAACTCATTTCTTTACTAAAGAAGTCATTATCAGTGCGCCGCTGCCTCAGCGGATCAGATGCGGTAGTACTCACTACCAAAGCTTTTGGAGTTATCGGTCTGGTTTGACGATGTGTGGTCATATCCATCGTTCGCACCGCTTTACCGCTGTGCGCTACGGATGTGCCTCGTCGCGATGAACTACTTGTTCGCACCGCTAAGCCATCAATCGTCGTTTTTCCCATTGACCCTTCCTTTATAACTTTTGCCGTATCTATTATTGACGGGGCTAAACTCCTAGGGAGCCCCTTTTGGCCCCATAATTACCGCCCAAATACAATAATCATGATATAATTATTATAACACATGAAAGTAAAACTAACCAAAAAACAAGCGCTTATAATTGACTTTATCAATGAGTTTACAAGCCGTCAAGGTGAATCTCCGTCTTACCGGGAAATTATGACCGCGCTTGGTCTTAGTTCAGTTTCCGCGGTGGCTGAACATATCGATAATCTTGTTGCTAAAGGCGCCATCAAAAAAACTCCTGGGACTGCTCGCTCCCTTGAAGTTCTGGATCTAACCCATCCCGAGACAGTTGCTCTTTTTCGTCAGGCTTTAGAGCACGCTACTCTTGCAGAAGCGGAGACGCTTAATGCTGCTGCCGAGATTCTCGGGCTTGAACTAGATGACTCTACCACCCAATCTTAAAATAACCTTAAAAACTAACAGATAAGATTCTGGGAGTAATAGCTTGACACTAGCTCTCTATTTGCTATACTTTACATAGGAGAACGTCATGTCCAACAAAAACACTAAAAAAACACATCGTGTCCCGCTTTTTAAGCGCCCTATTGTCATCGTGGGGTTAGCTATTTTGTTGATAACTGTGATTGCGCTAACTGTCTGGGCCTTCGCACATTTCTCCAACCCTGAAACTTCTGATACTCAAGGAGAAAATTCCACGCAAACATCCCAGCCTTCCGGGTCGCAAACCCCTAATGATCGGCCGGACGACGATATGGATGCTACAGAACCGGAGCGCCCTGCCCAGTTCGAAGGTGAAGATCCGAATAAACTGCCTGAACTCACTGGATCGATTATCTTAAATACGCATGATTCCGACACTCTCACGGTTGCAGTCGGTATTGATCAATATCTCTCTAGCCAGGGAACCTGTCACCTCGAATTATCTCAGAATGGCCGCGTGCTACGTAGTTCTGATCTCGCTGCTATGGCCGACGTTACGACTTCTGGTTGCGGACCATTTACGGTTTCGATTTCTGACCTTGCTCCGGGAACTTATCAACTTAGAGTCTCCATCTCTGGCGATAATAAAACTGGCGTCGTGACTGGCGAGGTCCAAATATAAAAACTAAACAGGAAAGGTATAACATGACATCGCTTCTTTCAGAAATAAAAACCTACTTTTATAAATTTCGCACCCTAGTTTTTGTTTTGTTCTTATTTTTCATGACCGCGACCTTTTCTTTCTTTGCTACTAGTAATCCGATCGAATCTTCGGCAGTTTCGACGGCTGGTTTCAAACCAGGGAACATCATGAGTGACGCCGTTATGGCAAACTACAATTCTATGACCGTATCTGAGATTCAGGCTTTTCTCACTAGTAAAAACCCCTGCAACAATCGTGATTATAATGCCTATGTTCAGCAGTCAAACCAGTATCCTAGTGTCAAGTGGCACTGGACCGGCACCCCCTCAAACGGACACTTTGTTTGTATTTCGGAGGAACGCTTTGGTGATGACACCGTAATTGGCGAAGGTCAGACTGCTGCCGAGATTATTTATAATGCCGCTCAGGAAAACAAGATTAACCCGCAAGTTTTACTAGTTCTTCTTGAAAAAGAACAAAGCCTCATTTCTGATCCAATCCCTCATAGTGGCCAGTATCGTGCTGCTACCGGCTATGGCTGCCCAGATACCGCCGCTTGCGATTCAAAGTATTACGGGTTTAAGAACCAGGTTTATCGTGCCGCTGAACTCTTCCGATATACCTTAGACCATGGCTATTATGCCTACCCGGAGAAAACTCGCGGTGTCTATGTTGCCTATAATCCATCTTCATCCTGCGGTCGCTCGGAGGTCTATATTGAAAACCGCGCCACGGCTGCTCTCTATCGCTATACGCCGTACCAGCCGAATGCTGCCGCCTTGAATGCTGGCTTTGGTATGGGCGATTCCTGCTCCGCCTATGGTAATCGTAACTTCTACCTCTATTTTACGCAATGGTTTGGTAGTACCCAGGCCTCAGTTGATGGCACGTTAATTAAAATTCCTGATGGCGAGTATTCCTTCTTATCTGGCTCTGATCTTGCTCTTGCTGCGGCTGGTACCAATGTCCAGCTTGTCAAAAATAACCCTTCTGACTCTAGGCAGCGTTGGCGTGTCGAGCAAGACGGTTCGTCTTATAAAATCACAAATGTTGCCACCGGTAAGGTTCTTGATGTTCATAACAACTCAACTGATAGCGGAACAAATATTCAAATCTGGAATAGCGATGGTACCTGTGGCCAGCGCTGGAAGTTTTATCGTGATCAAAACAATGCTCTTGTTGTAGAGACGGCCTGCGCTAGCGGTATGGTTATTGATCTTGCTTCAGCTGCTGCAGCTGGTGTTAATGTTCAGCTTGGCCTTACCGGTAAAACTGTTGCTACACAACGTTGGTCTCTCCGCGCCGACCAACCTCTCGCTGATGGCATCTATACAATTACTCTAAGCTCTATTCAAGATAAGGCTATCGACGTTGGAGGTCAATTCAGGGATGGTGCTAATATTCAACTTTGGTTTGCCAACCATACCGCCGCTCAGCAATGGCTCTTTAGCTACAACTCTGAGGGTGGCTACTACACAATCATGAATATCAACTCGCGTAAGGTTCTCGATGTTTCTGGTAGCATGCGCAGTGGTGCTAATGTCCAGCTCTGGTATTCTAATAATACCTGTGCCCAGCGGTGGCATGTTATCCCTACTGGTACTAACCAGTATGCTATCACTCCTGCCTGTGTTCCTGGGTTTGCTATTGACCTTTTTGGTATTGCTAAAGACGGCTCAAATATTCAGGTCTGGCAATACAACGCTACTGCCGCTCAACGGTGGAGTATCTCACCTTCTCCAGCTCCTACTGATGGTACCTACGTCATTGAGTCTAGCCTTGCCAATAAGATGGTTGCCGACCTTTCTGGTGACGGTTCCCAAAATGGTGGTAACGTCCAAATCTGGTACTCTAATGACACTTTTGCGCAAGAATGGGAAGTGGTTCGCGACCAAACCGCAGGCTACTATACTATAACCAACCCAAAATCTGATAAAGTCTTTGATGCTTCGGGTACCCTCCGTAGCGGTACCAATGTTCAAGTTTGGACTCAAAATAATGCTTGCGCTCAAAAATGGTACATTGTCGAGAGTAGCGAGAATCTTTATACTTTACATAATGCTTGTGATACTACTTATGCTCTTGATGTTGCCGGGTTTGCTCGTACCGGCGACAACATCCAACTCTGGCCGTATAACGCCACTACTGCTCAGAAATGGAAGTTTATTAAGAAACAATAAACCGGTTCGGATAACTATTTAACCGTTTTTGTAAAATCGGTAATTACGTCCGTCCAGCGTTGATCCCAGAGATGTTTCTCGAAAGCGCTTTGGGCTACTTCCAGACTGTGCTCTGCCATCTTTTTGCGCAGTTTCGGGCTTTCGATCAACTCTAATGCGGCTTTTTCTAGGGCCTTAGCATTCGGAGAAATCAATAACCCATTGTAATGGTCTAAAATTAGATTCGGTAGCCCGCCAATATTAGTTGCGATTACTGGTAATCCTGAAGCTTGTCCTTCAATGCAAGACAGTGAAGTGCCCTCAGAATATCTTGTTGGCACCAAAATTACATCTGCCCCCTCGTAGGCTTTGTACGCATCCTCCATCTTGTATTCTCGATGTAGTGAATTATTTGGAAACTCGGCCAAAAACTCATCAATGTCTGCCTGGACTTTTTCATTATCAATTTGCCCGATAAATCTTAGTTCGACGTTCTTATGCTTCTTGAGAATATTTCGGAAAGCCTTGATTGTTATGTCATATCCCCGTGGTTCATAAATTCGTCGTGGGTAAACAAATACGATCTTGTCTGAACTTGCTTTTTTCGTGTTCTTTTTGAACGTTTCTTGATTGTAATAATTTGGAATATATACCAGCTTTTGGCTCAATTTATAATCCTTTGTCCGCATCCAATTGATATAATTAGTGTCAACGCATACGCAGTAGGTCGCATTGATTACGGAGTTAGTTTGAATTGCGTATTGTTCCACTGGTGCAAACGTTGTTGACGTCCAAATTCCGTCGAAGTTTACCCCATGATTAATACCGATGCAGGGAACATCAGTTATTTCGCATGCTAGCTCGTTTGGAGAAGCGATAATAAATTCAGCATCCTTACAATACTCATTGTATTTTAATGAAAGACCGCGATAATCACCAGGTTTTACCTCCGCTTTAATGCCTATCACGGGGACTCCTCGATAAGTTTTTTCAAAAGGTCTTTTTGCTCCTTGTAGAATTCGTGGCTTGTACCCTAACGATAGTAGCAACAAAGCCAGATCATAAACGTACCGCTCAGCTCCACCCTTATACAGCACTTTACCGTCCCAATCATAAAAATTATGATTTACAATATCAACTCGCCCCTTCACGAACTCACGGTTTCGGTTATTTGCTGGTTTTTTCTTTGCAGCTACTTTCTTTTTATGCGGTACTTTAGGTATAATTTTATACGCCGTATTGACGATCTTGTCGATCGCTTTATATCTTTTCGCTCCAAGTTGTTTCAAGAGTTGCTCGTTCTCGTCTTTTAGCGATTCTATTTCCTTTTTTAGAAAATACTGACCTTTTTCTTCCATATAGCCTCCTCATTTATCTAGCAGTCGTTTTACTATCTCGTCGAACTTATTTGCCACCACTTTTGCGTCATATTGCCTAATCGCTTTTTCGTTTCGCTTCGACTTGGCCACGCTACCGTCAATAATCTGTGATAAGATACAATAGACTTCGTCGGCCTTATGCGGCGCCAGAACGCCGCAACCGGTCGTTCGTATGACGTCCGCTGTCGCTCCGCGCGTTTGTGTGATTGCAAATACCTCCTTCTGCGAGCCTAAGTAATCCATTAGCTTGGCTGGGCAGAAAATATACTCTTCCAGTTTATCATCAAGGTTAGTATCTATCAAGACAGCCCAATCCGCTTCTGATATTTTTGTTAAGCTAGTCAGATAATCTACGTCGTGATGTACAAACACTACGTCTATAATATCAAAATCTATAATCTTTGCCTTGTCTCCATCATCCATGTGACCGTAAAAGTCAAATCGTACTTTCTCTCTTAGTTTGGGGTCATCATCTTTTAGCCGTTTAATTGCTTCAAACAAAAGTCCCGCATTCCGGAACGCATCCAGGTGCCCTACATAGACAAAATGTAGCTTATTGTCGTCACTCTTTACTACTTTTTTCGGATACAGCTCAGAATCAAAAGAGTGGTTAACTACAACTCCTTTATTGATATATCTCGTATATTCACCTTGGAAGGCATGCTTCCGTTGGTACTCGTTGTTAAATATTAGTAAATCCGCTAGCTCGAATGTTATGCGGTTTACTTTTCGGAAATAGTCTGTTAGTTGCATGTCGTTTTTGCGTTGCCATTCCCAGAGTGTCCGACTTGCTCGCCGGGTTGGTGATAAAATTGTTCGTACTGCATTTTTGATTGATAGAGGTTTATTTCGCAGTAAGTGCGGGTTCTCTGATTTTGACACGTCCCGAATGTAGGGGGAATTAACCAGTGGATCCCCAAAAGAGGCCAACCATTTCACGCTAGGGTACTTTTGTTTAATTTTTAGTCCTGCATCATGCGCTGCTGCCGTCATACAGCGTGTCATTACAAAATCATACTTCTCTCGATTTTGCTCAAAAAATTCTACCGCTTCGGCTACCCAAGCGTCATTTTCATTCATTGTTGCCTGCACTATTCTAACATTATCAGCTATCAATCTTGTTTCATCAGTTGGGCGGTCAAACATATCTGCGTCATGTGTTCTACGCGTAAAAACATCATAGGTATAATCAGAATTCCTTAGTAACTTATAGGTTACCAGTCCTTCAGAAGAATTTCCTGGTGGGTAAAACCAACTAATCACCAGACCATGAAGCTTCTTCATCGAATTCCTACTATCTCCTTAGTGCAAACCACACTTTTTATTCTATATCTATCATTATACCATAACCGAACTTTCACTCCTCTTGAGATTTTAAGGAGTTACTAGTATACTGGTTCTAGTTATGAAGAAAAAAATCCTCTCAATTTTTGGCACTAGGCCTGAAGCTATCAAGATGGCACCTGTTGTAAAAGAGCTTTCTAAACGTGAATGTGTCGATTCTGTTGTCTGTGTCACTGCGCAACACCGTCGTATGCTTGACCAAGTCCTAGAAATTTTTCATATTACACCAAATTATGACTTGGACATTATGCAAGAGAACCAAACGCTTACCGGCATTACTAGTGGTGTTTTGCAAAAAGTTAGTGCCGTTCTTAAGAAAGAACATCCGGACGTTGTTCTTGTCCACGGTGACACTACTACTGCTATGGCTTCTGCTCTTGCAGCTTTCTATCTACAGATTCCTATTGGCCATGTTGAGGCTGGTCTTCGTACCGATAATATATACTCACCTTTCCCAGAAGAAGTTAATCGCCAGATAATCGATCGTATTGCTCGTTATCTTTACGCTCCTACGGATGTTAGTAAAGTCAATCTCGAACGTGGCGGCCTCAACAAAGACCAAGAAATTATCGTTACGGGTAACACTGCTATCGATGCCTTGCAGTACACTATTGATGAAAATTATCAGCATCCTGACCTTGACTGGCTCGAACCGAGCGATCGGCTTATCCTGCTTACTTCGCACCGCCGCGAAAATCTTGGTGAGCCAATGCGTCATATCTTTGAGGCTGTCAACCAAATTACTAAGGATTTTCCTGATGTAAAAGTTGTCTATCCTGTCCATCTTAATCCAAAAGTCCAGAGTCTCGCACATGAAATCTTGGAGGGAAACGCTCGAGTCAAACTTATCAGCCCTCTCGATGTCTTCGATTTTCATAACTTTATGAAAAAGTCTTATCTTATCATGTCTGACAGCGGTGGCGTCCAGGAAGAAGCCCCGTCTCTTGGCAAACCAGTCCTTGTTTTACGGGACACTACTGAGCGCCCAGAGGGGATCAAGGCTGGTACTTTGCGGTTAGTTGGCACTAAACAAGCTGATATTGTTCGTGCTGCTGAACAGCTGCTTGCTGATAAAGTAGAATATCAGAAAATGGCCAAAAGTATCAACCCTTATGGTGATGGTCACGCTAGCCAGCATATCGTTGATAGTCTCTTGGCCTAATTTATTTCCTAACGGATCTTGTGGTATAACCGTTCCGCGAATAACCTTCGTTTCGTTCCGTTTGGCAAAATTCTTTTTGCCACTTTTTTGATGACTGCTTTTGTTTTGCTTCCACCATTGCTCTTGTCTAGCATTCTCTGTAAAATTATTTCATAATAACCGCTCTCACGGGCATACTGCCAAAATATATCTGCGTAGTCGCAGCTCGGGTCATTCCAAGGTTTATCTGGCCCTGCATAGTGAATGATCTTCGGCTGAGCATGCGCTTTTATGTATGCATCGTAAAGACGTTTTGGTGCTCGCCCGATGATCTCCCGAATTCGCATGTAACGCCAGTCGAACATTACGTTCCACGCCATATCTATGTACTTCACTCTGCCCTGTGCTAGATAGTTCAGCACGTCTTGGTCGAGTAATTCCCATTGATAAGATCCTGCAAATTCAATCATCTCCGGTACAGTATATTTTTTTCGGAATTCTGCCAGGTTAAACAATAGTACTCCTGCCTGAAAATAATCATACGGATTCTTAATTTTCAATACCTCGTCCATATAGCGTTTTTTGTTCGGTTCAAAACCGTTATACAGTCCGGCCGTATCGGCATCGTGGCATGCTGCCAACAAATAATCACTAACGTTTGTTTTATAAAGTTCTGCCACATCCGCTGTCGTTACGAGGTCAGAATCTAGATATAGCACCTTGTCGTAATTTTGCAAAATCTCTGGCATCAAGAGCCGAAACCAGGTCTCAATTGTAAAATGTCCTCGCAAAAACAACGGCCTAAACTTCTCTTCAAACTCGGAAATATCAATAAATCTCAATGAGAAGTTGTTTCTGTCCCTCAAGACCCGCTGCATCTTCTCTTGGCTTTGAGCCAAGATATCTTTATTCATTATTAGGATGTCATAGTTGTTTTCTGGAGTTGAATTTGCTTTAATCGAGGCCAATACTGTGGCGACGAACGGTGCATAATAGTCATTCGCCGATAGTGCAATAGCTATGTTATTCTTTTTGAATGCTGGTGCGATGTCTATTGTTGGATTCGTATTCAGAAAAACCACTGTTGGTAGCTCTTTTATCTTGTATTGTTCCCGGTCTTTAATATACCATATATAGATATTCAGCAGACGTTCTGCTAGGTGCCCGGGTGTCCGAATCGCCTCGACTGAGTAGTTGCTATAGTCTATTCGCCTATCGCACTCTAGCAGAATATCAAATAACCACTCTGAGTATTGCCTGAATAACTCCCGCTTCATTATGAACATGTTGTTTAAATAGGTCTTATTGCTAGCTAGATACTTTTCGGCATAGGGAACAAACTCTGGATATTTTTCACCTAGTACTTCAAGCATAATATCCAAGTCTCTCGCATGCAGAAATCCGGATCCTAGATATTGTTCTCGCACGGTTTTCCCCGAATTCGGCATGCTGCACACGTTTTTCGCCTCTGGTAGCACAATGTCGTACTGCTTAACTGTCTCGCGAACACTACAACCATCTAATCCATATTTTTCTACTGCTTTCGTATCTAATCTTGTGCTTATTAAACTCCCCCAAACATCTGGCGCATCTTTTAAATTCTTTGCAAAGGCTAGATACCGCCGGTAGTGGAAAAAGCCTACATAATCTGTTTCGCTATCTTCCAAGTTTTTCCAGACCCAGTACTGTGCTGTCGTTTCGCAAAAACGCGGATTTTTTTTCGAAATATTCTCTCCCTCGTCATCGCGCAAAAAACCTGGGAATTCCGCTTTTATTAGTTCTGAACCTACCTGAATCGGTACATAAACCCCATCATCCGGTACGCGTGCTGGCTTATGACTGGAAACAAAAATCTTAACCGTTGGTGCTTCTTTCATCTTGCACTCTATTATAACACGCTCTACTATCGGTTATCCCTTTTCCTATCTTCCAAAAACATCTTCCGCGTCACGAAGTTAAACACCATCACTACTGCTGTCGCAATGATTTTTGCAATCATATAGTTGATATGCATCTTGTCGATGAACAAATAGAGCATGATTTCTGTCATTACTAGCCCGCAGAAGCTAAAAAAGAAAAACTCCGCCACCAACCGTCGCCGAGTTTTGTTTTTGGTTGTATCGAACACCCATACCGTATTAATATAAAAGCTTACTGCGGTCGAGGCCGTAAAGGAGAACAGCTGTGCAATTAACGGATTCATTAGCAAAAAGTGACACAACGCAAAATAAATCGCCCAGTCGATTGCTGTTGTAATCACGCCCGCGATTACGAACTTTGCTAACTGAGTCAAAATCTTTTGGTACTTCGTCAAATGTAATAGTCCACACCCCCAAGCCACCAGCGCATCTACAAAGTCCCCCTTTTTCTCCACCACCTTTTTCTTTGTCATTCTTCCATTATAGCATACCCCTATCATGCTATAATATCCTTATGGAGCCTAAGGTCTCAATTTTAATCCCTATTTATAACGTTGAGAAGTATCTGCGACAGTGTTTGCAGAGCGTGGTTGACCAGACGTTGCGAGATATTGAGATCATTTGTCTAAACGACGGTTCTACGGACGGTTCGTTAGCAATTATTAAAGAGTTCGCAAAAAATGATGACCGTATTGTAATTGTTGATAAGAAAAACTCAGGCTATGGTGATTCCATGAACCAAGGCTTAAAGAAGGCTAGGGGTGAATATATTGCAATTGTAGAATCGGATGATTGGATCGAACTAGATGCATTTGAGAAGTTATATCGGCTCGCTAGGGAACATCGTTCCGACGTCGTGAAGGCTAATTATTACAAGTTTCGTACCCAAAAAGATGGTTCTGAGCGTGCCGAGAAAACTTCCGAGATTACTTCGCTTCAGATTTTGGATCCACCGTCTAATCGTCGCGGTTTCTTCTGTTTTGCTCCTGCTATCTGGTCTGCTATCTATCGTCGTGACTTCCTTACTCGAAACGATATTAACTTCTTGCCCACTCCCGGCGCGTCGTACCAGGATACCAGTTTTAATTTTAAGGTTTGGACTCTCGCGAGAAAAGTCGTCCTCACGCCGGATGCTTTTATTCACTATCGCATCGATAACGTTAATTCCTCAATCAACGACCCCGGCAAAGTCAACTCTGTCGTGGCTGAATATGCTGAGATCGAGACTTTTCTCACGGAACGGGGAATTTTCCCGGAGTTTAGCGGTCTTATGCTCATGGCGAAATTCCACCATTATCATTGGAACTTTCAGCGCCTTTCCGGCTCGCTTGCCAAGCAATTTTACCAAACTTGGCGCCAAGAATTCCTCGCCGCTGAAGATGAGGGCTTGCTCCATAAATCTGATTTTAACCGTAAAGACTGGCTTGCGCTCCGTGCTATCCTGAAGCACCCTCGTTTCGCTTATCGCGTGCTACGACTACGCATTGCCCTGAAGAAGATGTTGTAGTATAATAAAGTGCAGATTATGGGAACCATACCAAACGTGTTCTGTCGTAGGAACCGTATTTTACTTGGCGAGTTAGTCAAGACCGACTTCAAGCTCCGCTATCAGGGCTCGGTTTTGGGCTATCTCTGGGCTGTTTTAAGGCCGTTGCTAATGTTCGCGATCCTCTATCTTGTCTTCTCGAAAATCCTCCGTTTTGGCGACGATATTCCGCACTATCCGGTTTATCTACTAACCGGCACCGTTCTCTGGAACTTCTTTACTGAGTGTACTAGCCAAGGTATCCAGGCCATTGTCCAGCGCGGTGATCTCCTTCGCAAAATTAGTTTCCCGAAATATATCGTCGTGGTTTCTGCGACTGCTACTGCTTTGATCAACCTCGCTATCAACCTCTGTGTTGTTATTGTCTTTGCGTTGCTTAACGGTGTTACTCCGACCTGGTCTTGGCTCCTCGTGCCGCTTTCGATCCTCGAACTTTACGCTTTCTCGCTCGGTATTGCCTTTTTGCTTGGTGCTATCAACGTTAAGTATCGCGACGTTACTTCGATCTGGGATGTTTTGATCCAGGCGTTGTTCTATGCTATTCCGATCATCTACCCGCTTTCGATGGTCATGAACGCCGGCTCCTACGGTCCATTTATTGCGCAAGTACTCCTCTTGAATCCGATTGCCCAAGTTATCCAAGACGTTCGGCATAACTTAATTACCGACACTACGCTTACTACCTGGGGCCTTATCGATAACCCGCTTGTCTGCATGATTCCGATCCTACTTGTAATCCTCGTCCTCGTTCTGGCTGCGCTCTTTTTCCGTAAACGTTCCCGTTATTTTGCGGAGGAGGTCTAAATGTCCAAGAAAAAACACTCTATCTCTTCATTATATCACACTCCATCGAAAAAGTCAATGAAAAAGGCTAAATCTGTGGAAAACGCCACTACATCCTGTGGAAAACTTGTGGAAAAACAGGTAGAACAAGTGGAAAACTCACAAAAAAATGTGGAAAAATCCCCAAAAACCTGTGCAAAACCTGTGCAAAAAACCGTCATCAAGGTGACGGACCTCTATAAGTCCTTCAAGCTCCCGACCGAGCGTGCCGCCGGCCTAAAACAGGCTATTTTCAACTGGCTCAAGGGCGTCAAAGGCTACACTCGTCAAGAGGTTCTTCGTGGTATTAACTTTGAGGTAAAAGAAGGTGAGTTTCTCGGCATTGTCGGGCGTAATGGCTCGGGCAAGTCGACTCTTTTGAAGCTGCTTGCTAATATTTACTACCCCGAATCGGGGAAGATCGAAGTCGAAGGAACGCTAGTGCCGTTTATCGAACTTGGTGTTGGCTTCAACCCAGAGCTAACCGGTCGTGAAAATGTCTACCTGAACGGTGCTTTGCTCGGCTTTTCGAGTAAAGAAATGGATGCCATGTATGATGAAATCGTCCAGTTTGCTGAACTCGAGCCGTTTATGGATGCGAAATTAAAAAATTATTCTTCCGGTATGCAGGTGCGTCTTGCCTTTTCGATCGCGATTCGTGCTAAGGGCGATATTTTGATCCTAGACGAAGTTCTTGCCGTTGGCGACGCCGCTTTTCAAGAAAAGTGTAACAACTATTTTGCTAGTCTTCACGGCAACCAGACTGTCATCCTTGTCACGCACAGTATGGAGAATGTTCGTCGGTTTTGTGATCGGGCTATCTTGATTGAAAACGGCGAAATTGCCGCCGATGGTAGCCCAGACGAAATCGCAAAAGCTTACGAAAACCTCTGGAGCTAACCGCTTAAGGTTGACACCTCCTCTGTTAGACTGTTACAATAGGATCAATATGGCTGGTGTTAAGTCAAAAAAATCGTCCGTTGGGCGCCCTTACGACGTTTTGGTCGTCGGGGCTGGTCTTTTTGGGCTCACTATGGCCGAACGTCTCGTCCGTAAGCTAGGGAAGCGGGTTCTCCTTATCGACCGTCGAGATCACATTGGCGGTAACTGTGCCTCGGAAGTCGATTCGGTTACGGGCATCGAATGTCATAAATACGGTGCTCACCTTTTTCATACTTCTAATCAGCGGGTTTGGGAATATGCTAACCAATTTACTAGTTTTACTAATTATGTCCACAAGGTCTATATCACCCACAAGGGCGAAGTTTATCCGATGCCGATTAATCTTGGCACGATTAACCAATTTTTCCATAGCTCGTACACTCCGGACGAAGCCCGCGCTGAGATTGCGAAACAGGCTTCTAGCGCTCCGACGCGCCCGGCTAACCTTGCCGAACAGGGAGTCTCTCTTATCGGCAAACCACTTTTTAACGCTTTTATCAAGAACTACACCGCTAAACAATGGCAGACTCCTGCTGAGGAACTTTCCCCAGAGATTATCAAGCGCCTCCCTGTGCGTTACAACTACAATAATAATTATTTTAAGGACACTTACGAGGGTTTGCCGGTCGACGGTTACAACGCTTGGTTTCAAAATATCGTCGCCAAGTGTGGCCAGAATCTTGAAGTTCGCCTTGGCGTAGATTATTTCACGGATCCCCAGATTTCCAAATTGCGCCGCTCGGAGATTCTCACGATTTATACTGGCCCGATCGACCGATTCTATGACTATCGTTTTGGTGAGTTGAAGTGGCGTTCGATTGAGCTCGAGAAGGAAGTCGTGGATGTCGACGATTTCCAGGGTTGTCCGGTCATGAACTACGCCGATCTCGACCAGAAGTTCACTCGTATTCATGAATTCAAACATTTTCATCCTGAGCGCAACTATGGCTGCTATGCTGAAGGCTCGGGCAAAACTGTTATTGTCCGCGAATATAGTAAAACTTGGACTCGCGACGATGAGCCGTACTATCCAGTTAATACTGCCGAGGACCGCGAGAAACTAGATCAATATCGTGCGCTCGCCGAAAACGAACCGAGTATTATCTTTGGTGGTCGTTTAGGTGAATATGCTTATTATGATATGGACAAGACTATCGCTGCCGCTCTCGCTAAATTTGACGAAATAAAAGACAGAGTTTAGGTTTATTAGTGGTGGCTTTTTCTAAATCAACAGAGGTAAAGGATGATCGAACTTGTACAGCCTATACAAGTTCAACTCCGCTCGTCTCGGTCATCATTCCGGTTTACAATGTTGCAAAGATCTTGGAACGTTGCGTTAATTCGGTTCTAACCCAGACCTACGAGAATCTAGAGATTATCCTCGTTGACGATGGTTCGACCGATATGAGCAAGCAGTTTTGTGACGTTTTTGCCAAAAAGGACTCTCGAGTGAAGGTAATCCATCAGCCGAACCAGGGTCTTTCTAGTGCGCGTAATTCCGGGCTCGATATTGCTACTGGCGACTTTATTACTTTTGTAGACTCGGACGATTCGGTCCAGCCATACCTTGTCGAGTTGTTGCTTGGCCTCTGCACTCGGCATCAGACTAAAATGGCTATCGCTGGTTTTCGGGAGCTGGCTGCTAACGCAGAAATTTTCCCGAATCTCGATGAGCGAGCTGAGCTTGGCGTGATGGGCAGCCTAGAATGGCCCGATGAACCCACACCCATCCCGGAGAATGTCGAACTTTTAACGACCACAGCCTGCCTTACTCGCATGCTCTGCGAACAAGGCTTTACGGTTTCCGCTTGGAGTAAACTCTACGCACGCGAGCTTTTTGCAGATGTACGCTTCCCGGCAGGGAAACTCTATGAAGACGTAGGCACGACTTATCGCCTAGTCTTACAATGCCCAGAGATTACCGTTTCCGCGCAGCGACCTTATAATTATTATCACAACTCTGGCTCCATTACTAAACAAAGTTATACTCCAGCCAAGCTAGATCTAATTGCTTTAACTGACCAGATGTGCGACGACATACTTGCTTGGTCTACTTCTCGCGACCAAGCTGAGCGTACTCAGGTTGAACTCCTGGTGAAGAAACGTCGTATGCACGCTCGCTTTAGCATTCTACGCCAAATGGTAATGCTTGATGATAAAACTCTTTCTCCTGCCGAACGTAAAGATTTTCTAACTAGTCGCCGTCAGATTGTTCGTTATCTTCGCCGTCATCGCAAAGACGTTTTTAGCAATCCACTCGCCACGCGTCGTGATCGTCTCGCTATGACTACGCTTCTTCTCGGCCTTCCGGCGTTTCGTACAGCTTGGCGACGCTACGAACAGCACAAAAACAGCCCAAAAGCCTAAAACTACCAATAAGAATACGGCTGTGCTTGTTATTTTTCGCTTTAGTATGCTACACTGCAAAAATGAAGCAAAATTTCTCGGTTATCATACCTAGCGGTGTTAGCCCATTTCCGTCAATGGCGGAAATCACGGCGGCTCAGCTCTTAACCTCTTTCTTCAAGGTTAATGTTAAGATTGTTCTCCGTAATAGTCAAAAAAGTGCAGATTTTCTGATAAACCGGCAATATTGGGAATTAAAGAGTATTACCGGTACTGGTAAGCGTACTGTGCAACATGCTCTGCATCGTGCAATTCAGCAATCTTGCAATATAATCATAGATGCGCGTTTTACTAAGATGCATATCGATAAAGTTCGTGCGCAACTCAAATAGAATTTCGTCATATCAAGTCAATAAAACGGGCTATTCTCATTGAGAAAAACGGAAAAGTTGTTGAACTTTTTCGATAGTATGGTAATATATAAAGCATAGGGAAGGTAACCAGTTGCACTGATCATGCACAATGGCCCTTTCTAGAAAAAACCGTCAGGCAGCGATGTAGTTTCCGCAGGTACGGGTTTGCAAAGAGCTTACTAGTAGAATCTTTGTCATCCTTGGGATGTTTCTAGCTCCGGTCCTCCGGAGCTTCTTTTTACCTGATCTTTCTGCCAAAGCTAAGTTCTACTCTTCGCCATCTAACGGCTCTAG